>CAZABG010000011.1:36387-41223 GCA_964483465.1 uncultured bacterium
CCTCTATAAAATAAATGTTTAAAGCTTTAATTTGAGTCCTTTATGGATGATTTGGCCGAAACGTACAGAGAAGTATACGATGTCGTGATACCTGATGTCGACTATTATTTGCGCCAAATCGACTGCCGCGACGGCTGCCCTGTTAATACCGATCCGCGCGGATACATGATTCAACTTCACGCAGGAAATCTGCTTGAAGGCTATAAAATCGCGCGCGGGCCTAACCCTTTTGCTTCCATTTGCGGAATGATATGCGGCGCTCCTTGCGAGCTTACGTGCAGAAGAGACAGAGTCGATAAAACCCTCACCATACGAGCTCAGAAGCGATTTTTAGACGAATGGTGGGGCCTTGATAAAGAAGCTCATATCAAATCGCTTCAATTTAGTTATGCCCGAGGCTCTGTAAATCCTGAACCGAACGGCTTAAAAGTCGCGTGCATAGGCGCCGGCGTCGCATCATTATCATGCGCACATGATTTGCTTAGGTTAGGATATGAAGTTGATGTTTTTGAAATGATGCCTAAAGTGGGCGGCATGCTCTATTACGGAGTGCCCCCTTACCGATTAAAAAAGGATGTCGTCGTAAACGAGTGCGGAGCGATCGAATATTTAGGCGCCAAAATATTTTTTAACAAAAAGATCGGACGCGATATTTCTCTTACTGAACTGCAGCAAAAATATGACGCGGTATTTATTGGGGTCGGCCTTTGGAAGTCCCGTGATTTACCCATACCGGGAGCCGATAAGCCGGATATAATCAGAGGGATTGAGTATCTTCGCCTTAGGTGCGACGGCAAGGAATGGAAGATTGGTGAAAATGTCGTGGTCATCGGAGGCGGAAACGTTGCCTTTGACGTAGCTCGATCATCTGTTAGAAATGGGGCGAAAAAGGTGACGATGGTGTGCCTTGAATCCCGCGATGAACAAACGGCCGATGAATTTGAAATAGAAGATGGCCTTGAAGAGGGCATTACTATAATTAATCGAGTGGGCCCAAAAGAAGTTGTTCGCGATGAAAAAGGGAATGTCTCAGGCCTTAAGGTTCAAAAAATCGCTTCTTTATTTGATGCGCAAAATCGCTTTCAGCCAAAATTTATCCCGGATTCAGATTATATTATTCCATGCGATACGATCGCTCTCGCAATCGGGCAAGCCATGGATATGTCCTTATTTGACGGATGGGATAAGACAAAAGAACTTGTCATTGACCGCGGTGTAATTAAAGCGGAACGCGGAACCGGAAGAACTTCAGTTAAAGGGATTTACGCGGGCGGCGACGCGGCATTTGGAGCGGCCCTTTTTATAACGGCTATTCGTCATGGCCAAGATTCGGCGCGAGCGATCGACCGTGATCTACGTGGAACAAATCCGTATCAAGAAATTTCGACCGAATGGACAGAACTTACGCCCATGAGAAATATGGATTATATCAAAACCAAGTATGCGCTGCCGACGATGCAGCCGGCTGACATTAGAATCCATAATCAGAATCTGGTCGAAAATAATTATACGTATGAAGCCGCGTCTGAGCAGGCTTCGCGTTGTTTACAATGCCATGTGAACCCTGTTTTTGATGGAACGCTTTGCATTAAATGCAACGGATGCGTGGATGTTTGTCCGACGAACTGCTTAAAACAGGTGCCTATTTCAAAGCTTGCGCTCGATTCAGGCGACGGGAGATTAAGGGCCGCAGTCGATAATTTCTACGGCGTCGATTCGGCAAACATGAGCGATGAAGAATTGGCTCTTATGGGAACCGCTATGATGAAAGATGAAGATCTCTGCATTCGCTGCGGTTTTTGCGCGCAAAAGTGTCCTACTCAAGCCGTTACGATGGATGCGATGAACTATACTATTAGGTGGGTAGGATGATCGCGTATCTTGCGTCAAGTGTTGCGCTTGGTATAATCGGCCTTATTCTCTTTTTCTATTTTTGGAGAAAGGGACAATTCGATCATATTGAAGAGGCGAAGTATCAAATGTTTAGAGAAGATGAGAAGTAATAATTATGCCGAAATATCGTAATTCGATTCATAACGATGCAGATGAAGTTGATCCTGCGATTACAAGACGATCCTTTTTAGCGATGCTTGGCGTCGGAGCTTGCCTCCTTGGCGTGACTCAATGCACGGGCGCCTCATTTTTAGGGTTTTTGTATCCGAACGCGATGAAGGTTCCTCCAAGTGTTTTTAGTATCGGACGCCCCGAAGATGTTTTAGCGCGTGAAGGGAAAATTTTTAATCCTAAGCAAAAAGTATTTGTCGAAACATCGGGCGGAAAAGTGCGTGTTCAGACGGCGGTTTGCACCCATCTAGGATGTACTGTAAATGCGGTCGATACTGGGTATTCATGTCCCTGCCATGGCTCTACCTATGATAGGAACGGCTTAAATACCGGAGGTCCAGCCCCTTCTCCATTAGTCTTTTTTGCCATCTACAAGGGTGCTTCAGGTGAATTAATGGTGGATAAATCAAAGCCCCTGCATCCGGAAGAATCCTGGTTTTCCCCGGTTTGATAAAATTAAAATTATAATCTTTACAAATTAAGTCTTAACCATTTAGGATGCCCTCTTGGTTTTAAGAGGTGCATATGAAAAATCTGATTTTTGTTTTCCTTCTATTCTTTTTTGCCATTGAGGCAAATGTCGTAAAGTGCGATCCCCCCGAAAAACGCTCAACGATAAAAAATGAAAAGACGCGCGGCGGCGAACTTTATGAACAGTACGCAACCGCCATGCACAACAAAAGAACACCCAAAGAAATGACCCCCGCTCAATGGAAGACAGTTCTTTTGCAAAAAAGAATTCGCATTCCCCTAACCGCTGAAGATCATCGCGACTTACTACAATTTTTCGACCTTAAGGAACAACCTTTATGAGATCCTTCGTCCTATTTTTAGCCTCGATCGCCCTTGTGGCGGATGAGCCTGCATCGATACCTCTTGAAGAGATAGAAAAGCCTGTTGAAAAAACGGAAGCCTTGAAAGCAGACAAAAAAACGGAGCCAAAACCTGCTAAACCTAAACTAAAGGATAGCATCGAACATCCTCAAGCTATGCCTGGAAGAAACTGTTTAGAGTGCCCTAAAGGCGATGACGATATGACAAAAGGCGCGATTGAGGATCTGCAAACGGAAGTTGCGACCCTTAAGGACGAACTGCAGTCATTAAAAGATGAGCTGCAAGCGGCAAATGATTCAATAGAAGCGATTCAGGAGGCTCCGAGCGAAGCCACAAATGCCATGAGCAACTTTCTTGCGACAGGTACGGCTTTTGCTTTTTACAGGCTTCCTACACACGGCAATGAAACTTTTGGAGTCGCAATTGATCCTGTATTTTTATGGCGTTATGGCGATAGGCTTCTTTTTGAATTAAAATTAGACTTAGCCTTGCAGCGCTGTTTCACCGATTTAACGGTTGTTTACGGTGTAATCGACTATGTTATTAATGATGACTGGATATTCCGAGCGGGAAAATTCAGTACCCCCTTAGGGCTTGTATGGGAAAAAATGACGACAGGCTGGATCAATAAGCTGCCTAATTTACCGCTTCCATACGTGCCTCGTAACCATGTTCTTACACCCCCCGCCGAAGTAGGAATAAATATAAGAGGGGCAAAGCCAATCTGCTATCGCGATAATGGAGTGCCTGTTGTCATTTCCTACGATCTTTGGATCGGAAACGGTCCAGATGAAGATAACGGCGATATCAGGCTCGGCTGCAACTCGCTTGATAATAATCACGGGCCCGCTTTAGGGGGCAGGATTGGATTCAGACCCTATCCCTATCGAGAAATCGGCCTATCAGGCATGTGGGGACAATGGAATTCGAATAAGTATGCAGGCGTACATGTGAGCAAGAAATTGCTTTATTACAACGCGGGCGTTCTCGATTTAAACTGGCGAACGAAGGGCCGCGCGAAATGGATGGGCGAGCTTATCTATACGGGCCGAGACGCCATTAGAAATTATGCTCTTAACATTCCAAGGCATTTTATCCATGAATTTGGAGCGTGGATTCAGTATAGCAGCTTTTTTATCTCTCCTATCTGCGATGATTTTTGGTCAAAGCTTGAAGGGGTTATACGCTATTCTGCCGTAAGGAGCGAACTCAGGCATCAAAGCGGCTCCCAGCTATCACTTGGGTTAAACTATCACCTTTTTCCTACTTTAATTATGAAAATATCCTACGATTTTAATGCAGGAAGACGTGATAGATATAATAAGTTCTGGTTTCAAACCGCTTATGCTTATTGATGTTTAATAGGCATGCCTTTATGAAAGACTTATGATCTTTTTGTTATTATTTACTCTCTTCGCTCACAATCCTGTTAATTCTGAGATGGTTAGCGAAGAGTTTTTGTCGACATATCCGCAAGAGTTAATTGGAGCATTAAAATCTATTTCCGTTAAACGTTACCCTGAACCTTTGCAAGTAACTTACGAAGTCTTTCAAGCAAAATGTACTACGTGCCATGGTGCGGAAGATAGTTTACAAGCAAAACAAGTCCTTCCAAGCTATTGGGAAACAACGACACGTCGAATGCAGGCGATGAAGGATTCAAATATTTCTCCTGATGAAGCGGCCGCAATCGCAGAATTTTTAATTTACGACTCATCTGTTAGACGCAAAAGCCTTCTTGATAAACAGCTAAAAGATTTGCCTCCGAATGAGCAAGCCCAGGAAAAGGCTAAATTAGACGCGATCCGGCAAAAATATGGCGGTTGAAGCTCTCACCATTCCGACTTTTGAATATTGGTGGCAGTTCATTGGAAAATTTCATCCATTAGTCATTCACTTTCCTATCGTATTCTTAATTGTCTTGTTTGTGACAGATCT
>CAZABG010000012.1:0-8891 GCA_964483465.1 uncultured bacterium
GTTATAAGTCTTGCTAGCGCAACAAAAACAATAAAATGATCAAATAGTACTGCAACCACCGTTTTCCACAATCCCTCAACTAAATAGTTTAATCCCGTAATAAACTTATAATCTTCGAAAAGGGGAGAAAGTACAATGTGAGTTATAGACCTTCCAGCGTATTCAAAAACGCATAAATTCGTAGCGGCAAGCTCAACGCCTAATTCATATATCGCAAAGGCGAGATAGCTGCCTTTCGTCGCATGGGTTTCGATCAACGCTTCAGCGATTTTATTATTACCCCAAGTCTCAACAGAAGAATGAATCATTTTTACCTTTTAAATATTAAAAAAAATTTAAATAAGATTAGTTACAAAACTAAAAATAGTTTATTGCAAATATATGGTTTTTACATTTGAATTCACTTTTTCTTCTTCCGTTTTAGCTTTTGTGCAATCCACGAGATTATAAAGCAAAAAAGCTGAAGAAACCGCAAAAATGAGTGGAAATATGGTTACCGCAATCACCGTAGCAGCAATGGAGACGATTGATGCTAAAATATCTTGATATGAAAGCTGCGTTACGGATCGTTTAACTAAATCGATCGAAGTTTTTGCTGTAAAAGTAATGAGACCGCCAGCCGTTAGTAATCCTAAGTAAAGACAACCTGCTATACTAGGATTATCTAAGTAGCTAGCTCCCTCAGTTTCGACTAAATTATTTACCCAATTAAAATTATTATTCGCAACCTGAATACAATTCATAAAAATTCTCAATGTTTGGTTAAAAAAACCTTTTCTACAGAACTTGCATAAAGATTTGAATAAGACATCAAAAAAATCAAAAAAGCCATTCAAAAAAGCGAAAAGGCCCGGATATTATTTCAATTCGCTAAACTAAAAGATAGCTGGACTTGTTCCTTGGAATGGATCCCATTTTTAAATGATTTTCTATGGTAGGGAGAAAGGCCATGAATTTCAATGGCTTTAAGATGCTTGGCTGTTCCATAGCCTTTATTGTCTTTGAAACCAAAGTGGGGAAACATCACATCCAATTGGAGCATGATTCTGTCACGGGTTACTTTTGCAATCACAGAAGCCGCAGCAATAGAGTGGCTAAGTGCGTCCCCATCAATAATCTTTTGAGAAGGCACTTCATGATGAAGCTGCAAGCCGTCCACAAGGATATAATCGGGTCTAAAGGGAAGCGCAGCCAAGGCAAGGTGCATGGCCTTGTGCGTTGCCTGAAGTATATTAATCCGATCAATTTCTTCATGAGAAACAATGCCGATGCCATGCGGAAAAGAGGTAAGAATGGGGAAAAGCGAATCACGGATGGCCGGTGTCAGCTTTTTGCTATCGTCTAGTTTAGGGTGGAAAAAGTTTTCGGGAAGGATGCAGGCGGCAGCAACAACGGGTCCTGCGAGCGGACCTCGTCCTGCTTCATCTACGCCTGCAATAAGGCTAAATCCTTTCGCACGGGCTTCCCGCTCGAAAGCGAGAAGCGCATGCTGTTTTGGACTCATCGCTTTAGGTTTTAAGCGAGAGGGAATTCCTTGCGATCTCAAGCAGCAGGAGCGACTTGGGTAGCAGCCGGTTTAGTTGTAAGGATTTTTCCTTTAACTTTCGACTTCTTACCTGACGTTCCGCGGAGATAATAAAGCTTCGCACGACGAACATCGCCACGCTTCATTACTTCGATTTTTGCAACACGTGGACTATGGATAGGGAATACTCTCTCCATGCCAACGCCGTATGCTACCCTGTGGATAGAGATGGTTTCGGAAAGACCTGTGCCTTTACGGGCAATCACGGTTCCGGTAAACATCTGAATACGTTCTTTTTCACCTTCCACAATACGTGTGTGGATACGGACGGTATCACCGATTGCGAAATCGGAAACGTCTTGCTTCATCATTTTCTGTTCCAGTTTCTGGATCACAGCATGTCTTGACATGGTACTAACTCCTAAAAATCTATTCAGACAAAAGATCGGGCCGGTTTCGTCTTGTTTTGATAAGACCCTGCTCTTTACGCCATTTATCAATTTGTTCATGATGCCCGCTAAATAATACTTCAGGCACCTCTAAATCTTCAAACTTGCGAGGCTGTGTATAATGGGGGCAATCAAGGACTCCTTCGTTTTCGAAAGAATCATTTTGACTTGCCTCTTCATTTCCGAGCACTCCCGGTACAAACCGGCTAACGGCATCTACGAGGACTATCGCCGCGATCGCTCCATTTGTGAGCACATAATCGCCAATCGATATTTCCTCATCCACTTCCAGCTCAATTGCTCTTTCATCAATCCCTTCATAGTGGCCGCATAAAAGGATTAGATGGCTTTCTTTAGAAAGCCTGCGGGCAACTGCCGCATCAAACTTTTTCCCTTGAGGGGAAAGATAAATTACCCGGCTTTCAGGCTTTTTATAGTGCCTAATCGCTTTTACGACCGGCTCTGCCATGATAACCATTCCGGGACCCCCTCCAAAAGGACGGTCATCCACTTTACGCCATTTATTATTCGTAAAATTGCGGATATTATCCAAATGGATATCGATTAATCCTCTCTCTTTCGCCCGCTTAAGGATACTTTCATCAAACGGCCCCTTAAAATATTCAGGGAAAAGGGAGAGGATATCAAAACGCAAAATTAAGCCTTCTTCTCAGCCGCTTTTCTTTTGGTTCTAGCTTTAACGTGCTTCTGAACTTCACGCGCCGTCATCGACTTAATCACTTCAGGAGCTCTTCTTAATACAAGCGATTTTACTCTATCAGAAACTTCCGCACCTTGTTTAATCCAAAAGTCAATACGGGCCGCATCGATATGAAGATTTTTTTCATCTTCTTTCTCAAACGGATTGTACCAGCCAAGCGCTTCGATGTATTTACCATCGCGCGGCTCGCGGATATCAGAGACAACGACTCTATAAACTTGTCTGTTGCTTCTACCTTGTTGTCTCATTCTAATTTTTAACGCCACAGGGATCCTCCCATCATCTTCTGTAATTGGTTCATGTTTGGCATATTTTTAAAAAAGCTTTTCGCTCGCTCAAAGGACTTTACCAAACGATTCACATCATCCACTTTGAGCCCGCACCCTTTGGCAACTCTGTGCCTTCTGGATGGAATTAAATCTACTTTCTCTTCCCGCTCAGCCTGCGTCATCGATTGTATGATCGCCTCGACACGGGTAATCTCTTTTTCATCAATATCCAGATCTTTCAGCATACCTGCCCCAGGCAGCATATTTAAAAGCCCCTTTAAAGGCCCCATCTTTTTGAAAGACTGAATCTGCTTTAAATAATCGCTATAAGTAAAAGTTGCTTTTCGCAGCTTTTTCTCAAGCTCTTTTGCTTCATTCTCGTCGAAATGCTCTTGCGCTTTGCGGACCAGGTTAATGGTATCACCCATCCCCAAGATCCTGTCAGCCATCGACTGAGGATTAAACACCTGAAGGTCATCAAGCTTCTCGCCGACTCCTTCAAACTTTAGCGGTTTTCCGGTCACTTCCCTAATTGATATCGCAGCTCCGCCCCGCGTATTGCCATCTAACATGGTCAATATAGATCCGGTTACTTCGACCCGCTTATTAAACTCATCGGCTACTTTCACCGCGTCTTGGCCGGTACTCGCATTCGCGACAAATAAAATCTCATGCGGTTGCACGATATCTCGCACAACTTTCAACTCTTGCATCAACGTTTCGTCAATGTGCAAGCGTCCTGCGGTATCAACGATCAAGCAGTCGTATCCGCCTTGCTTTAACTTTTCGAGCGCAGCTTGCGCCACATTCTCTGGCCGCTTTTCGCCATCGATCGTAAAGACATCGACACCAATCTCTTTACCCAGCGTCTTCAACTGATCAATCGCAGCAGGCCTTTGCAAATCGCACGCAGCTAAAAGAGGCTTTGCAATCTGCCCCTTCTTCAATAAAAACTTCGCAAGCTTAGCGCAAGTTGTCGTTTTACCTGACCCCTGAAGACCGCATACCATTAAAATAGCAGGTCTTTTGTTCAGACTTAACTCCGCTTCATCGCCACCCATCAGGCTCGTAAGCTCTTCGTGAACAATTTTCACGAACTGCTGGCCAGGCGATACCGCTTTTAAAACCTCATCTCCCAGGGCTTTTTCTTTCACCCTCTGAACAAGAGTCTTTACGACCGAATAGTTGACGTCTGCTTCCAGAAGCGCCACACGCACTTCGCTAACCGCATCAGCAATATTCGCGTCAGTGAGCTTCTTAGTGCCGGCTAATTTCTTAACCAGCCCTTGCATTTTTTCGGTCAACGCTCCGAGCATAAAACTCCAAGGTTTTGCCCCGTCATTTTAAGAGAATTTCCTTTGTATTTCAAGGATAAACAGCGGGGGTGTCCGCTTAAATCTCTTTTTACTTCGATCGAATCGAAAATTTGCGTGTCAAACAAAGATTTTACCTTATCTCCCTGGTCAAAGCCGATCTCCAGATAAGCCGATCCTCCGGCATTTAAGAAATTAGGCAGCTCTTTGGCTAAGCGCTCATAAAACTCTAAACCCGTTTCTCCTCCCACAAGCGCTATACGAGGCTCAAAATCCTTAACCCCTTTATCCAATAGCTCATAATCTTTTATAGAAATATAAGGAGGATTGACCGTTATTAAATCTGCTTTTTTACCCTTAAAAGGCTCAAGCAAATTACCCTTTAAAACATTTACTTTAAGGAAATTCTTGTCACCGTTCTTTTTCGCAATCAAAAGCGCATCTTCTGAAATATCGCTAATCGAAACATCCGCATCCGGAAAGCGCTTTTTTAAAGACAAACCAATCGCGCCCGATCCCGTGCAGACATCCCAAATGACATTTGGATTACCCTCAATCTCAGACACCCACATCTCAGTCTCAACGCGTGGAATTAAAACAGAAGGCGTCACCTCAATTTTAATCCCAAGAAAATCGACTTCCCCCACAACGTACGCAAAAGGCTCGCCTTTTGCCATTCTCTCGACTGCATGCCTCAGCTTTGCAAGCTCGGATTCAATAAGAGGACGATCATGCTGCGTATAGAGGTCTATTCGTTTCAAGTTTAAAACGGAGGCGATTAAATCTTCTGCATCTCTTTTAGACACCCCTTTTTTCGCAAGATGATCAGAGCAGAGTTTAGCCACTTCGATCAGCGTTTTCATTCGGCTAATTTTTCTTGATGGTAAAAAGCGACGAGCGCATTTGAAAACTCATCCAAATCACCTGCCATCACTTGATCGAGATTATACTTAGTCAAGTTAATACGGTGGTCTGTCACCCTATTCTGAGGGTAGTTATAGGTTCTGATTCTCTCGGACCTATCGCCTGATCCTACCTGCTCTGAACGGCTAGATGAAATTTCTTTCGCTTTCTTTTCCGCTTCGACTTCAGCCATTTTAGCAAGAAGAAGGCGCATCGCTTTTTCTTTATTCTTATGCTGGCTTCTTTCTTCCTGGCAATAAACAACGATGCCCGTAGGAATATGCGTTAAGCGAACGGCGCTATCCGTTGTGTTAACGTGCTGACCCCCAGCGCCTGATGAACGGTAGGTGTCGACTCTTAAGTCTTTTTCATCAATTTTGATATCTGTATTTTCATCAGGCTCAAGAAGGACCGCTACCGTAATCGCCGAAGTATGAACACGCCCTTGCGCTTCCGTCTCAGGAACTCTTTGCACACGGTGCGTTCCCCCTTCATAGCGGAGCATTCGGTAAACGTTTGGACCTGCGACGCTCATGATGTATTCTTTAAAGCCGCCAAGCTCCGATTGAGCGCAGGACAAAAGTTCAGTTCTCCACCCCATTTTATCCGCGAAAAGACGATACATTCTGACGCAGTCGCCAACAAATATAGCTGCCTCGTCTCCCCCTGTTCCTGCCCTTAATTCAAGAATAGTATTGCGGCTATCATTTGGGTCAGGAGGAACAAGTAAGATTTCGAGCTTCTTTTCAAGCTCAGGAAGCTCTTTTTCTATCGCGTCGCTATCTTCTTTCAACATTTCAATGAAAGCAGGATCCGTTTCGGATTTAATAGCGGCCTGATTATCTACTAACTGTTTTTTTGATTTTTCAATTTGAGCATTAAGCGATCGCACCTCATTAAGGTAGGCATGCTCTTGAGTAAGTTCCCGATATTTTTTTGGATCGGAAAAAGCGTCAGGATGAGAAAGAGCCGCTTCGACCTCGCTCAACCGTCTAATAAATTCTTGAATCTTTTTTTGCATAAAAATAGCCAAAGCGGCTTAAAAAACCCCTTTGGCTGAAATCGAAATTAGTTTTTCTTGTATTTCTTTTGGAACTTATCGACTCTTCCTTCAGCATCTACAATCGCGTTTTTACCTACGAAGAGAGGGTGTGAATAGGAAGAAATGGAAAGGCGGTAAAAAGGGTATTCTTTGCCTTCAAACTTCTCTTTTTCTTTTGTCTGAATGGTTGAACCCACAATAAAGCGCTTTCCGGTCGAAGAATCTTCAAACAGCACTTCTTGGTATTTTGGGTGCTTTTCTTTTTTCATGGGACCAGACTCCTTAATATAAGCAGCTAGTATATATATCGTCCGTTTTAAAATGAAGCGGATTTGTAAAGTATGTTGCAAAAGGATGAAGGCAGAAGGCAGAAGGATGAATAGCAACAAATTGTGCCGCTTTCAGCGGATAAATAGACTGCCTTCGGCAGAACGGGCGCTCTAAAAGAGCGCTTTTTATTACAAGCGCGCTTGCAGCGCGCCCATTCTGTCGCTATTCATCCTTCTGCCTTCTGCCTTCATCCTTTGCTGCTCCACCTTCATCCTTCATCCTTCAAACTTATGTTGGGGGGCAAAATTTGCCGAAAATTAAGGTTTATAGTTAAAAAAGATTATGATAAAATTATAATTATATTTTATGGAAAGTAAAAATAAGAAAATTCTCCCAATGGATTTGGAATCTACTTCTCATGCATATCCTGAATTAAAGGATTTCAAAGAGCAGCAGATCCAGGAAGATCCCCTTTATACAGATAAAAAGAAGAAAGTCATTCGTTATCGATACGTATTTTTCTTTTTCGGCATCATCTTTGTCGCATTTGGAATATATATATTTTCTAAAAGCTCGATCTGGATTATGAGCGGCATCAAGCCTATTGTCTGTCTTATCACCTTCTTACTAGGTATTGCTGCCATCACTGTCGGTTTAATTCTTCGTTATGAGAAAGAAGCGGTAAGAGAAATTTATCACAAAGCGCTTGATCAGCTTTTCAGATACTATGTCGAAAGAAAAGGAAATGTGGATCGCAATCACGAGCTCCCCTTTACAGAACTTCTAAAAAGAAAATTTGCCTTAAAGAATCCCTATCTCGCGGCTAAAGCCAAGATGAGAACACTTGAAATTCAAAGTCTAAATTTGATGGATAGAATTTGCGCCGCGAATATCGATTTAGACACGAAGGAAAAATTATTCAATCAAGCATTACATGAATTGAGAGACAAACTCAATCATGTGCTTCATGATTATAAGTCGCATCCTTAACTTTGGCTTGGAGCGCCATTTCAACCGATTGTATTCCATGCAAAATTCCCTCTTCGTATCGAAAGTGGGGATTTAATTCGAGCTCTGGAAAATCGTTAGGTTGTAAAACGTCATCGCTTGTTAGCGCAGGTATAATTCTTTTGCCCAGATTTAAAAGATTTTTCTCTTGATAGCTCCGCATTTCTCGGATTAAATCAAGCATTTCATTCGAATTCTTCATTCTCACCTTGAGCTCTTCGTTCTCTAAAGAATGTAACCATTAAAGAAGCTGCCGCCTCTTCAAGCACTCCCCCTTTAACCGTCAGGGAATGAGTAGGATGTGGCTTATCAAGTAAATTGACCCAGCTGCCGAGCGCGCCGTGACGTTTATCTGGAGCCGCCCACACAATACGGCTTACGCGCGACAAAAGCGCCGCGCCCAAACACATAACGCACGGCTCAAGAGTGGTATATAGCGTCGTATCAGAAAGCCGCCAGTTTTCAAGCTTTGCTGCGCCGGCAGTCATAGCAAGCATCTCGCCATGCGCCGTCGCATCATTTAAAAGCTCTACCTGATTGTGTCCGCGGGCCAAAATTCTTCCGTCCTGAACAAGAACGGCTCCGACAGGAACTTCTTTTTCGTCATAGGCTTTTAAAGCTTCTTTCAAAGCCTCGACCATAAAACGTTCGTCGTCATCTTTTGGCAGCGGAAGAGGAAATTTAGCCATTGAGCTTTCTTGATAAGTTAGCTATCTGTTTCTTTAAAGAAGCCGTATCATTCAAATACTTCTTCTCAAGGCCTTGAAGCTTTTTCTCATACTTTTCTTCCATCTTAGCTAGCTTCGACTCAAACTCTTTTTTGAGTTGTTCAAAACTTGCGGTTTCTTGAAGTTTAGTAAATGCTTCTTCTTCTCTTTTCTTTTCCGTTTCAGCTTTATTTTTAAGCGCTTCAAACTGCTTTTTGGAAAAGCAAACCGAATTGATTACCGCAAAAAGATATGTCTTTGGCGCGCCAAATTCTGCGATAGCCTGCTCAATTAATTTATTACTTTCCTGTTCAGGTAGCTCAACGATTTCATTAAAATCAGGATTTATACGAGACAGCTCTTTTTCAAAAAAGCCGTAAACATCACTCGATTTCATCATCCAGCGGTTGGCGATAAATTCGGCTATTTTTTCGCCCTGCTCTTCTTCTTCTACCGCCCTGAGATACCCCGCGACTAATTCATCAAGCGTTAAACGCTGTGCAGGTTTTCCTCCAAGGTATTTCTTCGCGAAGACATAATCTTGTTTGATATGTTCGTTTTTTAAATCCCGTTTGATTTCATCAAAAATTGCGGGTCCCCATTCTTTTAGAAGGGTCATTTTTTCTTTATAGGTGGTATCTCTGTACATAAAAAAACTCCTCGGATACGTTAACAGGAATGAGC
>CAZABG010000012.1:8904-27713 GCA_964483465.1 uncultured bacterium
AACATATTTTTCGCTATCAGAAGAAAACGTTAATCAACAAACTACTTAAAAAATACAAAAAGGAACCGGCAACAGAAGAACTCAGGCAAAAAATATACGACGAGCTTACCGCCGAAAAAGCTAAAGGCACTTTAAAAATCCCCTTCAAGGTTGTTTTAAGAAAAGACCCTAATCGGCTCTATCCAGACTTGATCGAAATCATCCTTGATACGAAAGTTTAATGAAAGTCATCTTCGAAATGCAGTCTAATTAAGTAATTCTAGACACCAAGGTGTGAAGAGAATATTATCCTTGGCTATGATATTGCCAGTTGCACCAAACCTAAATAATATAACCTATGAACAATCAGAGAGATTGAGTTACAGAGTAACGCAATTTGTCGTAGGAAGGATGAAGCATTTTCCTTTTCTGCATCTTGGAACGCTTGCTAGCAATAATGTTATCCCTCTAAATGTCTTCCAGAGAATCAACAACCTATTCTTTCAGTTCGAAGTAAATTTTTATATAAAGATGAGCGAGCTTCTTTTTCAAGCTTTTCATTCGAATAAGGCTGGCATTAATTTTTCAATACTATCTGAAGCAAATATGAAAGAGATGCTTTCGCTTATGAGCGAATATAACTTAATCGTTTTTCCATTAAATCCTGAAACGTGGAAAATTCAAGTAGAATTTAAAACAAAAGAAAATGCTTTTAATTTGTCCGAATTTTCACATGGAAAACTCGATAACGAAAAAATATTGTCTTACAACGAAGCGATTAGCCCTTTATAAGGTTAAGGGCAGCGCCAGCTTTAAACCACTCAATTTGGCTTGCGCTCATCGTATGATTTAAAGGTATTTCGTCCTTTGTTCCATCCGAATGCTTCGCAACTAGAATCACATTTTCGGCGGGTTTGATCAAGTTTTTCAAATCGATCAAATCATCCTCTCTGATTTTGTCATAGTCGGAAGGATTTGCAAATGTTAAGGGAAGCATGCCTTGTTTTTTTAAGTTGGTTTCGTGGATTCGAGCAAAGCTTTTTACAACGATTGCTTTTCCATTTAAAAAGCGAGGCTCCATCGCCGCATGTTCACGAGACGATCCTTCTCCGTAGTTTTCGTCTCCTACCGCTATCCAGCCAATCCCTTCTTTTCGATAAGCTTTTGCCACTTTTGGATAAGGTTCAATCTCACCATTAACGAAATTTTTCCCTTTGCCAATTTCTTCGCGGAATGCATTTACAGCACCTGTAAACATGTTATCTGAGATATTTTCGAGGTGGCCTCGATACTTTAGCCATTTTCCGGCGGGAGAAATATGATCGGTCGTGCATTTGCCGGTCGCTTTTACAAGAACGCGAAGATTAGTATAATCTTTTCCGTCCCATGCTGCAAATGGCTCGAGTAACTGCAATCTGTCGCTATCTGGATTTACTTTAATTTGAACTTGATCTCCATTCTCGACGGGAGGAACATATCCCACATCCCCTTGATCGAACCCATTTTTTGGAAGTTCATCTCCTGTTGGAGGATCAAGCTTTACCTTCTCCCCTTTTTCGTTGGTCAAAGTGTCGGTTTCCGGGTTAAACGACATGGATCCTGACAAAGCTAGAGCAATAACCATTTCAGGGCTTGTCACAAACGAATGGGTTCCGGGGTTGGCATCGTTTCGTCCCGCGAAGTTACGGTTATAGGAAGTCAAAATTGAATTTTTTTCCCCAAACTTCACGTCGTGGCGCTTCCATTGGCCAATGCAAGGGCCGCAAGCATTAGCTAATACCATTCCGCCGATCGCTTCAAGCAACTTTAAAAGACCGTCCCTTTCAATCGTGGCGCGAATCTGTTCAGATCCCGGCGTAATCGTTAACGGGCAGACCGCTTTTAACCCCTTATTTAAAGCCTGTTTCGCAATCGATGCCGCTCTTTCCATATCTTCATAGCTTGAATTGGTGCAAGAGCCAATCAAGGCGACAGAAATTTTGTCGGGGTAATTGTTTTGTTTTACGGCCTGTTTAAGCTCTGAAATTTTCCAGGCTTTATCGGGACTGTAAGGACCATTAATATGGGGTTCCAGTTCCGATAAATTAATTTCTATGATTTGGTCATAATATTTTTCAGGCTGTTCTTCAACTTGCCTGTCAGGTGTAAGAGCTTCTCTATTTTGATCCGCAAGCTTGCGGACTTCCGATCTTCCCGTAGCATCAAGATAGTCTCCCATACGATCGTCGTAAGGGAAAATCGAGGTAGTCGCACCAATTTCGGCTCCCATATTGCAAATGGTGCCTTTGCCTGTACAAGAAATAGAGGCGCAGCCAGGCCCAAAGTACTCGATGATCGCGCCTGTTCCGCCCTTAACCGTTAAAATGCCTGCGAGCTTTAAAATGACATCTTTAGAACTTGTCCATCCCTTCATGGCCCCAGTTAGCTTAACCCCAATGATTTTCGGCGCTTTTAGCTCCCAAGGCATTCCGGCCATCACATCTACCGCATCGGCGCCCCCTACCCCAATCGCGATCATCGCAAGACCGCCCGCATTCGGGGTGTGCGAGTCGGTTCCGATCATCATTCCGCCCGGGAAGGCGTAGTTTTCGAGGACCACTTGATGGATAATGCCGGCGCCGGGCTTCCAGAACCCAATTCCATATTTTGAAGAGACACTCTGGAGGAAATCAAAGACTTCTTTAGATTCTTGTCGGGCTCTCTCTAGATCGGGAACCGCGCCAACTTCCGCCTGAATTAAGTGATCGCAGTGAACGGTAGAGGGGACGGCCACAGTCTTTCTGCCTGAAGTTACAAATTGGAGCAGGGCCATCTGGGCTGTCGCGTCCTGCATCGCTACCCTGTCAGGGTTAAAGTCAACGTAGGTTTTCCCTCGAACAACCTCGGTCGTATGAGATAAATGAGTATATAAAATCTTTTCTGTAAGAGTAAGAGGCCGCTTAAATTGGTCTCTTGCCGCTTTCAGCTTCTCTTTTTTCCCTTTAAATACCTGGGTAATCCGATCAAGATCAAATAACATATTTACCTCTGAATCTCACTCCTTCTTCTACCTTATTATAACCTATTCTGCTATGCTTTTTTCCATGACTTTACCGAAACAAAAATTTAGAGAAATCGTTTATGTTGCCCTTTTTGCGATTGATATGGGCAACGATAGTGAAGATGAAGTGGTAAAACTGATCATGGATGAGCTAAAAGTCACCAAAAAGCAAGGTCACGAAGGCTTTCGTAAGGCATTAGAGATCAGCCAGTTAAAAGATAAGCTCGATCAGTACATTTCTGAAGTCGCAACCTCTTACGACATAAGCCGCATCCCTTCCGCCGAAAAAAACGTATTAAGGATGGGCATTTACGATTTAATCGAAGTCAAAGAGATCCCCCCCTTAGTTGCTATTGCCGAATCTATCCGTTTAAGCCGAAAGTTCGCATCCCCCGAATCGGCATCGTTTGTAAATGCGATTCTTGATACGCTCCATAAAAAATATGGAAAAGAATAAATTCTTAAGAGAACTGACTACTTTCGGAATAGGCGGACCCGCCTCTTACTTTATCAAAGCCAAAACGGTTGAAGATTTAAAAGAGGCGATCGCATTCGCAAAGAGCAACGAGATGCCCTACTTTATTTTAGGAAAAGGCTCGAACTGCCTTTTTCATCATGAAGGATATAACGGGGTTGTCATCCAAAACAAGATTGATTTTTTTGAAAATCCTGAACCCGGCGTCTATCATGTAGGCGCAGGTTACAGCTTTGCTTTACTTGGCACAAAAGCCTCGCAGGCAGGTTTTTCAGGGCTAGAATTTGCGTCGGGCATTCCCGCAAGCATCGGCGGGGCCATTTTTATGAATGCGGGCGCGAATGGATCAGAGGTTAAAGATGCCCTCTATTCCATCGATTATCTTAATGATGAGGGCGAGCTTGTCACTTTATTAAGAGACGATCTTTCTTTCAGCTACCGAACTTCCGCATTTCAAACAATGAAAGGCGCGATAATTGGCGCTACATTCAAATTGAAACCTTCTCTTACTGCAAGACAGAAACAACTTGAAATCATTGCTTATAGAAAAAATACGCAGCCCTACAGCGATATGTCAGCCGGATGCGTCTTCCGCAATCCGGACTGCGGCCACGCTGGGCGCCTAATTGAAGAAGCCGGCTTAAAAGGAACAAAAGTCGGAGACGCGGAAGTCTCCACAATGCATGCCAATTTTATCGTTAATAAAGGGGAAGCGAATAGCGATGATGTTCTCAAGCTGATTGATATCGTCCGTAAAACGGTGCAGGAAAAAACGGGCGTTCATCTTGAATCTGAAATAAGGATCATTCCTAAATCATGACCCCCTACGCAGACCTGCATTGCCATTCTACATTCTCCGATGGGACTTCAACCCCGACCGAAATTGTTGAAATGGCAAAAAATTTAGGATTTAAAGCAGTCACTCTTACCGATCATGACACAACGCTCGGCCTTCCCGAGTTATTCGCTGCCGCAGAAATTAACGGCTTAAACGCGATTTCAGGCATAGAATTTTCTTGTCATCTTGATAAAGAAAGCGTTCATGTCCTCGCCTACAATTTCGATCCTTCCCATCCTGCTATCGTTGAGCTTGAAAAAAAGCATTTCGAGAGAAGGCTGGATCGAAGCCAAAAAATGCAGGCAAAGCTTAAAACTCTCGGTATCGATGTCGATCTCACCAAAACGCAAGCCAAAGGGGTTATAGGCCGCCCGCATATCGCCGCCCTCCTTATTGAAAAAGGAATCGTCAAAGATATTAAGGAAGCATTTACCCGATTTTTAGGCGAAGGCAAAGCTGGCTATGTCGAAGCCTTCACCATTACACTTGATGAAACGCTTTCTGTTATTAAACAAGCAGGCGGCGTATCAATCCTTGCGCATCCGCATTTGCTTAGCGAAAGCTCTCAATTCAATCGACTGATCAAATATCCTTTTGATGGCGTAGAATGCTTCTATGGCAATTTTACGATGCAGCAAAATGACCGCTACTTAAAAAAAGCTAAAGAAAAGAATCTTCTCATAACGGGCGGATCCGACTTCCATGGCTTAAGAAAGCCCTTGGTTCGATACGGCAGCTCTTTCGTAACCGAAGAAAGCTTTCTTAAGCTAAAGTCACAGCATAATTAAACAGATTCACATTTGAACATAATGGTAAGTGAGAATAGAATTTTCGCATGTCATCTTACCAAAAACTCATTGAGAGACTATTTCAAATAAATTTGAATGGGGGCGTGAAGCTCGGACTTGCCAACATGGAAAGGGCTTGCTCGGCTTTAGGGCATCCAGAAAAATGTTTCAAGTCGGTTCATGTTGCAGGAACAAATGGCAAAGGATCTGTTTCAACGAAAATCGCCAAAAATCTAGGCGGCGGATTATTTACTTCGCCCCATATCGCCTCATTTAGAGAGAGGATATCGATAGATGGGAAAATGATTCCGATTGATGCGGTAGAAAGAATTTTACCTCAGCTTTTTGAATTGATGCCGCTTACCTTTTTTGAAATTACGACTTTATTGGCCATGATATATTTTGCAGAAGAGGGTGTGAACCGGGCGGTTTTTGAGGTAGGACTCGGCGGACGTTTTGATGCTACCAATGTGATTTCCCCTGAATTGAGCGTGATAACATCGATTAGCTTTGATCATACGGAGATTCTAGGAGATACTCTTGAAAAGATTGCCTTTGAAAAAGGCGGGATTATTAAATCGGGCATTCCTGTGGTTTTAGGTCCAAGGTGTCCTGAAATTTTGAAAGAGATGGCGAAGGAGAAAGGGTCGACGTTTATTCAAATTGATGGCGCCTTTAAAAATTATGATGAAGAAAATAGCGCCATTGCAAAAGCTGCGCTTAAATTACTAAATATTAATGAACCCGACCTCTCCATCCGTCCCCGCTGCAGGTTCGAAATTCATGGGGATGTCGTTTTAGACGCGGCCCACAATCCAGACGGGGCGGCGGAACTCGTAAAGATGCTGGATCAATACTATCCTGGACAACAGAGTCATTTTATTATCGGCTTGTCTAAAACGAAAGATATTGATGGGTATTTGAAGATCATAGTTCCTAAAGCTAAGTCGATTACATTCGTTGAAGCCAAGAATGGACGAGGGGCGGATCCGAAGGAATTAATGAAAAAAGCCACGGGATCGAGAGTTTGTTCAAGTATTAAAGAAGCTTTGGATCGGCCGGGACTTAAAATAGTGACAGGAACATTCTTTATCATGAACGAGGCAATTGCGGCGATTGGCTTAAAAATGGAGTCCGATGCCGTCGATATGAATGAAAGAACAGTCAAATTATAATTTTTACTTTACTCCAATTCTTCCCCTTCCTATTTTGAATTCTTTGGAGGAAACATGCAGGAAGTAACAAACTTTTTATTAAGCAATAACGGCCTTGCTTTTGCCATCGCCTTTATAATTTTTATTATTACCCTATATCTTGTTGTTAAAAGATCGATCGGTTTTGTTATAACCCTGCTTTTACTATGTTTTGCGATAGTTTCAGGTTTTTTTGTAGCTAACCAGGATTTGTTTAGAGATATTTTGAAAACTTATGCGGGAAATGCAACGCCCGAAGAGCAGGCAACGGCCGAGCAACTAAAGGCCCAGTTCTTCAAAGCTTATGAGGAAATTAAGGCTGAATTAAAACAACAAAAAGAAGAATTCAGTAAAATAATTAATAAAAAAGAAGACGATAAAAATAATAATAAATGATATACTAGTCGGCAGTTATGCCGATAGACCATATCTTTCATGAATTAGAAAGAAGCTACGATAATGACCCTATCCGAGATCGTCTAAGATTTATTGAAAGGCTCACGGCTGAAGTCGCCTATCAGATCCTTCCTTCGGGAACCGCCCTTTCTTTTAAAAATGAACAGCATTTTGTCGCAGAAAAAATCTTTAGCAAAGCCGGTGCTTTAATCACGGTTTTAACCGAAAGAGACGCCCCCCACAAAGCCTTAATCCTCTGCCGAGGAACCGAAACCGATAGCTGGCTATCCATAATCAACGACCTGTCGATAGATTTCGGCTTTTACGGTATCGTCCATAATATTCAAGACCTTAACGACTATCTTAAATCTAAAAATATAACTAAAGTATATATAGCCGGAAAAAGCCTTGGCGGAGCTCATGCTCAATATCTTGCCGCCCTGCTTCCGCAAAAAATTCTTGCCGTTGCCACCGTTAATTGCCCAGGCACTCCAAAAGCTGTGCGTAAATGCACCAAAAAGAAATCGTACTCAACTTATATCATTCGCACAAACGGCGACTACATCCCTTTAGTAGGAGGCCCTCACGCTACAGGCAATGGATCGACAAAAGGGTATCAGCTAAAGCCTCAGAGAGAAGAATGGGATAATTATGAACTAACTACGAAAGAGAAACTAAAGAAGTTTTTTAGTTCATCTACCCTTGAACATATCCGCCAAGTCACTCGAGAGATATTTGATTTTAAAGAATTTGATCACACGCATAAACCGATGATTAAAATCGGCAATACTTTCGAATACATTAGATTGTGCGTCGCGCACACCTTTAATGTATTTACTTTAGGCCGCTTTAACCCTTACCGTTTTAAAAATTTCGCTGAAGAGTGGATTAAAAATAACCCACCCTACGAGAAGTTTTCTAATAACTTGAAGGATCGAGCTTGGTCTTTCCTCTAAAAATATAATAGATAGCGATTGTGTAAGAGAGCACAAGCGGAATTCCTATTATAGCAATAAACAATAAAATCCCGAGCGTCTTCTGCGAAGAGGCTGAATTATAGATGGTCAAACTTAAATTTTGAGGGTCATTGATCGCACGAATCGCATTTGGATAAGTTCCTATTCCATAAAGAGCGAGAAGGCACACAATATTTACACACGATGAAATAAATGCTCGGCCGGGCCGTTTAAGTGTTATTTCGCGAGGAACATTTGCGATCGCCAAAATATTTATGATCGAAACAAGTAAAAATATAGGCCTTTCCCTAAGGGTGTCGATCATGTGCGGCATAAAAACAAGGGTCGAAATCGTCGTAACCGCATAAAGGATTATAAAGGTAATAATAGAAGGACGAATCCAGGTTTCAATTGTTTTTTGCAATTCCCCTTCTGTTTTTAGAAACGAGTAGATAGCCCCATGCATGCAAAATACAGATGCAGTAAAGATCGCTACCAAAAATGCGTAGGGATTTAGCAAATCTTCAATGGATCCGATAAATTCTTTATGTTCGTCAAGCGGTATCCCTCGAATCAAATTTCCTATTACAAGCCCCAAACCCATCGCGATAAAAAGAGAGGCTACGGCAAATAGAATGTCAAAGGTCCATCGCCAAATCATCGATTCATTTTTTGAACGAAATTCAATCGCTACGGCCCGAAAAATCAAAACCGCGAGCAAAGCCATTAAAGGTATGTAAAAAGCTGATGCTAGCGTGGCGTATACATCGGGAAATCCGGCGAAAAGAGCGCCGCCCGCAGTTACAAGCCAAACTTCATTTCCGTCCCAGACAGGTCCTATCGTATTCAACATGATGCGCCGCTCTTCGTCTTTTTTAGGCAAAAGGTGAAGCATGCCAACACCCAAATCAAATCCATCCAAAATGGCATATCCCGCAGCTAATATGACAAACGCTGAAAACCAAATAAATTCA
Organism: uncultured bacterium; assembly: GCA_964483465.1. Taxonomy (GTDB): domain Bacteria; phylum Chlamydiota; class Chlamydiia; order Chlamydiales; family Parachlamydiaceae; genus CAZABG01. The sequence continues at coordinate 17,544 of CAZABG010000012.1, forward strand.
AGATTCATTGTCTTTTACCATTTTTTTAAGTTGGGTATAGGGAGTCTCAAGGTCATGATCGGTGGGACCTGCTTTAATTTTATGATTAAGGAGGTAGATGAACAGAGTAAAAAGCAGGCTGTAAATAAAGCCGAACATGATGATCGACCCAAGAACCTGGTTGGCTGTAACCGATTTTGAAAGCCCTTCAGAAATTCTTAATAGGCCGTAAACGATCCAGGGGTATCTTCCGAGCTCAGCAGTGAGCCAGCCCGCCTGATTTGCAATCTGAGGAAGCAAAACGGAAAAGACAAGCAGCCATAAAAGCCATCGTTTCTCAAGAAGATTGTCCTTGTACTTGGCGTAATAAGTAAGGACGACAAGCAGCACCATCACCCCCCAAAGGCCCACCATTATATGGTAGGATTGATAGACAGCTTGAACCCGCGGCCAATCGTCTTTGGGCACATTTTCAAGCCCTTTTATTTCAGCGTTAAAATCATTAAAGGTTAAAAACGATAAAAGTTTTGGAATCGTTAAGCTGTATTTTGTCTCATTCTTCTCATCGACAAATCCGACTATATCAAGACCTGCTCCCCTTTCATTCTTAAATATGCCTTCCATGGCGGCAAGTTTCATGGGCTGATTGACCGCTACCCCTTTTGCGCTATGATCCCCCGAGACAACCTGAAGAGCAAGCGCGACAGATGCAACAATTAGACCGATTCTTAAAGAATTTTTAGCGAATGGCAAATGTTTATTGCGCAAAAGATAATAAGCGGAAACAGAAATCACTAAAAAAGCACCCGCTATCCACGCCCCAAGAACGGCGTGAATCAATCGATCAACCGAGGAGGGATTAAACACCATGGCCCAAAAATCGGTTATCTCTGCCCGTGCGCTTAAACCTTCCCCCACTATTTTGTATCCGGCAGGAGTTTGCATCCATGAATTGGCTACAATGATCCAAATCGCGCTGAAATGAGCGCCGAGCGCCACCATTATCGTTGCAAAGTAGTGCACTTTTGGACTTACTCTGTTCCATCCAAAGAGGAGAAGCGCTAAAAACCCTGACTCAAGAAAGAATGCAAAAATTCCTTCCGCGGCAAGCGCCGAGCCAAACACATCTCCTACATATCTTGAATAGGTCGCCCAGTTTGTTCCAAATTCAAATTCCATGACAATACCTGTCGCGACGCCAATCGCAAATGTCAGAGCGAATATGCGAGTCCAGTATTTCGCCATTTGAAGGTAAACCGGATCCTTCGTCTTTAAATATATCCCTTCCATTATAACAAGAATAAGACCCAATCCAATGCTTAAAGGCGGATAGATATAATGGAACATGATGGTAAAGGCGAATTGAAATCGAGCGAGTATTTCAACATCCATAAAAAACCTTATAAAAAAAATTAGCGTAGCAAATGTAAATTTAAATGCCTAACCATTCATGCCCACACGGACGCGATCAGAAAAAGGAACCGGGTGCGGGCGCGATTAAGCAAAGCGGGAATTTAAGTCGGTCTTTGTGCATAATGTCGACTTATGCCGAAAATCATGGGAATATTAAATGTCACCCCCGACTCTTTCTCTGATGGCGGCCTCTATTTCGATACCGATGCGGCGATTAATCGGGGACTTCAAATGATCGATGAGGGAGCCGACCTCATTGATATAGGCGGCGAGTCGACAAGGCCCTTTTCTAAAAGCATTAGTCTTGATGAAGAGCTAAGAAGAGTGATTCCTGTTATTCAGGCTTTGAAAGGGAAAATACCTCTTTCAATTGACACGGTTAAACCGGAAGTAGCCGATAGGGCCTGCCAGGAAGGCGCCTCTTTAATCAATGATATTCAAGGGTTTAAAAACGCGGCCATGCTTGATGTCGCAAAGAAATACGATACTGTAATCTGTATTATGCACATGCAAGGCACACCTCAAGATATGCAAATTAATCCCCTTTATAATGAAGGTGTTATAGGATCTATTAAAAGATTTTTTGCAGATAGAATTAATGCGGCTCTTAAGCACGGTATTAAAAAAGAAAGAATTATCTTAGATCCTGGCATAGGTTTTGGTAAAACGGTTGATGATAATGTCAAAATTTTACACAATCTCAGAGAATTTAAAGGATTGGGATATCCCCTTCTTGTGGGCTTGTCGAGAAAATCGTTTATGACAAAAATATTAGAAAAACCTCCAGCGAAGCTCTTCGGCCCAACGATTGCCATGAATACTTTAATTTGGCCGGATGCCGATTATGTTCGCGTTCATGATGTTGAAGCCCACAAGGATGTTTTTAGCTTACTTGAATATGGGTGGAAATGAAATTTTTCCAAATTTTAGTTCCCCTTCTTGAAGTATCCCTTATATCGACGCTGATTTATTTCCTTATTTCCTTTTTCTGGAATACCCGAGCAATGGACCTTATTTTTGGTCTCATGGCTTTTCTTGGGATGTATGTCGCCTTTTTGTGGCTAGATCTTCCCGTTCTAGAAAAGATGATGCTCTACCTTGTCAATAGCGCAGTCCTTGCCTTGCTTATTCTCTTTCAACCTGAACTAAGGCTTGCTCTGTCAAAGCTAAGTCTTAAGGGAAAGAAATACCGGGAAATTACCGAATTTGACAAGTTTCTTGAATCGATCACAGGTTCTGTATTTAGACTTGCAGAAAGACGAATAGGCGCCCTTATCATTCTTGAAAATATGGATTCATTAGATGAATTCGCTAATAAAGCGGTTCTTATTAATGCCCGTTTTTCACCCGAACTTCTTGAAACGATTTTTAGTACAACAACTCCTTTACATGATGGCGGCGTCATCATCAGAGGAACGACAATTGTCTCGGCCGCAACGATTTTGCCTCTTGCCGACGATTCCACTCAGCTTTCTAAATCGATGGGTACAAGGCATAGAGCAGGACTTGGCATAAGCCAATTGACAGACGCTTTAATTGTAGTCGTTTCAGAAGAGACCGGTAAAGTATCGATTGCTCGGGAAGGGATTATGACAAGAGGGGTAAAGCCTGACAGATTCAAAGGGATTCTCCGTTCTGTCTTTACCCCTCCGGAAACAAGTATTGGTTCTAGCATAAACGTATTTGGAAAACTTAAGAAATGGACCGTTTGATCTCAATCTTTACTAATAACTGGCAGCAAAAGTTGATAGCCTTGGCTATCGGTCTTTTAATATGGTTTATAGTCAATCAGACCTTAACTGAGACTAAGACGATCACAAACGTTCCCATTCGCGTGATCAGCGTCCCTGATGACAAAATGATCGTAGGCATGATGCCAAATGGACTTTTAAACCGCCGCATAAACTTGACGCTCACAGGCTCAAAAAGCGTGATAGACCAGCTAGAGTCAGGCGACATTGAAGTCATGATCGACGCGTCTACTTTTGATGCCGATGATCAAGTCATAAAAGTCGGCAGAAACCAGCTTGTAAATCATAACCCTGATGTGGATGTCATTTCGCATATTTCTGAAGTGAATCACCCCGAATTCGTCGTTAAGCTAAGCCGAGTCATTACGGCAAAAGTTCCGATTATTGTTGAATCTCCAAAAGGGATGACCCCTCAAGGCTATGTATATCTGGATATCTGGCCCCAAAAATTAACTCAAACCATCACGGGTCCAGAAGAACAAGTAGAGGCGCTTATTACGAAAGGGCTAAAACTAACTTTTGATTTTCAGCAAATCACAAAAACGGATCTCGATAAGATAAAGCCTTCCCGCGAAAACTTTCATGACGATGAAGTAAGTTATTTTGTTCCTTCAAGCTGGAAGAAAGTGGCTATCCCTTTCCGTAATAATACTCTTGAAGAGATTAACGATCCCGAAGCTCAAAACCTCCATATTGATTTCTTGCGCCGCGAAATTTTCCCGATTGAAAGAGAGCTTCCTGTCCGCCTCTTTTATCCTTTGATTACATCCGATACGCTTAACCCAAAAACGATTTCTTTAAATACCGATATCACAATTAAAGTTAAAAACGAACTCGCTTATCTTCCTATTCCCCTTTATGTAAAGGACGTCAGCCGTCTGTTTTTAGAAGTCGTTCGCGATCATCTCATGATTTCGGTTGTTGCCAAAAAAGATTTGGGAGAACTCCCATGGGGTTTATCTGTGATCGCGCCTCACGAGCTTGAAGATAAATACGTTTCCTATCTGATTTCTCATCACCATGAAGGCAAAAGCTCTGAGCCGCGCCACTCAAAAAAGCGAGAAACACACTTAAGAACCCGTTTTCAAAAGTTTCTCCAAAATTTAAAGCTCTATACCGGCCCCGAAAAACGATTCGATTTGGAAGCGATGGTTCAAGGCAATAAAGTTATCGTCCATACCATGTCCGTCCACGAACCCGATCCCTCTTTAGAAATTTCCAATGCCCCAAAATAGATTTTTTGTTTCAGACATCAGTAATCCTGTCCTTTCAGAGGAAGAGTGGAAACACATCAAAGTAATGCGTCTCCATGATGGGGAAGTTTTCGAATTAGTCGACGGCAAAGGATCTATCGCGCTTGCCTCACTTGCTGGTAAAAATATAACGATCCACGAAAGCACAAAAGAGAAAGAAAGCGCTCCCCTCATCATCGCTCAAGCATTTCCACGTCTTAATAGAATCGATATCATCCTTGAAAAAGGGTGCGAACTTGGAATGACCGAAATCATTTTATTCGTTGGAGACCTAAGCGAAAAAACATCCATTAGCGATAACCAAAAGAGACGTTTTGAAACCATTCTCATTAATGCTATGAAACAGTCGGGCCGGCTCTACCTTCCTAGAATAACGCTTGCAGAAGATATGGAAAGCATCGCGATAGGGAACAAAGATAAAACCCTTCTCTTTGGCGATGTGAGTAAAGAAGCCCGTCCGTTGGTAAAATACGATTTAAAAGAAGGAATCGTCTTTTTTGTAGGACCTGAAAAAGGTTTTTCAGAGAGTGAAGAAAAAAGAATGCGTGAGTTAGGAGCAAAAGGCGTGTCGCTATCTCCTCATATCCTCCGAACCGACACAGCCCCCCTTGCCGCTTTGGCAATCATTTCTCAAGCCCGTCTCTAATTTCTTGACAGTCATTAAGTAGATTGTGATTTGCATGCATTCTCATTTTTCTCATGTTGCTTCTCACTGGCCTCACTGTCAAAAAAAGTATAATACTAACTCATTTTCTATTATTGAGGATGGTTTCGATTTTGGCTTGAACGAGCGTGTAAAAGGTATCGAGATAGCCTTTCAGGTAGTATCCGGCGGTAACAATCCCCGCCGCGATTAACGACCACTCGGCGACAACAAAGGAAGCTTTTGAAAGCGATAGAAGCAGTGATCCCGCTGCAAATAGAGTCAGTGAAACAGCGGAAATCGCCAAAGCTAAGCCGGATATGATAGCAAGGCCCCTTACATAAGGATAGGCTTCGGCTCTACGAAATGATACGACAAGAGGGTCGTTCCAATAAGATTGTACGATTTGCATAGGCCAAGAATTTTATCACCCTCTGCTATCCAGTACAACCCCTTTGTATACGAGACCTTTTTCCGGATCCATGGTAACTAACTGCCCCTGCTTCAATATTCTGAAGGCGCCATCGGCCCGAATCACAACCGGCGTGTCAAATTCTTCCGACAGTTTTATAGCCATTTTCTCTGATTCGGTATCATCAATATGGTTTTCCAAAATGACGCCGATCGCCTCTCGAATAAATGGAATAAAAGATTCATCGCACTTTGGAATGACGATAATCTGGTTATTAACAGCATAGGGACGAATACTTTCTGTTGTAGGAACATACACGACATTTCCATGTAATTTTTTCCCTCGGCCGGGATGTCCTCGCACAAGTACATCGCCGATTGACTCGACTAACATCATGTTGGTTGTTCCAGAAACCCCAAAAGGAGATCCGGCAGTAACAATAACCAAATCCCCATATGCCGCCTCCTCTGTGGCAAGAGCAAAGCTTGAAATTTTTTGAAATGCTTCAATGATGGTATGGCATTTATGTGAAAGAAGAGGAATAACCCCCCAATTTAAGGCCATTTGGTTAAATACTTTTTCTCGTTCAGTCATCGCGATTATTGACATCGAAGGACGAAGTCTCGATAGAAGCCTTGCGGTCGAGCCGCTGTTAGTAAATGCGAATATCGCTTTTGCAGCAGAGCTATAAGCCGTTTTAACCCCTGCAAGGGTTACAGCTGAAGGAACGTCGTTATAAAGCAGATTTGAAAAATTCGCAAAAAAATCGCGGTAATTGAAATCGAGTTCTGCATCCTCAATAATGCTTCTCATCATATTAACAGTCTCTATAGGGTATTTTCCAATAGCCGTTTCAGCGGATAGCATCACAGCAGACGTTGAATCGTAAATGGCATTGGCTACATCAGAGGCTTCAGCTCGTGTTGGACGAGGATTGTTGATCATCGATTCAAGCATTTGCGTGGCGGTAACGGAAAGCTTTCCGGCAAGGTAGCTTTTGCGAATCATCATCTTTTGCAGCTGAGGAACTTTTGAAATCGGAACTTCGACTCCTAAATCGCCCCGGGCGATCATGATGCCATCTGCTACCTGCACTATCGAATCAAAATTACGCACCCCTTCCATATTCTCAATTTTAGCGATAACAAGAATGCCTTCCTTGCCCTCTTCCTCTAAAATCCTTTTAATAGCCAAAATATCGTCGGCAGAGCGGATAAATGAGGCGGCGATGACATCTATATCCTTGCGGCAGCCGAATTTAATATCTTCGACATCTTTTTCAGTAATAGAGGGCATATCGATTGTGATATCGGGTATGTTTACACCCTTTCCAGAACGAATTATGCCTCCGTTTAAGATTTCCACCTCGACGTAATCGGGCTCAACGCGAACGACATTAGAAGAGATATATCCATCATCAAATAATACTCTCACCCCTATTTTTAGCTGATTCAAAACAAAAGGCGGTGTAATCGTAACTCTTTCTTCATCCCCTTCAACCTCTTCTTTAACTAATTTCCAGCGATGATTCGCACGCAGTTGTATTTGTCCGTCTTTAATTTTTCTTAGTCGAATTTCTGGCCCTTTCGTATCTAGCATGACAGCTAAAGGGACTTTTAACTGAGAACGGACCTTTTGGAGCCTTTCAATCATGATTTCGTGTTCTTCATGCGATCCGTGACTGAAATTAAGCCTCGCACAGTTCATTCCAGCATGAATTAGCTCTGCAATCTTCTCCTCCGAGGAAACAGATGGGCCAATAGTACAAATAATTTTAGTCTTAGTCTTCATAACCTTCTCGAGTTTAAGGGACAACCGATGTGTCTTGATCGAAAATTTAATATATTATTAACTTCAATTATGAAGAAGACATTCCCTCTATTTATTATTTTGTCCACTTTAGCAGCCCCCCTGCTAAAAGCAGAAATTCAGTCATTTACCATGATTTGGAACCAACAGCTATGCACGCCTACCTGCGCGGCTCAACTTGGCGAGAGACTAAGTCGGAATACACCTGGGGTTCAAAAAGCAGAAGTAAGCCAGGCGGCAGGACGAGCCGATGTTGTATGGGATCCGAGAGTCCCTTTCTCATTTCAGCCGATTAATAATGCTGTCCGCTTTGTAGGAATCAGACCTCGTCTTTTTAGGATTAAAGTGAGAGGAACGGTTCAGGCAGTAAATGGGCGCGATTTTACCCTCATATCCACAGGGGATAACACTCCATTTGTACTAAGAGGCCCCATCCAGCCAAGCCTTAACCGTTACACCGAACAATACAATCCTCAAACGCATTTTTTAAACCCGCAGCTTATTCAACAACTATCCGAAATCGCACGCCTTAGGCAAACCGTTATTATTGAAGGTCCTTTTTTCGAGCCCTTTAGATCTCCTCCAAACCAATTGATAATTGAAACATTATCTGTTGAAGAGGAGAAAAAACGCCCCTGAAATAGGAGGTGTACATGATAAGCAGCGGCGGCGCTTTTCCCGTTTTTCCTATCAAAACAGCGCAAGTTGATAAGGACCCATTTCACCATATCTCAAAGGAGCAGATCCTATCTGCTCGCATTTCATTCGTTAATCATAGCCCTGGACGTATTCCAAAAATACGTTCAAAGACAAAGGTCGCAGATGATAATGGGGATTTGCCAGCCGGCCTATCCCCGAGCGTTAAAGAGATGTATTTACAGCTTCTTTCAATAATCGAAGCCAATCTTCCTTCTAGAAAGGCTGAAATCCTTTTGTTTATAGAAAAGGAACGGAGCATCAAAGATGACAAAACCGTCATTCAGATATTGGCTAAAGTCATCCTCCTTATCGATAATGAGAGACTAAATAAGCTCGACAGCCTTCATGGCGATACCGATATCTATTTAGGGACTCTCGTACGGGAAATGAAGCAAGAATTCGGACATTTGCCGGAACTTGAAATACGCACGCATTTGTCGCGCGCTTTTGCGACACTGCTTGTCACTTCAACAGGTCAAATAAATTTTGGACTTATCCCCTCCTTAACCCCCATATTTCGGCATTTAGAAAGTTCAGGATCAGATTTTGCAAGCAGCTTTGAAAACGCGCTTGATATGTTATATACACAAAAAGTCCTGCGCGAAAAAATTGAATCATTAAAAAAGCCAAAAAAAGAGCTTACCGCTGTTCGTGAATTAATACGTGTAACACTTGGGCTTAATCGGAAAAGAGTAGGTTCCGTTGACGCGAAAAGAACGCTTCTGACCGCTCTCTTTTCTTATCCAAAGCAAGAGAACGTGGGGAATTGTTTTGCTATCTCCCTCGCAATCTCTCTTTTTTCCAATTCCATAATAAAATGTGTAGACGATTTTATCGAAATATTGAGTTATGGATGTCTAAGGCGCATCGTCGAAAATGAGCAGGTAAGCTTTCCATTCCTCATGAAAATGCCTGTAGAGCATACTAAAAAGCCCCTTCCGGCAAATTACAAAGACGATTCCTTCTATAAATCTTTAAAAGAGTACCTTAAATTTGAGAGCTGGCCAGATGGCGCAAAAACGGTGGAAGATCTGCTGAAACTAATAGATAAACAAAAGCCTGGAAGCCTTGAAAGAGGCCGTTTTTTTATCGAAGCCAAGACTAAAAATCCCCTTATAACTGTTTGGGGAAATATCTTAGCCTCTATGGCGGAAGGCGGATCTGAAACCCTTTTAAAAACTGCCCTAACAGGATCTCTATTGCATGTAGCCGGCGCATATGCTCAGGAACCCATATTAAATGAGTTCAAAAAATCGCTGCTTGAAAGAATACATATCCATTACGATCCGGAGATAGAATCTGCGGGAGACACCAATGGCGCTTTTGTTTTGTATGATAAAATGAAGGATTGGAAACGAATTGATGATCCCACAAAATTTCATCATTTTATTTTGCATACAATCAACAATCCCGATTTGAAATCGCGTTTTAAAAAGAAAGCGCTCATGATTGAGCTTTTGAAAGTATATCACCCTGATAATTCTACAGCAGATAAATCCTATAGAGAAATGTCCGATCTTCCTTATACGCCTTGGGTGACAAAAATCGGCAATGATCCAAAACAGCTTTTAAAAATTTATAAAGGAGCGACGCAAACCGAGCTTACGGTGTTATTCCATCCGCATCAGGCATCCGATTTATTAGAAATGGTACTAAAAACGAGCCGAAATTACTTTGAGAAAAGAAGCGATTCAAAAAAACGACACAGCTCTCTTATGATGCCGGTACGAATCGTCGGCCAGCATACCTTTAATTTAATCATCAACCATCCTTCTCTTACAAAATGGCTGATCGACTCCTCAAATCTGCATGAGACCCTTCTCGCCCCCGCAAAAAAAATTAATTCAGAGCCTTATGACAGCACAGATATTCTAAAGTACTTTAAAGATAAGGGAGGCTACACCCTTAAAGATCCACCTCCTCTACTTAAAGACTTGCGTGCTATTCTCTTAAAAACCTTTCCGCAAGATCTCGTTGATAAAAAACTATTTGTATATCTTAAACCCGAACAAAAAAAAGCCATACAGGAAACCGCCATTCAATTCGCAAGCACGAATTGGCAGCGGGAAGCCGACGGCAAATCGCTGCACTTAGCCTTTGCCTACAACCCAGCCTCCCTCAATTTAGAAGTCTTCGAAGCGCTCGATGATGATCAAAAAACGCTTGTCCATCCTGTCGATCAGGATTCTCAAATAAAGAACGCCCTTTGGG
>CAZABG010000012.1:27723-40749 GCA_964483465.1 uncultured bacterium
ATTTGAAGAAGGCAGAAGGCGGAAGGCGGAATAGCGACAGTATGTGCCGCTTTCAGTATAATTACACTGCCTTCGGTTGAATCCTTATGGCACTTTTAAATTTAAACTAGTGCTATAACGACACTTTATTTGTCGCTATTCCTCCTTCTGCCTTCTGCCTTCATCCTTCCCCTTCTGCCTTCGTGTTGACTTTCATCTGATTTTATGACAAAAAATTTCCAAGGAGTTTTGCATGACAGTAAAAAACTGCACCGATATGGCAGAATGCTTTCTTTGGTCAGCTTTCGATCAATACAATTTCAACGATTTAGCTGGCCGTATAGACAAAGCCGTGCATATGGACCGAGATACTTTTAGAGCAATCGGCATCACTTTAAATATCGCCGCTACCGCAGGATATTATTTCATCCATCTTCATAAACTTGCCCCAGCCTGGAGAGAAGGAGAGCCGATAGATGCTCGAAAATTCTGGGCCTTAAAATGCGATAAAACTATCTTGTGGTTTTCACCATTGTCTCTCGGACTTGACCTCTTCTATCTCATTCCTTACACCGAATTTTTAAATCCGCGAGTAGACTGGATTCTTTTTCAAGGACAGTGCCGTTTAATTAAATACACTAATTGCAAAATCAGCCTTTCTAAATTTGTTGAAGCTTTTCAACCAGTAGGAACAAATATCATTGATATAACGAACCACAGCATTAACCGTGTCGCGTCCGTTATGAGTCAAGCAACCCTTGGCATTTCCGCCCTGCTCGCCATTCAAACGATCGCTTCTTGCTTGTTGCATAGAAAGTTTTCTAAAGGAGACGCGATCCAATTGGCAATCGTTATTGTAATGGTTGCTTTTGGGGTGTTCAGCAACCGTTGCACTACTGTCGATATTGGCAAAGACATCAGACCCATGTGGAACGAATGCTACCATTGCTTTAATAATCAAAGTAGGATTTTAACATGACTTCTCAATGCTTAGCTCTATCCAACTGTCTAGGAATTGCCGCAATTAGAGATTATTCTGATTATGTTCCCGCATTAATTAGCCGCGAAATCGGCCTTAGTCTTACGAGTTACAGATCCATCAGCATTGTTTTTCCTGTTTTAACTACCACTGGAAGTTATCTTGTGATGTGGACAAAATGTATTGGCGAAAGCCGTCAATATAGAGATATGCCGGAACCTTTTTGCACGAAATGGAGCTGGACTAAGATCATGACTCACCTAGCTCCTGCCGTGGTTATCTCTCAATTATGGTCATCCATCCCTTATTCCAAATATATTTATCCTGTAGAAGCTTACGAGCTAATGGCTGCTCAAATGATCAATTTAGATTGTATCACGCCGATCTATGTAATGAACGAAGCTCAGGAAATTAGCGATAGATTCGTTTATATTGTTAATAAGTCTCTCTCATCTATGCCCAAGGTTTTAGGCACAACGACATTGCTTTTCTCAATATTTATGAGTTTTCAGCTCATGATATCTTGCTGCGAAAACAGGCGTTTTGGAAAAAGGGATGCTTTCATTCTCGCGATGCAAGTTTCCTCTTTTATCCTTTCAATTCTGCAATTAAAAATGGCCGGATCTTTAGATTATGCTCCCTATGTCAATACCGATCTAAATTCTTGCCGTGAGCAATTTATATCGGATGCTTATAACGATACTTACCCTGTACAATATTCTTGTCCATGCCCAGATGAAGCGTGAATGCTAAAGAATTGCAATTTGCCGATGTTACCCCTTACTGATCATCAATAACGGTTCTAAATCCGGTTTGAGAATCGCGAGTGTTGGAGTTGACAGGCGAGGAAGAACCAATCGCGAATAATTTACCAGGCGCTGCGGGAGTCGTCGTCCACTCTCTTAAGGGAGAAGATAGACGTATTGACGGATTAAATTTGATGGCGCGGATAAATTCCGATTGGGTCGGAATGCGTCTTTTTGCCCAAATGGCATAAGCAAGCGCATCGTCATAGGAGACATTGACAACAGGAGTATCTTTCATGGCATTCGTCAGCTTACCCTCTGGCCAATGGGATGGCACCTTGTGGCCAGTTGCCTGGATGAATCTTCGGTATTCCCGGTTTGTTACGGGACGCTTATCAATGTAGAAAGCCTTCTCATTAACCACATATTGGGGGTTATTGATCGTAGGAAGGGAGTTATAACGGGGTACGTTATTTATAATAACCTGGCCATTTCGAACAAAAGTCACGACTGACTGGTTGTCATCTCCCCAGGTGCGGGTCTCAAAAGATCGGGTTACCCCAGGGATAAATTCCATTTCATCTTTATCGTAATCTGATTCGGGATCGAGGGGAATACGATCAACGGACGCGATCTCATCGTCATAGTTGGACGCATAAAGGAGCTTTGAGATAAAATTGATACTAGCGAAGTCGGCAGGGGTAGCTTCCTCTTCCTCAGAGGGCGGATTAAACGACGAGGGATCAAGATCGGTCATTGAAAGGTATTCGGTTTGCAGTTCGTCCTTGATATAACTGATTAGTTCCTTAGAGGCATGTTCAACGCTCGGGGCAGGCACCCCAACTTGATTAGAAACTAGCTCGCTTGTCAATCCCGCCTTCATAATCAGGATGGCTAAAAAAAGATCCATCTTGCTTAACCCCGTTTCATCGATGTATACTAATGTTTTTTATAAGAAAAATTTATTAAATGAAAGAGATCGTTTTAAACAAAGTCCGAGTCCATAACTTAAAAGGGATCGATGTCCGCCTTCCGACCAACCAATTGATCGTCTTTACCGGGGTGTCGGGCTCAGGAAAATCGTCTCTTGCTTTCGATACTTTGTATATGGAAGGACAAAGACGCTATGTCGAATCCCTTTCGATATTCGCAAGGCGTCAAATCGGCGATATGAACAAGCCCGATATCGAATCGGCAGAAAACATCTCCCCTACGATTTCAATCGAGCAAAAAACCGCAGGCAGAAACCCCCGTTCAACCGTCGGAACTTTAACCGAAATCTATGATTATCTGAGGGTTCTGTTTGCAAGGGTGGGCGTTCCGCACTGCCCCGTTTCAGGAGAAAGGGTGTCTCCTCAAAGCCGCGAACGCATTATTAAAATGCTGCAGGTTCTTCCGGAAAAAACACGTATTGTCATACTTGCCCCCTTCGCAAAAGCGAAAAAAGGGGAATTTAAAGAAGATTTTGCCGATCTTTTAAGAAAAGGTTTTACAAAAGCGAGGGTCGACGGCAAGATTGTATCCCTTGAAGAGGAAATTTCTCTCGATAAAAACCTTAACCACGATATTGACATCGTCGTTGATCGAATTGAAGTCTCCTCCGCTCAAAATTCCCGCATAGCTGAAGCGGTTACTCAAGCCCTCAACCTGGGCAATGGCGTGATGTCGGCATTTAATCCCGATACCCTGGATGAAACTCTTTTCTCCATGCATGCTTATTCGCCGAAATCAGGACTTTCATACCCTTCTCTTGAACCCAATGACTTCTCGTTTAACAGCCCCGCCGGGATGTGTTCGACTTGCCATGGACTTGGGTTGGTGCAAGAATTTGATCTCGACCTCATAATCGATCCCGATTTATCTATCGCAGAAGATACTTGCCTCGTTGCAAGCTCCTATCAAACCGTTCGTTTTGGCAACATTTACGATAACTTAGCTCGTCTTTATAACTTTTCTGTCGATACTCCTTGGAAAAAACTGCCTGAGAAAGCCAAAAAAGTTTTCCTATATGGTACTGAAAAAAAATGGACTAAGATGGTCTTTGTCCATCCAGATACAGGAAATGAATGGACTGACCATGTAATGTGGAAAGGCGTCTTGCATGAGGCGCGCGTCAGATTGCAAGAAGCGAAAAGTGATGTGTATCGAAATAAAATGGCGAAACTTATGCACGAAGAGGTCTGCCCTACGTGCAAAGGGGAGCGACTCAAGGCATACCCTGCAGCCACTTTATTTCAGGGAAAAAGAATTGCCGATATTAATAATATGACGATCGCGCAAGCGGCAAAATTTTTCGATCAATTAAAACTTACTGAACAAGATGAATTGATCGCAGCTGAACTCTTAAAAGAAATTCGTGAAAGGCTGCGCTTTTTAAATGATGTCGGCCTTCACTATTTAACGCTCGACAGAACCGCGCCTACTTTATCCGGCGGCGAAGCGCAACGAGTACGCTTAGCTTCGCAAATCGGATGCGGACTTGTGGGGATTACCTATGTATTAGACGAGCCCTCGATTGGTTTACACCCTCGCGATAACAAACGATTAATCAATACGCTCAAACACCTTCGCGATATGGGAAACACCGTCATTGTTGTAGAACATGACGAAGAGACAATTTGGGAAGCCGATAGAATCGTTGACTTTGGACCGGGTCCGGGTAAATTTGGCGGCGAAATCGTTTTGAACGGATCGCTAAAAGAGCTGTTGTTGAATTCAAAGTCGCTGACAGGCGGTTATTTATCGGGACGCCTCACTTTGCCTATACCTAAGAAAAGAAGAAAACCGGGAAAAGAGAAGTTATCGGTTTTAAAAGCCGAACACCACAACCTAAAAAAAATTGATGTGGATATCCCCTTAGGCGTTTTTGTCGCGATCACAGGCGTTTCGGGATCGGGAAAATCTTCTTTGATTTCAGACATTTTATACCCGGCTCTTGCAAATGAATTGAATGGCGCCGAGCTTAAAGTCGGCAAGCATGAGAGCATAAAAGGAATCGAGTTGATCGATAAAGTCATCACCATCGATCAAACCCCTATCGGCAGAAACCCGCGCTCGAATCCCTCTACTTACATTAAACTCTTTGATGAGATCCGCGACCTGTTTTCCAATCTGCCCGAAGCGAAAGCGCGCGGATTTAAGCCGGGCCGCTTTAGCTTTAACGTAAAGGAAGGCTCCTGCCCCGACTGCCAAGGAATGGGCATGATAAAAGTCGATATGGACTTTATGGAAGATGCCTGGATCGACTGCCCAACCTGCTTAGGACAAAGATTCGACAGCGAAACGCTCTCTATATTGTATAAAGGCAAGAATATCCACGATATCCTGGAAATGGATGTTGAATCGGCCTACGAGCTATTTGAAGCTATTCCTCAAATCCGTAAAAAACTCGATACGCTGCGTAAAGTGGGCATGAATTATATCAAGCTCGGCCAATCCTCAACGACTTTATCGGGCGGCGAAGCGCAGCGGGTAAAGCTCGCAAAAGAGCTTACACGGCCCTCTACCGGTAAAACGCTCTACATCCTTGACGAACCGACAACAGGACTTCATTTCCACGATATTAAACACCTTTTAGAAGTACTCCAAAGCTTGGTCGATAAAGGCAACACCGTAGTTGTGATTGAACACAATATGGATGTCGTGAAGATGGCTGACTGGATTATCGATTTGGGTCCTGAAGGCGGAAACGAAGGGGGCGAACTTATAGCTAGCGGCACGCCGGAAAAAATCGCTGCCATGAATACCCCTACAGGCCATGCGGTGGAAGAAATGCTATCAGGCACCTGGACGAAAAGAGCGGAGCAAGCGTTAAAAGGAAAAGATAAACCCGTTACGATCACGGCACCTGCAATCAAGATGATCCAGGTTTCTCAAGCGGAGCAGAACAACTTAAAATCGGTCGACATCGAAATTCCTAGAGAAGAAACGGTGGTCTTAACCGGTCCTTCCGGTTCCGGTAAATCTTCGCTCGCATTTGAAACCATCTATGCGGAAGGTCAAAGACGCTATATAGAATCGATGTCTCCTTATGCAAGGCAGTTTGTAAAACAAATGCCGAAACCAAAAGTGGGACATGTAGAAGGCCTATCTCCTGCGATCGCGATCGAACAAAAAGCGCATGCGGGCAATCCTCGCTCAACTGTCGGAACCATGACCGAAATTTACGATTATTTACGCCTGCTCTACGCTCGCATCGGCATACCGCATGATCCTGATACCAAAGAAGTAATCCGCTCTATCAGCCGGGAATATATTGTCGATCAGATTTTAGAATATCCTAAAGGAACGAAAGTTCAGATTCTTGCTCCAATCGAGCTTAAAAAGAATGAACGTTTCGAAGATGTTCAAGCGCGGCTTAATAAACAAGGATTTGTCCGCGTTCGATTGAACGGCGAATATTTAGATTTAGATCAAGAGATTGCCTACGACCGTAAACGCAAAAACGAGTTATTTCTTGTTATCGACCGCCTTCAAATAAACGATGCTGTAAAGGGCAGATTATTTGAAGCGATCGAGAACGCGGCAAAGCTTGGCAATCAAAGAATTACTGTCGTCAAAGAAGATACCGATGTCACGTTTAACTTAAGTTTTACGGCAGTCAGTTCCGGTAAATCTTTTCCGGAAATTACCCCGCATACCTTTGCTTTCAATAAAGCGGAAGGAATGTGTTTTGAGTGTTTAGGCCTCGGTTACCAATATGGAGCGAACCTCTCATCAAAGCCGGGAATTATGGAGCTTTCTCCCCTGACGATCATAAGAGTTTTGTGGAGTCTTGATGAAGAGGGCAAAGCGTTTCATTTTATTGAGCACTGGCTCTCTGAGATGGGCATCGACCCCTATGCGCCGATGAATAGCCTGAAACCTGCAAAACTTTCCTGGCTATTAAATGGCGGAAGCGAAACAAAGACGAAAGACGGACTTACTCTAAAGTGGATTGGATTAAATACAGCGCTTGCAAAAGCCGGTAGAAAAGCACGCACAGAAATTAAGGAAGGCATTTTACCTTTACTTGAAGAAAGAATCTGCGAAGCGTGCGACGGCACCCGTCTAAATCCTTATGCAAGAAATGTCACCATTGAAGATTTATCGATTGCAGACGTTTGCCGGCTTCCGATTGAAAAAGCGTACCCTTTTCTTTCCGATCTTAAAATCGATCGTAAAAATAAAGTTCTTGAAGAAGTGCGTAAGAATTTACTTTCTCGCCTCTCCTTCCTGATCGAAGTGGGCCTCCAGTATTTGCAGCTTGAAAGAAGAGCGCCCGGATTATCTGGCGGCGAAGCGCAGCGTATACGGCTTGCGAGACAGCTGGGCTCTGGCCTTACAGGCGTTCTTTATGTTTTGGATGAGCCTACCATCGGCCTTCACCCGGCAGATAATGAAAAGCTTAATAAAGCGCTCGACAAGCTTAAAAAACTGGGGAATACCCTGCTTCTTGTCGAACACGATCCCCTTACCGTTCAATCCGCCGACCGGATCTATGATTTTGGACCGGGTTCAGGCGAACACGGCGGTCACTTAACTGCGCAAGGCACATTTAAGCAAATCTTAAAAAATAGCCAGTCTTTAACAGGCCAATACCTCTCCGGTAAAAAATCAATTCCGCTTCCTGCTAAAAGGCGCCCGTTGAAAACGGCCCTTAAGATTAAAAAAGCGAAAGCAAATAACCTGAAAGGGATCGATTTAGACATTCCCCTTTCCGCGTTAACCGTTTTAACGGGAGTATCAGGCTCAGGCAAATCGACCCTGCTTCATAAAATTATCGAGCCTGCTGTCGCAAAAGGACTATTAAAAAATGATGTGATTGAATTTCCTTATGGCCGCGTTGAAGGAATCGATCACTTTGAGAAACTTATCGTGATCGATCAAAATCCAATCGGAACGACGAGTCGATCGGATGTCTCAACCTACGTTGACTTGCTAACTCCGATGAGGGAATTTTTCGCTCAGCTTCCCGACGCTCGCGCAAAAGGGCTTCAGCCGAAACATTTCAGCTATAACCATCGAAGAGGGATGTGCACCCACTGCTGGGGCCTTGGATTTAAGAAAGTGGAGATGCATTTTCTTCCGCCTGTCAAAGTCGTTTGCGAAGAATGCAAAGGCCTTCGCTTAAATCCAGTGAGCCTTGAAATTAAATACGCAGGAAAAAGCCTCGGCGAATATCTCAAGCTAACGGTTGAAGAAGCGCGTCATGTCTTTACAAACTTTCCACGCATCGTACGCAGCCTTGACACCCTGATCTCAGTAGGCTTAGGATACCTCCGTTTAGGTCAAGAGATCGCCTCCCTATCCGGCGGCGAAGCGCAGCGTATAAAGCTTTCTCGCGAGCTTTCGAAACGCTCCCACGGCAAAACCCTCTATCTTCTCGATGAGCCAACTACAGGCCTCCATCCGGATGATATCGTGAAGCTAATGAGCGTCCTTAACCGCCTCGTCGATAAAGGCAATACCATGATCTTGATCGAGCATAATCTTGACGTCATCAAGCTTGCAGATTTTGTCGTTGATCTAGGGCCGGAAGCGGGCGATAAAGGCGGACAAATCGTTGCAGAAGGCACACCGGAAGAGATCGTCAAAAGTAAAACCTCTAAAACCGCCAAATGGCTTAAACCGCTATTATGACCGTTTATACAGAAATCCCTCCGCGCTTTCATCCTGTCGTAGAAGCTTCTGCGATCTACTGCGTCCACGATAAGCATTTGCTTCTCGTTAAACGCCATCCTTCAAAAGACCACGGCCTTACCTGGGGCGTTCCCGCCGGTAAACTTGATCCCGGCGAAACCAACATCCAAGCCGCGGTACGCGAACTCTATGAAGAAACTGGAATCGTTGTCGATGAAACCGACCTCGATTTTCTAAAAACCCTTTATGTCAAAGGCACGGTCGATTTTCTTTTCCACATGTTCTTTCTCGACATGGATCACAAGCACCCGATCACCCTTCCCAAAAACGAACTCATCGAAAGCGCCTGGGTGCCTTTCAAAGAAGTGAAGCGGCTCCCCCTTGTTCCCGGAGGCGCCGCCGCATTTGATGAGTTTTTGAAATTTTTTAATTCACTTTAAATTTATATATAATTAATACTTCCATCACTGGTCGCTCCTGTCTGTTCTATCTGATTGGATGAAATTATAAAATAAAACATAGCAAAAAACCGCTCTTTATGAAATTAGAGCAGGATTAAGGAAAATTAACAATTATAATGATCTACAGTATCGATTTATTTAAAGAATTGTTCAAAAATATCGAAGGCACCAAGAGAATTAATTACTTCCGCTTGAACATCTTTATGCCACATTAATTGCTCAGCATTGCCATTTTCCCAGAGAGGAATATGGCCGAGAAGGTATTTTTTTACGTTCTTATCACTGCCAATTAGAGTTTCATTGACAGGCGAATGGATGTAGATTTTTTTGTTATCGCCAGAACGGCTTTTAAGTGCCAAAATTTCAGACGCAGTCATCCCTCCCGAACGGGTAAACGACATGTCGCTTCTTGCGAAAATAGATGTAATGGATTGATTTTCGAAAGGAACAATTTTTACATGAGTATCAAGATTTGCATCTTGAACTTTTTTTAATGCCTTTTTTAATAGTTCGTTATCTTCACCTTTACCACAGGCCACGAAGAGATAATTTACAGGATCGTTTTCGTTAAATTTTCTCTTGTTTCCTGCCTTAATAAACCCATCGATATAATTTAATATCGCTGTTTTTTCTGGGTTGCTTCCGAGCATAACGAAGCCGACTTTGTCTTTTGCCTGAACTTTATATTCTTCCCCATTTTTAAGACGAATGAGTTGATCAGTTCCTGGCAAGGGAAGCTTATCAAGTTCTTTGAAACTAAGATTTAGAGGCAGAGATTTATTCTTAATCCATTTAACGTTGTGCTGACTCCAAAATTCTTGGTTACTTTGACCCTTTTCATCGATCGGATCAGGAGCGCAAACGCGAACCATGTTAAAGGCACGAGTAGAAATATTATGCAAACGTTGTAAAGCTCCCATAAAATGTTCTGCTTTTACGGAGGGAAGATCGGTAAAATATAGATCGACTTTCTCAATTTTTTTCGTACGGAATTTAAGGAAATTTGCCGCCATCACAGCAGAAGTAATCGCAAGCAAGTGGAGAGGCTGAACACAAACAACTTTTGGCGCTTCTTTACACCATAATAACTTCCAAAGGACCGTGACAAAAGTACTTGCAAAAAAAATCTTTTCGGCTAAAGGTTGTAAAACAAATAAGTTCCTTTGACGGTAGATATCCCCTTCTTGTTGGGCAACATCCCACATATTAGTAAGAGTTTTGCCTGTGAAGGATCCAAACGAACATCCAGAATTCATGACATCTAATTCTAAGGTTTGGCGTGATGGATCTTTAGCCTTTTTTAGATCCATTAACATTTTAGCAGCCACCTTATGACCGCTTCCGCCCGACGAGCTTATGACGATAAAATCAGACATTTGGCCCTGACCTGACGATATCTTCCGCCTTTAATTGATTCGAATGCGTTTGAACGTCATAGTTCAATTTTCTCATGAAACTTCTGATAGGATAATCATGAGATTCTTTCATGCTTGCTGTAAACGATTCTAGCTTAAATCTTCTGCCGAAATTTCCTGGCGTACGTAGGCCAATTAAACTAAACACCGTATCCATAACTTTCAATGCATTTAAATTTAAAAACTCGCCTTCAATGGTAATATGATCAACGTATTTACGCGCTTGTACCAGCTTTTCTTCACCAAGTACTTGTTGAAGCCCGGCCCCTAGCTGAACTGCGTTTACGGCAATTGTTTTAACTTGATGACGCGTTCCTGCAAAGGCGGCTAAGCTTCCGCCAAGAGACTGACCCGTTAAAACAAGCTTTTTATTTTTATTGGCGGCAATACTTTTTAACTGTTCAACGACATCACTTGCCTGCTCATAAAAAAGAGGACTTCCTCCGACGAAATTGCCCATAATAGATCCGAGCTGATGATTGCCAAAAGCTTTAGCTTCTTCCGTTGAAAAATCGGACCAATGAGAATGCATTGAACCAAATGCCGCCACGAGTTCGTTACCCTCTTCTATCAAGACTACTTTAAAAAGATTTGTACGATCCAAAATAGCCTTATCCGTAACAACAACATTCCCTCTTATCTTGGCAGCATCAATGTTCAATTGACTTGGATCAAGCATGCGGCCATTAAAAGGCTCTACCCATGATTTTTCATCATAACTAAAAGAAAGAAGACCGAATGAAGTATAACGAAGATACTCTCTCGTTTGCTCCTTATTAATTTCTGGACCGATATCATTACTATAATGGCTGGGAAATAGCTTCTCTTTGCTTAATTCCCCTTTAAGAAAAGCCCATTGAAATAAGATTATGGGAGTGCGTAACAAAACGCCACAAATTGACCAATTTTTAGCTCCTAAGTAACGAAGCGGAAACACCAAAACATCACAAAGGGCCTTTAAAACTCTCAACGCGGCTTCTTAAATGCGGGTAAGCTCCTCCGAAGTGCTGAACTTAACTGACAATCCAGAAGCGCCTGAAACCGCATTTAAACTCATAACTTAATACCCCGTGTAAGGTATTTACGTCTTTGAACAATCGAGGCGTCCGAATCATCCTCGGCTTTATTAATCATTACAGCCATCTGCTGCATAATCAATCCCGCACGATTTGGCTTCGGTTTTTTGCCTAATGCCTTAACTTCATCGATAAGATCAAGGAAGTTTTCTCTACCCGTGTAGGCACGAGCGCGGTTTTGTCTATTGAGGACTCCGATGTTAAAATCTTCCCACTTCATCGGGTCTTTTCTGCGATCCGGAATCATTGGCACTCCGGTCTGCATAAACTCCGCAATACTCAATCCACCCGGTTTCGTAATACCAACATCAGCTACAGCGTGCATTCTTGAAATTGCTCTGCCGCTTACATAGTAAGGATTAGCTTTAGTAGCAGCGGTTGAATCTTCCAAAACCTGGACCGTTACATTAGGGTTTGATCCCCTTATAAACCGCTCTCCTTCCTTACGCTTTGCATTCAATGCATTTCCGGCTGCGGTATTTCCTCCTGCCACAACAATCATGTGATATTTTTTGCCGTTATCGACCGAATTAAGCAACATTTCAGGATAAGGCAGATCTTGTCCATTTCCACCGCTCATAACGGCTATGACAGTTGCTTCAGGATCAATGCCCGCTTCCTCTTTCAGCTGTTGAATCTCTTCCGGCGTCCTTTGAATATAGAATTCAGGACGAAGAACAATACCCGTCACTGAAATTTCACTACCTTCATTCGTAACCATGTGTATTTGGTCTTCTCGAAGAATTCTTGCTGTTTCCAGAGTTTCTTCATTACTGTCAGGCAACACAATTCTGAAATGCTCATACTCAGGCCTATTATCTCCAAATACCTCAGCCATTTTAACGTCCAAATCGGTAGGCACATGAAGAAGCGGGAGTCCAAGCTCTTCTGCCACTTCAAGGAATGGATTCAAATCCATGTGATAGGTAGTTGTAATTAGGTTAGGCCTTTCCATTAAGATACGATGGCGAAGAAGTTCTTTGCTTTTAGTTTCAACGCCTCTTGCTGAAGGAGCAACTCCATTCTTACCGCCAATCTTAAACAAGGATCTAATGAATTTATCTATCTTATTTTCAAGATTAACCATCCAATAGTGCTGCTCTTGCAAGATCCAGTTGAACACAATCGTCGAAGACCATTTCTTGCCCAAGAGCCTGCCTAATTTATAAATCCAGTCAGTTTCTTTAACCAAGATACCGCCATCATATTCGGTAGGATCAACAATGCTTACATGAGAGCTTGGCCCGATGAGATCTTTAATAGCGCGCGCCGTGATTTTATGCCCTGTACCGAAGCTGCAGGTAACGAGCATAATGGAGTTAACCTGTTCCGGATTTAAAGATTTTGACAATTCTTTTCCTGATGTAGCTTCTTTGACAAATACGCTTTCATTATCCACCGACTCTTTTACCTCGGCTCGCCCCTCATTTATAGTTGAAAGCTCCATTACAGATCTGCAAAGCGCGACAATCTTATTATATTCCGACTCCCAGACTTTGTGTGAAATCACTTCTTCTTTCTTTGCAGATCCGATTTTAACACTTCGAACCAATCCGGGAGAAAGCGGAAGCTCAGAAAATTTAAGCGATTGGCTGTAATTAAACTTATTGTTAATTTTAGCTATCGAAGCTTCGATATTTCGATATTTAACAGCGAACTCACCTCTATAATATGCAAATATTTCATCAACTTCTGAAGACACAACATGATAATCGGAAAGTAAAGCTGAAGAATATTTATGAAGTTCAT
>CAZABG010000013.1:0-610 GCA_964483465.1 uncultured bacterium
CCTTAAGCAATTCGAAATCAAATGCCCCAAAAGGTTTAACCTTTACAATCTCTTCTCTTAATTGACGCAAAACTTGCTTTAATTGCTCTTGCTCTTCATTCAAATGAAGCACTTTCTTAATGATTTCAGGAGCAAAATCCTCTTTCTGATCCGCTTCAAAGCCGGATAAGATTTTCAGGGCTGATAGAGCTTCTTCAATTTCTGATGAAATCTTATCATCGTGATCTTTGAACTGAATTTTACCTAATTTTTGGGCTTCATGAAAAAAAGATGATTTATCTCTCTCAAGTCCGATAAAAACGAATTTCTTAATTTCTAGGCGCATAACGTCTTTGCCTCGATTAAACGTTTTGCCACTTTTGCTCGCGAAACCTGCGCAAGCTGCATATCAGAAAGATAAACTTTGATCTTTTTAATGTTCAAAGCCGCCCTTGGGATCAAAATCTTTTCAAACAAGTTAACCCGCTTAGTCACTTCCCTAGCTTCTTTTTCAAGAGCCGCTTTGCGCTCGAGCAAAATATTCATTTTTACTTGAGCCGTGATCAATTCCCTCAACTTATTTATAACGATTTCCGACCAAACAGGAGTATCAAGGTAGCTGTATTTTAAC
>CAZABG010000013.1:620-38838 GCA_964483465.1 uncultured bacterium
GCCTGAAAGACAGGAACTTCAACTCCCGCAATGTTATCGCGGCCTTTATCAATCCTCGAAATCTTAACTACCTGTTTAAGCTCGATCGGGAATGATTCAACAACCAAGGGCATAAAAGAAACGACTTCAGAGCGGATGAAGGCGTATTCAGAATTTGCGTTTTGCAAGTGTTCTTTAATCGTCTGCACTTCTAAAAGAAGCATCGCCTTTTTTAACTGAAGGGTCGGCAAATAGCGTTCAAGCTGATTAAGCTTATGCTGCTGATTTTTCAGTTCGTTCTTAGTTAACTTAATGTCTGCCATTATTCGGCCAATATTTTTCAACCATCGACATTTTAATCCCCACTTCCTGAGGATTGAAGCACTCGGACAAGGTTTTCCAACCTGTATCAAGAGCTTGTTCAAGCGGTAAATTGACTTCCAGATTCATCATACGCTGTTCAAACAAGCGGGAATATTGAATTAATTTTTCATCCCATTTAGAGAGTTTAAAGCCCATGGCTTCGCGCTCTTTTGACTTCTTAGATTCTGCGTAGAGGCGAATCATGCTATTTGCAAGATCGCCATGATCTTCCCGGGTCACTTTTCCAATCACAAGCTGTTTTAAGCGGGATAGCGAACCGAACGGATCGATATAGCCGTTATGCAAATAAAACTGACCTTCGGTGATGTATCCGGTATTGTCTGGGACAGGATGGGTAACGTCATCTCCCGGCATCGTCGTTACGGTAATCAACGTAATGGATCCGCTTCCCTCTATTAACACCGCTTTTTCATAGCGAGACGCAAGATCGGAGTAAAGCGAACCCGGATAGCCTCTATTGGATGGAACCTGGTCCATAGTAACCGCGATCTCCTTGATCGCGTCCGCGTAGGCAGTCATGTCTGTTAAAAGAACGAGAACATTCTTGCCCGCAACAGCAAATTTCTCAGCGCAGGCAAGGGCCATATCAGGAACAAGAAGGCATTCTACGGCAGGATCCGTTGCTTGATGAATAAACATAAGGGTACGGCTAACAGATCCCGATTCTTCTGCGTTATCGATAAAGGATTGATACTCTTTAAACGTCAGACCCATTCCCCCGATTATAACAACATCGGCATCGGTTTGATTCGCAATACGCATCAAAAGAGGATTGAAAGGCTCACCGGGTATGGAAAAAATAGGAATTTTCTGCGATTTCACGAGGCAGTTGAACATGTCGATCATGGGAATATTGGTTTTCACCATTTCACGAGGCACGACCCTTTTAACCGGATTAAAGGAGGGAGTCCCAATGTTGATAGGTTCGCCGATCGGAATCGGAGATCCATCAATCGGCTTTCCTGAACCCGATAATCTTCTCCCTAAAAGCGATTCGCTAAAAATAGCCTCCATTTCACGGCCAAGAAAAGTCACCTTGTCGTTCGTCGCAATGCCTCTTGAATTTTGAAAAACCTGAAGAGTGGCTTTTTCGTTATCAATCTTAATGACCTGAGCAAGCGTTTTTCTTCCGTCTCTTAATTCAATTTCAGCAAGTTCTCCTAAACAGACTTTTGAGGCATATACCGTAACAAGATTGCCTCGCATGTCATGGATCTTATCGTAAACCGTTTTCATTTTAGTCCTCCTGCGCGCATAGATATTGCCGTTTTCAACTCTTGATACTTCTCTGATCTGAACGGTAAAAAGTTGAGGTTTTTGATATCGTTCTGAAGTTTTAAGAAAAACTCGCGCGCCTGATCATGATCCTGAAACGAATAGGAAGCTCCCATTATTTGATTGATCAAATCAAAAAGCTCTACCTGCCTTTCAATCGGACAGTAAGCATCTTCTTTGTCAAAAGCGTTTTGCTGTAGATAACTAAAGTCGTATAATTCCGCTTTCAAATAGGTAACCATATCATTTAAAGCGGTTCCCTCTTCGCCCACAACTTCCATACGCCGAGCGATTTCTTTTCCCATTTTTAACAGGCGCTCAGCTCTTGCCACTTTTTCCCCCCAGCTCTGCACTTTTTTGGAAAGCTGTTTTGAAACCTGAGGAATATATTTAGACCATGAAATGATAGGGTCGATCGCGGGAAATCGTCTTGAATCGGATCTTTCTCTTGAAAGACCTAAAAACGCGCCTACTACCGAAAGCGTTGCCTGTGTTACAGGCTCTTCAAAATTTCCTCCGGCAGGAGATACCGCTCCGCATATGGTGATAGAGCCTTTTTTGCCCCTATTTTCAATGACACCCGAACGCTCGTAAAATTCTGCGATACGCGAAGCAAGATATGCAGGGAAAGCCTCTTCGCCGGGGATCTCTTCCAGCCTGCCGGACATTTCTCTTAAAGCCTGCGCCCAGCGGGATGTTGAATCTGCGAGCAGTAAAACATCAAGACCCATCTGCCGATAATACTCGGCAATCGTCATACCCATATAGATGGACGATTCTCGCGCGGCGACTGGCATTGAAGAGGTATTGCAGATAATAATCGTTCGGTTCATTAGCGATTCGCCCGTATGAGGATCGATAAGATGCGGAAACTCTCTCAATATCTCGACTACCTCTCCAGCCCTCTCACCGCACGCGACAAGCACGACAATATCTACCGAAGAATATTTCGATAAATGGTGCTGAATAACTGTTTTTCCTGCTCCAAAAGGTCCGGGCGTGCAGAATGTTCCGCCTTTAATAATTGGAAATTGCGTATCGATTATGCGGAGGCCCGTTTCAAGCATTTCTTCAGGTTTTACCTTTTCCCCTTCGATAAGCGCCTCTTTTATGGGATAGCGTTGAACCATGCTAAATGAAACCTCTTCCCCTTTAGACGTCACCCCTTTTGCGACAACGGTATCGACGTTGTATGAACCGGGCTCAATGATCCAGGTAATTTTTACAGCATCATAGCGGTTAAAAGGCACCATGATCGCATGCTCGAATCTGCCTTCTAAAGTTGTCCCAAGAGTATCGCCTCGTTTTACTATATCCCCAACAAATGCTTTAGGATTATATGACCACAGCTTTTCACGGCAAAGAGGTTTTATGTAGATTCCGCGAGGAAGGAAATAGCCTGATTCTTTTGCAACCTCTTCTAAGGGGTTTTCAAGGCCGTCAAAAATGGACGATAGAAGTCCGGGACCGAGTTCCGCTTCAAGCAAGTGGCCCGAAAAGGAAACCGATGATTCAAATTTAATCCCTTTCGTGTCTTCAAATACCTGAATTTTTGCGATGTCGTGCGCAATTTCTATAACTTCCGCTTTCAGACTTACATTATCCACTTGAACAAATGCAACTTCACCTTGCTTTATCGGGCCCTCAAATTTAACCTGAAGCAGATTGCCGAAGGCTCCAACTACTTTACCTGTTGCGTTTTTCTTTGTCATAGCGTCCCCTTTTCAAGTTTATCCAAGAGCATTTCACCCTTCTCATGATCCCACTTAAGAGCTTCTTCATTGAGATAATATTTTGCTGCATAGGCTAAAATGGCATCGGTTGAAAAAACGTTTAATCCGACCCACTCGTCAATCATGCTGATTTTGTATTGTATTAAGCCCTTCTCTAGGTAGAGAGGCCCTTTTTCATAAAGTTTTATATATGAATCTGGAGCCGCGTGGGATTTTTCCCCTTTTCTCAATGAAAGAAATTTCTCTCCCAAATCCCGTTCTTCTTTGAAATAAGCTTTTAGAAAAGGGCATCCCTTGATTTCAACAAAGGCGTAAAAGGCTTCTAAAAGTTCATGAAAATAAGTTATTCTCAATTCATGCGTCTCATAATTATCTAGCCATTCCTGAAGAAAATCAGCTTTATATTCGACTCCGATGGAATGACGGCGCAATGCCTCAATTCCATAGCGAAGCTGTAACAGCTTTAATTGGTTCAAATCCTTTTCACTTAATTGCGAATAGAGCAATGCCTCTAAGTCCCCTTTTTCCAGCTTGGGTTTTTGACCCAGTTGAATAGGAGGTAAAAGAGGCGCTAAAAAATAGGTATTCGACATTTATTCTTTAAAAATCAGCGATCTAAAATCAGGTCTTTTCAGAAAGGTAGAGAAAAGTTCTTTAACTGCCTTATCCGAAACATCAATCGTCAAGTTTTTATCTTGCAGCTTGATTTCGGCTCCGCCTGAAAATGCGCCGATAGTTATAGGCCCATTTACAAGCTTCTTCTTCAACTCATCAGATAGTTTATAGGCAAGTTCGCTTGGTGTAATTTTATTACCGATCGTCAAATGAACGGGGCTATAAATACCGTCTTTAATTAACGCTTCGCATACAGAATCAATTAATTTAACAATCACATCGGTTTTAGAAACTTCAGTTTCAACAACAGATGAAAAAGTATCATCCAACAAATTAACGATATCGTGTTTTAACTTGTCAATAGATTGCTTAATTGCAAGATGAATAGAGTTTTGAGAAATTTGTTTTTCTTTTTCGATTAAAGCCAAAGCTCGTAATTTTTCTTCTTCAATCTCTTTTAATGATTGAGCTTTAATAACTTTAGCTTCTTCGATCGCCTTTTCAACTATTAGGCGCGCTTCATTTTTCGCAGGTTCTAGCGCGTCATTCTTAATTTGTTCGCAAATCAATTGGATTTTGTCATTAGCATTATTTAAGCACGCCATAATTCACCTCGTCCTACTAATTTATAACTTAAATCGCAAAAATGCAATAAATGATGCAGAAATCAATTAATTAAAATTTTAGTGTTACACTATATGCTATGTAAAATTATTTTAAAAGAATGTTTGAAAATTAAATTTTGATTATGAGATACCTAAATCGTTCAAATTCAGGAGACCTTAAATATGAACGCTTTCAAAAAACTACTGACTCTCGTTGTCATTGGCGCCACCATCGGATTTTCGTTACCTAAAGCTGAAGCTGCTGAATACTCTTCAAGCCTTGGCGGATGCGGTTATGCAGAATGCAGAAAATGCCCTTCGCTTGCTCCGGCTGTTGCGCTTGGAACAATCGCGCTTGTTGCGATTGTCGCGGTCGCGATCCAAAACCAAAACCACGGTCATAGCCACGGCCACTAATTTCTTTTAAAACCTTCCCATCTTTTGTAAGATGGATGGGAAGTGTTTCTAAAAACAAGGTCTAACATGAAAAAACTCGTTGCATTATCGCTAATCTGCATTTCTCTTCACGCAGAA
The DNA here is from genome assembly GCA_964483465.1 of uncultured bacterium. Lineage (GTDB taxonomy): Bacteria > Chlamydiota > Chlamydiia > Chlamydiales > Parachlamydiaceae > CAZABG01. Next base: position 5,746 of record CAZABG010000013.1, read on the forward strand.
GAAACAACAAATAAAATCGAACTTAGTTTGGACGAGCAAAAAGCGCTTGTCGAACAAATGGAAAAAAATAAGGACGCTCCGGGCGCCGTTATCTTCAATCCTCCACAAAACTGGAAAATGGTTGATCCTAAAGCGCTTCCAAAACATGTACTTGTAATGATTATTGGTACGGGACAAGGAGAATTTCCCCCTAACATGAATCTGGGATATGAAAAATACGACGGATCAGTGAAAGACTTCATACGCAAAGTAGTTAAAGTTGAATTAGATACAACTCATGCGGAATGGAAGAACCTCGGAACTGTCCAAACAAATGCAGGTGTTGCCGAGCTTATTCAAGTAGATACAAAAACAAAATGGGGCCAAGAAAGACAGATGCAAGCTTTCATAAAAAATGAAGATACCATCTACATTTTAACTGCTTCCGCGTTAAGAACTGAGTTTCCAACGTATTACAAAGAGTTTTTCAATTCCATTCGTTCACTTTCAATTAATCCATCCGATAAAAAAATAAATGAAAAAAATTGAAAGAAAATCGAACTCTGTGTCATACCTGTGGTTTAAGCAAATTTCAGTAAAAGGAGACCCTTAATGAAAGCCCTGAAGAAGATCATTACGCTCTTGACTGTAGCGGCAACTGTCGGCTTGTCATCCAACGCGTATGCAGTTGAATGCTCGCAAGATTACCAAGGCTGCGGCTATTCAGAATGCCGTGAGTGTCCATCACTCGTTCCAGCAATTGCAATCGGCGCTGTAGCTATCGTAGCAATCGTAGCTGTTGCTGTTCAAAACAACAGCCATGGAAGCGGCCATAGCCATAGCCATTAATCATGTTGCTATCAAAAAGGACGCTCCTTTGCGTCCTTTTATTAACTTCTTGCACTTCTTGTCCTAAGTGGGAAAAAACCGATATTGAAGCTGATTGCCTCAGCACTACTCGGCGCACTTTTCCAACTCAATCCGAATTTAATGGAATCGAATTAGAATTTACCGACTATCCGGATGGCGAGCGCCTTTATGCCAATACATTTTCACGTCTAATGGAACCGGGAGAAATAGAAGTTACCTTAAAACTTCCTGAAGAAACCATTATAGGAAAAGGCTATGTTTATCAAGGCGGCCAACGGGTAGAACTCCCCTCCGACTGGATACCTCTCATACGAGAAAACTATTCAGCCAAAAACGATCTGACCCTTTCTTTTAATCGATTTAACGCCCGCGTCCCCTCCGATGGATTCTATGATACTTCCTTCAGAATCTATTCCATCAACTTAGGCATCAACTAAAGTACGAACTACAAAAGATTGGGCGCATTCTAATACAGTTTCACAATCAAATACGCGAGAAATGCCCTTTGTATTCGCTATTCATCCTTTATTTTACGATGACGCTATTGAAATTGCGTAGCTTATTTTCGATGGCTTCAAGATAAGGATCGATGAACTGAAGCTCTGCACGTAAGATGCGCGATTCGTGCTCATGCTCTCTTATGAAATAAAAGAACTGCGCAAAAAGAAGCCTTTCTTCTAATAGCTGCTTTTTTAGGTCTAAAATTTGATCCCGGAAAGAGTTAATTGAACCTTCAGGTATCTTTTGCGGAAGAGAATGAAAGAACTCTTGAAGAGATTCCTGGATATCATGTGCGTCGGCCTCTGTTTCGTGTGAATGACGAGACAGTTCATGTTTCGAACTCCATCCTCGCAAATGCTCTAAAATACGTTTATATTGTTTTATTCTTTTTAGATGGCTTAAAGCCAAACTTTGCCCAAACAGGCCTCGATGCGTATCGACAATCTCGTGAAAATCCCCTTTTTCAAGGAGCGTATTGAATTTTGAATCAATTCGCAGGGCACGTATTAAGGCATCTTGAACAAGAATAGACGTTTCTGCAAGAGGAGCTGTAACTTCATTCACTTCAATCAGTTTGTGGACCAATTCATCCCCTTTTTTTGACAAAAGAGCTCTTGAAGTTAGCGGCTGACCCATTTCAGTTATCAAACGATCGATTTCCATAAATTGGAAAATAACTTCCTGCACGGTTCGGCTATCTTCACCTTCCTGTGCGTCGAAGAGGTCTGACAATTTGTGATCAATTCGATCAACTTCTTGGCAAAGATGATTTAACTCTTTAGATTTTCTTGCTTCTACACCAAATAGTTTATCAAAAATCTTTAAGCCGTATCTTGTAGGATGATGATCCGTATTAATTAAAAAATGCCTGTATTCTTTACTCGTATTGAGAAGGGTTTGCGCCTCTGCCCTTAAACTGCACAATACAGCTTGAGCGGATACTTCCCTTTTTCCCCTAAACGATCTTGCAAGGTCATAACCAAGCTGCCTGATACGTGCTAAATACTCCTTAAAAAGAAGGATGGTTTTACCGGACGGGCTAATGGTTTTAATGGTAGATTCGATATATGGCAGACTTTTTTTATTATCATTTTGAGCAATCTTGAAAAGCTGAAGAAGCCTCCAAATACGTACAAACTGGTTTTTCTTATTTGAGTCAAATTCAGAGAAAGCCTGATAGCCCTGAAAACGGTAAGTCAGCCCTTCAATCGTAGTTAAATGCTGATTTATGAACTTTTGATTCTGGGCAAACTCTTTAAACTTATGATTTAAAAGCTTATCGCATTGGTTTAAAGATTTTAAAATAGAGGGATCGACAGGCTGATGAATATACACCCTAAGCTTTTCTATAAACGAAGGTCGCAATTTTAAAATCTTAAGATAGAATTTACGAAGCGCTTTATTTAGCTCTTTCACAAAACTAATCAATTCTAGACAAGATTCATGAATCAACTCTTTTGCAATAGATACGTTCTCGCAAAAATCTGAATTCCATTTATCAATTTGAGAATACTTTAGCTGCTCAAACAACTCTCGGCTCATCCCTTCTAATATTTCTACCAAACTGATCAAACTATCCGATATCTTTTCGCCAATTACGTCATAGCGGATCATTTTCAGTTCTGCAGGAGGAAGTTTATCGATTTCTTTTTCAAATTCCTTGACGGTTTGATCTAGAGACAAACTTTTCGTAAATGGAAAAGTCAAAACGGGATCGCCTTTAAATGCCGATTGAGAAATAACCAAGAAAAGAGAGGTTTTCAACCCCTCCTTTTTGTCATCTAAATAGCGTTTTAAATCGTCGAATAATTCTAGATCGAACAACTGTAGTTGCGTTCCATCCATGGATCCACCCTATCAAACTATTATAATATATGGAAACTTTTGGATATAATCGGTAGTATGGTCTTATGGCTCGTGCACATACATTAGAATTTGATTGCAAAAAGTGTACTAAACCCGTTCGTTTCTCTTTATTTGAGATCGAACACCATCCTGATTTAACATGCGCCCACTGCTGGAATAAGTATGTATTTGAGGATGAGACACTTAAAAAACACCTAAAACAATTCGAAGCTCTATGTCGTTCAATCTTAGAGGCAGAAGAAATTTTAGGGTTAACCTCTATTGGCGTCGATGTCGGCGAACACCACGTTAAGATCCCTTTTAAACTCCTGCTTACGAAACTAACAACTCGGCTTGATCTTAACATTGGAGACTCGAGCGAAACCCTCTCTTTTCGTTTTGAACCCCTTAAAGATACCCCAAAAAAACCATGTCTCAACTAGAAGAACTTAAAAAATTAACTGTTATCGTTGCCGACACAGGCGATTTTGAATCGATCGCAAAATATAAACCGCAAGATGCGACAACCAATCCGTCCCTTATCCTAAAAGCCGCTGAAAAGCCGCAATACCGGCATCTAATTGATGATGCTATTAAATTTAGCAAAGGCAACAAGTCCCTTTTAATGGATAAGCTTTTCGTCAATTTCGGCATCGAAATATTAAAGATAATTCCTGGCCGCGTTTCGACAGAAGTAGATGCGAAACTTTCCTTTGACACGCAAGGAAGTATTAAAAAGGCGCACGAACTTATCGATTTATATGAGAAATCAGGCATTCCTCGTGAAAGAATTCTTATTAAGCTCGCATCCACTTGGGAAGGCGCAGAGGCTGCAAAAGTACTAGAAAAAGAGAAGATTCATTGCAATATGACGTTAATGTTCTCGCTTGCGCAAGCTATAGTATGCGCAGAAAGAGGTGCGACTCTCATATCCCCTTTTGTAGGAAGGATTCTTGATTGGTACAAAAAGAATGAACCGAATAAGACTTTCCCCGCTGACAATGATCCTGGAGTTGAATCGGTTCGTGAAATCTATAACTATTACAAACATTTTGGCTATAAGACCCAGGTAATGGGAGCAAGCTTCCGAAATAAAGATGAAATTTTAGGCTTAGCCGGCTGCGATTTGCTAACTATTTCCCCTGAATTATTGGATGAACTTGCAAAAAGCGATGGGAAAGTAGAAAAAAAGCTTGATGCTTCTAGAGCTAAAGATTTAAAAATGGGGAAACTCTCTCTTGATGAATCCCGCTTTAGATGGGAATTGAATCAAAATCAAATGGCGACTCAAAAACTCTCTGAAGGCATTTTTAAATTCGCCGAAGATTACGCAAAACTGGAGAAGTTAATAGGGGGTTAAATTAGGAGGCCTTTATGCAGCCCTCTTCTGCAATAACTCAACCTACCGCTGATTTTGGTTTTGCTAAATTCAATGAGTATCATGGATTAATATCCACTGTTCCGAATGGTCAATCGCTCATACATAAAGGGGCCTGTATCTTCTTTACAGGCCTTATGTCCCATCAGGCCAATGGTATTTGCGGCGATTTGTCTGATCTTGAAGAAAAAGTTCAGATCATTTCAGAAATGAACATTCGTTTTTGTATTTTTTGCCCCTCAGGCACCCCGATAAAACTTTCTGGCATTATGGGGATGATTCAATGTGAAATATTTTGGACTCCCTCATCAATCAAATCGAATGCGCTCAACCAAGGGCACGAAATCAAAAAAATAGATGCTGATAATTTTATAGAATGGAACAACTTCTGCACAAAGTCGAATAAATCCTTTACAGCTCATCGCTTGAACTTTTTTCAACACCTGATCATATCTAAAGTCCCTATTACGCATTGGATTTACAAAATAAATGGGATTATACAAGCTGCCTTGTCGAGTATCGTGCTTGGCGACACATTAATGATTTTGAATACGTTTGTAGATAATCCTGAAAGCTATAAATCGCTCTCTCAAGAAGCCATAAACAGAGAACATGCAAAAGGTTTACGCCATGTCATCTCTTATTTAACTCCGAAAGAGCTTAAGCTTCCTGATAGCGTGTCCATTTTCCGCTATCAAGTATATCTCAAGACTTGATTTCGATTTTTAAAATAAAATCGTGATATTGTTCTGCAACGAGTCCATAGAGTCCCCATAAAGGAGTATAAGCAAAATTAACAATCTTATCGGGTGTTACGTAAGATGAATTTTTATATTCCCAGGGACAGCATCCGATAGACGATTTTAACGCTCTTCCTGCAAGGTACTCAAGGCTCATAAACATTACGGCGTAAGCGATACTTCTCACGCAGACATTTTGGCCTCTTATTCTATTATGCAAGGGTTCAAACACTAGTACGGATCCTAAATAGAAAGTAGGGATCATAAATACGCTTGTCCCTCCTTTTCCTTTCTTATTTCCCTTAAGCATTTTAGTAATGGAATTGAAGGAAACTTCGATAGGTATGGCTATTAGATAACAGGCGGCACGCTGATAGATTGATAAAGGCGATGTCATATTCCCTTTTTAATGGCAGCAAGACAAACCGCATCGTAATTTCGTGCGATGCGCTCCCATTTCAGATACCCCTGTAAAGTAGGAATAACAATTTTATCAAGAATATTTTTTCGTCTGTCTTCGGGAATTGCCGCCCAGAAGCTCGTTGAATTTATGTATTCTACCGCTTCATTTAAGGTATATAAATCTTCACCGGGAAATTTTCGTACAGGCTGCAGCTCGAAATGATCTTTTAAAACCGAGACCTCTTCATCCGTTGTGATTACTTTTGGAAATTTTACATTTAACTCAGCTTCAACTTTAGCCTCAATTTCACCTTTTAAAGAAGGATTATCCTTTTTATTTACGATAAAAAGAACTCCGTTCCGCTTTAAAACACGCTTTATCTCGGCAATAGCTTTATCGTTTGTAAACCAGTGAAAAGAGGAAAAACAAGTAATCGCTTTAAACTGTCCTCTTACGAATGGAAGCTCTTCGGCTTTGGCTTGAAAATAGAGAATATGTTTATATTGCGGATTTTCTCTTGCCTCTTCAAGCATCCTTTCATCTTGATCCGCTCCTTGAACATCTTCAAAATCGTGCCTTGCGAGCTGTCGTGTCGCAATCCCCGTTCCGCAGCCCAAATCAAGAATAGGATCTTTCTCCTGAATAAAAGTCTTCAGATAATAGAAGACGGTATCAGGATAGCCTCTTCTTCCTGCGGCATAATGCTCGGCTTCGCTACCAAAATCTGCGAATTTAGCCATATACCCTTTATTTACTCGATTTACGAGTTTATTTGTCTATGGGATTTGCCCTTGCCCTTGCCCTTGCCCTTGCCCTTGCCCTTGCCCTTGCCCTTGCCCTTGCCTTAAATTCAATTAAATATCACTTTCATTTAGAACAAATGAAATAAACGTGAATTAAAATGTTATTACGCAAAATTAGGCAAGGGCAAAGGCGAGTGTGTGAGTTATATCTCCCAATAACCGTTCGTAATAAGGCGCGTAGCTTTCCCTTGATTATCAATGGCATCCACACTCACCTTCTCATCTGAAATCATCATATCGACGTGGCAATGAGAAACGTTGCACCCTATCTCTTCTTTCTCTCGCGCGGATAGCTTATCTCCCCCTTTAATGCAGAACAAATAGGCAAATCCCACAGCGATATGGCAAGCGGCATTTTCATCATAGAGGATTTCTTGAAAGACGATATTACTCTTATAAATAGGCGAATCGCAGCCTACAAGCGCGACTTCCCCAAGCCGTCTTGCTCCCGGGTCGGATGAAATGTATTCTTTAAAAGCAGCTTCTCCCTCTTTTGCTTTAGCTTCTATAAGCTCGCCATCCTTAAATACGATTTCCAGGTCCTTAACCAGCACTCCGTTAACAGTAAAGGGCCGCGTTACTCGAGCACGACCTTCAGTTTTATGCCAATCAGGGGTTGTGAAGCACTCTTCTGTCGGAACATTGGGTTCAAATACCACGCCGCGAGAGGAAAGATCGCCTCCTCCCCTAAACTGATAAAGCGGGCTTAAACCTACTTTTAAATCGGTTCCGGGTCCCGTAAAGTGAAGCGTTGCTATTTTCAATTGGTCAAGCTTTGCGGCTCTCTCTTTTAACTTGCTGTTATGCGCTTTCCACGCTTCGATGTAGTTGGGTTGATCCACACGGCATATTTTAAAAATGGCAGACCAAAGTTTTTCCACCGCATCTTCTTCACTTAACTCGGGAAATAACTTCTTTGCCCATTTAGGGGTCGCATACGCACCAATCGACCAAGCCACTTTGGAATGCCCAACCCCCTCTTCATAGTACCTTTTAATCGCTTTTCTAAAATTAAGCTGCACCAGATTCGATTTCTTTGGGTCAAGATGAGTCAGTAAATCGGGATCTTCGCTTCCAACAAATCTAAAAGTGGATGCCTGTTCATCGACGGCTTCGATGTATCGTTCAGCCAAATTGCGAGGAACCGCTTCAAGATTTTTCGGATCCGAAAGCTCAATTCTAGACTTAAGCAATTCAGGAGGCTGCAAATCGAGCTGTACGAATTTAGCGCCGCGTTGGTAGGCGATTTTCGCCATCCTTACTGCTAAATCGCGGTGAATGATTTCCCCATGTATAAAAAGAGGCTGACCAGGCTGTACATTTAAAGCGTAAGAAACAAGCAAATCGGCATAGCGATCAAGAAGTTCATTGAAATTATCCATTAGACTCTTTTTGAAACTCCATTAGGTTGTTAAAATTGCCCTTATGGCAACTTTATTGGGAAATTTTTCGACCATATGTATTACATAGGCTCTCAAAATATTGCAACAAAGCTGCTAATTTTATCAAACAAAGGGCGTTTTAAAATAAGTCTATTCCAAAAATTCAACCTATTGTACTATTAAATGAAATATGATGTCTGACACGATTCCTAACACAAAAACAAAAAGCCTTCTATCTTGGGGGTTCTATGATTGGGCCAATAGCTCTTTCTCCGCCATTATAGAAACTTTTGTTCTCCCGGCATACTTTGTAAAAGCAGTCGTTCAAAATGAAGAGCTTGGGACGGAAAAATGGGGGCTCGCCCTAGGAATCACAGGCATCATTATTGCGATCGGCGGACCTATTTTAGGAGCAATCGCTGATCAAGCGGGACAAAGAAAGAAGTGGCTTTTTCTATTTACCCTACTAAATGTTATCGCTTGCGCCTTTATGTGGTTTATATATCCCGACCCAAATTCGGCCCTCTTTGCGCTAATTCTCTTTTCTATAGCCACTATGGGATCGGAGTTTGCTTACGTCTTTTATAATGCCATGCTTCCCGACCTTGCGCCTCCTGATAAAGTAGGGCGTTGGTCAGGATGGGGATGGGGTCTTGGCTACGTTGGAGGAATGCTCTCTTTAGTGGCGGCCCTTTTTCTTTTCATAGATCCCTCATTATCCCCTTTTAATTTTGATAGGGAGTCTTCTCAAGATGTCCGCGCGGCGCTCGTTCTTGTTGCTTTATGGTATGGGCTCTTCTCGATCCCTTTATTTCTTAACACGCCGGATACGCCTAAAAAAATGGATGTCCTTCCCGCGGTTAAAAAAGGGCTTAAGCAGCTAAAAGAATCCTTTATCGATTTAAAAAAATATGGGTCTATCTTCCGCTTCTTTATAGCTCGTATGTTTTTTGTAGACGGCCTATTAACCCTTTTTGCCTTTGGGGGAATATTTGCCGCTTCTCAATTTGATATGCCTGAAGAAAAAGTACTCGTATTCGGTATCGTCTTAAATGTGACAGCAGGTATTGGAGCTGCCGTTTTTGCCCTGCTAGACGATCGTTTTGGGCCAAGACGCATGATGATTATTTCACTCTTATGCCTTATCACTTTCGGCCTTCTCACCCTCCTCGCTCAAAGCGAAGCCCAGTTCTGGCTAATGGGTATGATGGTGGGAGCGTTTGTAGGTCCTGTGCAAGCCTCTTCCCGATCTTATCTTGCCCGTGTTGCTCCTCCTGAATTAATGAATCAGATGTTTGGCTTTTTCTCTTTATCGGGCAAAGCCACCTCCTTTATGGGACCGCTTGTCGTATCAACGGTCATTGCGCTAACAGGCTCCCTTGTAATCGGAATGACCTCGATCATCATCTTTTTTATAATCGGATTAGCTTTGTTACTGACTGTAAAAGAAGCAAAGGCGATTTAGTTTAACTTTGATAACGATGTGTGTAAAAGGCAAAGAAAGCTCCGCCTATAAGAATGAAGGTTCCTAAAAAAAAGGAAAGTGCAAAGCCTACAAGAGAAGCTGCCATTGTCGTGATCAAAACCAGATGGATGTAACTTTCTTTTTTCTCTTCTTTTTTGCCTTCCACTTTTGGAACAAAATCGGGATAAGCCTTCTCTAGCTTTTCTTTAAAAGGATGAGGGATTTTAGTAATAACGCTTGTAGATGCGAAATAATTATAGAGCTTTTTAACGGTCTCTAGATCATCGAAATCAGAAATGAGTTTAAGTGCCGTATCGTATTCCTTTTCTTCTTTCACAAGCGCCTGGGTTAGGATATAGCAAAAATCCTGCGCAACATTTAGTTTATCTTTTTTAATTTTTTTTAAAATTTTGGAGACTTTATCAAGGTATTCAGGATGAAGCTTTATTTGATTTGCGACTTGAGCGTAATTTTTTTTACTTCCATTTCCAATCGCCTCTTTAAGGGCATAGCGATTCATTTTTCTTAAGGCAGGATTACTGGATAAAATAAAAATACCTAAGAGACTTATTTTAACGCGTAAGCCCTCCCGCACAGCATCAATAATCTGAACGACATTATCGTCTTTATGAGTGCGCTTCCATTCGTCAATCTGATTTGCCGCTTGAAAGAGTTTTTTATTAGATAACGAATTGGCAAATCTTTTAATCCCCCGGCTAACTCCTATTTCGCTCTGATCGCCAAATTGATGCTCAATATAAGGACCAAAATCGGGGAGCACTCCTTTAAGGGTATCAATATATGAAATGTTCATCTTAGCTCTTTTGGAAGTAGATCCCTATATTCTGGATGCGCCATGGCAAATTCGACCAGCTTTTTTAGAGCAATTTCCTTAATTTTTGGATCTTCCTTTACCCTATCTTTTACTTTTAAAAAACGTGTGTAAAGAGCATTAAATTGCTCAGATTCTGTTCTAAATAGGGGTCTTGGATTCCTATCATCTGGCCTCGGCTCATCTACAAAACGAACATTTTTAGTAACGGGTGGAATAGACATAATTTTTCTCCTTTATGCCTAATTAAAAGATTAATGAATTCGTTTCAACTTCACATACTCAAATTGGATCATGTTTTACTTTTAAGAAACCTTGTAAAACTACAAAGGTTTTTAATTTAACCATTCCGGCTTCGTAGGTAATCTATACCTAAGTTCAGGAGATTCCTCAATAAACGCTTTCATCTTTTCATATATCAAAGCAATTTTCGCATCTAATTTATCATTCCCCCCAAACCTTAATCTTTTATCGATGTTTATATAGAACTTGTCTGTCAAAAGTTGAAAAATCTCGTTTATGGGGATATCTCTATATTCGGCTCTGCCGTCGTAAATAATACGTATGTTTTTTGATTTTGGCCTAGTTACAGGGGGTAAAAGAGAGGGTTCAAATTGCGCAGGGTCCAAAGTAAAACCTTTGTTAACTGCATATTAAAATTAATGGAGATAGAAAAAAAGAGGTCCGCGGTGGATTCCGCGGACCTTTAGGAAGGAAATTAGGCAGCAGGAGCAGATTCGATCGATTCGAAGTCGATAACAAGCTTTTGCTCGTACTCGCGATCGAGGATCTTTTTCGCTCTCTTATGCCATCCGAAGCCGGTACCGCCAGGGGTAATGTGACCCATGATGACGTTCTCTTTAAAGCCCATGAGGTAGTCGGTCTTACCTGCGCAAGCGGCGTCTGTAAGAACACGAGTCGTATCTTGGAACGATGCAGCCGAAATAAACGATTCGGTTGCAAGAGAGGCTTTCGTGATACCAAGAAGGATCGGCAAGGCTTGCGCCGCTTTTCCGCCTTCTTTCGTAACCTTGGCGTTCTCAATTTCAAATTCCTTACGATCAACTTCCTCGCCGAACAAGAGCGACGTATCGCCAGGATCGGCAACGCGGACCTTCTTGAGCATCTGACGGATGATAATCTCGATGTGCTTATCGTTAATATCTACCCCTTGGAGGCGGTAGACTTCTTGCACCTGGTTTACCATATACTTCTGAAGCTCTCTCACGCCGCAAATCTCGAGGATTTCGTGCGGGATAACGATACCGTCGGTGAGCTGCTGTCCTTTCACCACATGATCGCCTCTCTGGACGATTAAGTGTTTTGTATGAGGGATAAGATGCTCTTCTTCCATGCCCGATGTTTCGTCGCGAACAACCACAATACGCTTGTTCTTCTGAACGCCTCTGAAGTCGACAACCCCGTCGATTTTGGCGATTTCCGCCGAATCTTTAGGTTTGCGTGCTTCGAAAAGCTCGGCCACTCGAGGAAGACCCCCGGTAATATCTTTTGTCTTGATCGCACCGCGCGGGATACGAGCTAAGAGCTTACCGGCTGAAGAATACTCCCCTTCCTGCACCGAAATAATCGCGCCTGCAGGGATCGGGTAAGTACCTACGAGGTCTTTACCTTCTTTATCGGCATAGATAAAGATTTGCGGGTGGAGTTCACCGCGGTGCTGTTTTACGATAATTTCGGTCTGGCCCGTCTGCTTATTCACATCGCGCTCAGTCGAAAGACCTTCTACGAGGTCTTCGTATTTAACATAACCGGGTCTATCGCAGATAATAGGAATATTATGCTGCTCCCACTCGGCAATCCTTACGCCTTTCTTAATCTTGGCAGCATCGGCAATCAAGATCTTCGTACCGAGTTCAACGGTAAACGTTTGAAGCGGCTCAATAGATTTTGTCGCTAAAAGCTTCTTATACTCATCAAGCGTTCTGCCTTCATCGCGAACGATGTTTAAGCAGCCGTTTTTATTAAGGGCAACCCACTGGCCTTCTTCGTTCTGAACGACTCTCAAGTCTTTATAAACAAGAATACCATCGTGTTCCGCATTTAATTCCGGAGAAATAGATGCCGACGCAATACCGCCCAAGTGGAAGGTACGCATGGTAAGCTGAGTTCCAGGTTCACCAATCGACTGAGCCGCAATAATACCTACCGCTTCCCCGAGGGAAACCAACCGGCCGTTCGCAAGGTTCAATCCATAGCACTTCGCGCAAACGCCGCGTCTTGTTTCACAAGTTAATACCGAACGTATTTTTACCGATTCGATACCGGAGTCGTCAATCGCTTCCGCTTGTTTAATCGTTAAAGTATCCCCTGCATGAGCAAGAATCTTTGTAGAGTCGCCTGGGAGGAATATATCATCGCATACCGTTCTACCGAAAATACGGTCTTTCAACGGGAGAAGCTCTTCTTGACCTTGTTTAATGGCCGAAACTTCAATACCATTCAATGTGCCGCAATCGTCTTCTGTAATGATAACGTCTTGAGCTACGTCTACAAGCCTTCTGGTTAAGTAACCAGAGTCAGCAGTTTTAAGAGCGGTATCGGCAAGACCTTTACGCGCACCGTGAGATGAGATAAAGTATTCAAGCGTTGTCAAGCCATCACGGAAGTTCGAGGTAATCGGAGATTCCAAGATCGCGCCTGACGGTTTCGCCATAAGACCCCGCATCGCACCGAGCTGACGTACTTGAGCTTTGTTACCACGAGCTCCTGAGTCCATCATCAAGAACATCGGGTTCAATTTCCCGTCTACTTGAGCTGAAATCAACTGCATAAGCTCGTTTGAAAGCGTATCTGCCACTTCGGTCCAGATCGAAATAACTTTCGACTGTCTTTCACCGTCGGTGATGATACCATCTTCGTACTGCTTTTTAACTTGAGCCACACGCTTATGCGCTTCATCCAAAATCTTCTGCTTATTAGCAGGGATGCAAGCGTCGACAACCCCCATCGAGAGGGATGCTTTTGTCGCTTCAGAGAAGCCAAGCGATTTCAAGTTATCAAGGAACTTAACAGTCGCTTCAAGACCTACTGTCTTGTAGCACTGCATGATGAGCTCGTTCATACGCTTTTTAGGAAGCGAATAGTTTTGGAAGCCCATTTCCTTTGGAACGATCGTGTTGAAAATAACACGGCCAGGCGTCGTTTCAATGATACCTGCATCGGTTCTAAGCTTAATACGCTCGTGTGTTCTAATACCGCGGTGGTTATTGTTGTCAGGGTTCTTCTTGTCATACCAGCTATAGCTGCCGCTAGATGAAAGCGCGGTCAATACCTCTTCCATGCTGCGGAATACACGAAGCTTTTCACCCCGTTTTTCAGGATCGTAAAGAGGATCGAGCATCAAGTAGTAAAGACCCAAAGTCATATCCTGTGAAGGAACCGCGGAAGGTTTACCGGATGATGGCAAGAAGATGTTGTCAGGAGCCATCATGAGGAGTTTCGCTTCAAGCTGCGCTTCAAAGGAAAGAGGAACATAAACGGCCATCTGGTCACCGTCGAAGTCGGCGTTGAATGCCGCGCAAACGAGCGGGTGAACACGGATCGCTTTACCTTCAATCAACACCGGTTCAAACGCCTGGATACCGAGACGGTGCAAGGTAGGCGCACGGTTTAGAAGGACGGGGTGACCCTTAATGATTTCGTCGAGAACGTCCCATACTTCAGGAGCATGGCGCTGAATCATCTTCTTCGCGGAACGGATCGTGTATACAAGACCTAAATCTTTCAAACGTTTTACGATGAAAGGTTCGAATAGCTCAAGCGCCATCAACTTAGGAAGACCGCATTGATTGAACTTTAATTCAGGACCCACAACGATAACCGAACGGCCTGAGTAGTCAACCCGTTTACCAAGGAGGTTTTGACGGAAGCGACCTTGCTTACCTTTCAACATTTCAGAAAGCGATTTAAGCGGACGGTTGCCGGCGCCCATTACAGGGTGGCCATGGCGGCCGTTATCAAAGAGCGCATCAACTGCTTCCTGAAGCATTCTCTTTTCGTTTCTCACGATAACTTCAGGCGTCTTTAACTTTAAGATTGCTTTAAGACGGTTGTTACGGTTAATAACACGTCGGTAAAGATCATTCAAATCGGAAGTTGCAAAACGTCCGCCATCAAGAGGAACTAAAGGACGTAAGTCGGGCGGAATGACAGGGACGGCCGACATAACCATCCATTCCGGTTTATTTTTCGAAGAGGAGAAGCTCTCAACAATTTTGAGGCGCTTCGCTATCTTCATTCTCGCTTGCTGCGATTTCGTCTTTTTCAATTTATCTTTAAGGTCGACAAGAAGAGCAGGAAGATCTTCAGTCGCGAGAAGCTCGGCTATCGCCTCGCCGCCCATGCCGGCTTTAAACGCGTCACGGCCCCACTTCTCTTGCGATTCACGATATTGCGCGTCAGTAAGAAGCTGCTTTCTTTCGAGATCGGTTTGACCCGGATCGATAACAACATATTCTTCGTAATAAATCACTCTTTCAAGGTCGCTCGCTGTCATACCGAGAATGTTGCCGATGCGGGACGGCATCGTCTTGAAGAACCAAATGTGCACAACAGGAACCGCGAGGTCAATGTGAGCCATTCTTTCGCGGCGTACTTTTGAAACGGTCACTTCTACGCCGCAACGGTCGCAGACAATCCCTTTATGCTTAATTTTCTTGTACTTACCGCAAGCGCATTCCCAGTCTCTTGTAGGACCGAAAATCTTTTCGCAGAACAAGCCGCCTTTTTCAGGCTTGAACGTACGGTAGTTAATGGTTTCAGGCTTTTTGATTTCTCCACGGGACCAGCTATTGCGGATAACATCATCTGATGCGATATGGATAGTCAGTTTATCAAACTGTTCTTCCGCAGGGGTATCTTGGGGTCTGTTAAAATCAGACATTCTTTTGCAACTCCTAATAAATTTTAAGGGCGGAGCTATATACTAGCTCCGCAAATATATACTATTCCAAGGACTCGGTACGGACATCAAGTCCGAGACCTTGCATTTCCTTAATCAATACGTTGAACGACTCAGGCTTGCCAGGTTCTAGCAAATTCGTCCCTTTTACGATCGATTCGTAAATACGGGTACGGCCCTGTACGTCGTCTGACTTTACAGTCAGAAGTTCTTGAAGCAGGTGAGCCGCGCCATAAGCTTCCGCCGCCCACACTTCCATCTCCCCGAACCTTTGTCCCCCCATCTGAGCTTTACCGCCCAAAGGTTGTTGGGTAACAAGTGAATAAGGTCCAACCGCACGTGCGTGGATCTTATCGGTTACAAGGTGGCTTAATTTTAGGATATACATATAACCAACCACTACTGGGTTGTCATATCTTTCTCCGGTAAAGCCGTCGTGTAGGTGAAATTTGCCGGTAGATGATAGATTTTGCTTCTTCATCATCTCCCAAATCTGATCTTCAGGGAAACCTTCGAATACAGGTGTAGCAACATGTATGCCAGCTCGTTTCGCAGCAAATCCAAGATGGGTTTCAAATAACTGACCCATGTTCAAACGGGATGGTACCCCAAGCGGATTCAAGATCACTTCAATCGAAGTTCCATCTTCCATATAAGGCATATCGGCTACCGGTACAATCTTCGAGACAACCCCTTTGTTACCGTGGCGACCCGCCATTTTATCCCCGACTTGCAGCTTACGTTTCGAAGCAACATAAACTTTAACCTGGTGCATGATGCCCGGATCTAGATCGATATCCCCTTTCTTGAGGTATTCGATTTCAGTTTTATATTGCGTTTCGATCGTTTGAAGCTTCACATCATAATCACGGATGATCGACTTAAGCGTCTCAAAAACTTCGGTATTAGGAATTACGAGATCTTCGATATTTTCACGATCGAATATATCAATGATTTCCTGATTAATGATATCGCCTTCAGCAACAATCACGTCAGCCGTTTTGCGGTGAACTATTGTCACAGGAGATGTTTCATTTAATAGAAGCGCACCGATTTTTTCTCTTCTTTCAGTCTTGAGTTCAGCCAATTTCTGCTTGTACTCTTTCTGAATATCTTTCAATTTCGAAGCTTCTTCTACAAGTTCATCATCGCTCTTAGAAAGTCTATCGCGGCGCTTGAACATCTTAACATCTGCCACAACCCCGTCCGTTCCTGGAGGAGCCGTTAGCGACGCGTCTTTAACGTCAGCTGCTTTTTCACCGAAAATAGCTCTTAAGAGTCTTTCTTCAGGAGCAAGTTCTGTTTCAGATTTAGGCGTAATTTTACCAACGAGGATATCGCCCGGCTTTACTTCAGCTCCGATACGGATAATACCATCGTCGCCAAGGTTAACAAGCGCTTCTTCTGGAACATTTGGAATATCGCGAGTAATCTCTTCCTTACCAAGCTTTGTATCGCGAGCTGTAAGCTCAAACTCTTCAATATGGATGGAGGTGAATACATCACGTCTTAAATTATCCTCCGAGATGATAATAGCATCCTCGTAGTTGTATCCATACCAAGGCATGAAGGCAACAAGAACGTTTTTACCAAGAGCGACTTCCCCTTTATCTGTAGCAGGACCGTCAGCGATCACATCGCCCGGCTTTACTTTATCGCCAACATCGACGAGCGGCTGCTGGTTAATGCAGGTACCCGAGTTGGATCGCATAAATTTCTTAAGTGTGTAAGTCTTTTTCTCAAGACGGTTATCTTTTGGCGAGATAACGATTTGAAGGCCGTCTACATACTCGACTACCCCTTCTTCGAGAGCGACTACAACCGCGCCAGAGTCGCGAGCGGCTCTTGCTTCAAGACCGGTTCCGACTAAAGGAGCTTCTGTACGGATCAAAGGTACGCCTTGGCGTTGCATGTTCGAACCCATCAAAGCACGGTTCGCGTCATCGTGTTCGAGGAACGGAATCAAACCGGTTACAATAGATACGAGCTGCTTCGGCGATACGTCCATGTGCGTCGCGCGAGTGGTTTCCACTTCGAGCTGCTCACCCTTATATCTTGCCCAGCAAATCTCTTCTTTAAACATGTTGTTATCATCAAGCGGCGCGTTAGCCTGCGCGATAACGTGTTTTTCTTCCTGGTCTGCCGTCATGTATTCGATTTCATCGGTAACAATGCCGTCACGAACGATACGATAAGGAGTTTCGATAAATCCAAACTCGTTAATTTTCGCGTAAGCTGAAAGCGAGGTAATAAGACCGATGTTCGGTCCTTCCGGTGTTTCAATGGGGCAGATACGTCCGTAGTGCGAAGGGTGAACGTCACGAACTTCAAAGCCGGCTCTGTCTCTGTTAAGACCGCCAGGTCCAAGGGAGCTCAAACGACGTTTGTGAGTCAATTCAGCAACAGGGTTTGCCTGATCCATGAATTGCGAAAGCTGCGATCTGCCGAAGAAGTCTTTAAGTACGCCGGCAAGGCCTTTCGCTGAAACGATTTTACCTGGAGTTAAAGTATCGGACGTAAAGTCGAACAAGTTCATTCTTTCACGGATGATTTTCTCCATACGAGCAAGGCCGATACGGCATTGGTTCTGGATCAATTCCCCGACTGATCTTACACGACGATTTCCAAGGTGGTCGATATCATCAACAGCCGTATCTTCATAACCTGCTTTCAAGCGAATCAGATACTTAAGCGCGCCGATGACATCTTCTTTCATTAAAGTAACAGCTTGAAGAGTCTCGTCGTTTACTTCTAAGCCAAGCTTAGAATTAAGCTTATAGCGTCCAACGCGTCCGAGGTTGTATCGTTTCGGATCAAAGAATAGACGCATCATAGCAGAACGCGCATTCGACAATGTCGCAGGCTCGCCCGGTCTGATTTTGCGGTAGAAGTCTTTTAATGCGGCTTCATAAGAATCGGTCGGATCTTTAGCAAGCATCTTGATAACAGGCGATGTTTCGTCTGCATCTTCCGCAATTTTGATCGTATCAATTTTAGCATCCACAATACGCTTCAACATCGCAGTCGTTAATTTTTCGCCCGCTTTACCGAAGACGATTCCGCCTTCTTCTTGCGCAACATCGGACGCCAAGATTTTACCTACTAGCTTATCGAAATCTTTTTCAGATTTGACTTTGTACTTCTTAACTTCAAAGAACTCTTCAATAATATCACTGTTGGATGAGAAGCCAAGTGCACGGATAAAGGTTGTAGCCAAAATTTTACGTCGGCGTTTCTTTCTATCAATGTAGATATGGATAAGGTCATTCGAATCGAATGCGCCTTCGAGCCAGCTGCCGCGATAAGGAATAATACGGAATGAGTAAATAACAGAGCCGCGCGAGTGCTTTTCCATCTCAAAGCAGATACCCGGAGAGCGGTGAAGCTGCGACACGACAACTCTCTCTGCGCCGTTAATAACAAAGGTTCCCTTATCGGTCATGACTGGGATAGTACCCATATAGACCTCTTCTTCCTTAATCCCCGTTTCATCGGTAAGGCGGAAGCGAACTTTCAGAGTGACGCTATAGGTAATCCCTCTTCTCAAGCACTCTTCAGGCGAATACTTTGGTACGCCAAGAGAGTATGAAATAAATTCTAGGATTGTTTTTTCGTCGTAGGATTTAATCGGAAATATCTCGTTAAAAACTTCTTGCAATCCAATGCTTTCCCTTTCGTCAGGAAAACGGTTTAATTGAAGAAACTGATTATACGACTTGACCTGAACTTCGATGAGGTTGGGAAGATCGATTATATCTTCTTTTTTAACAACGCTCAGTCGCTGAGGTGCCTTACGCAGCATGTTTAAGGTCTCCCATTGTGGTTAAAGAATGAAGGAACTAGGATGAAAAGCAAAAAAAGGAAGCGCGTTTGCTCGCCTTCCTAAATCCTTCAGAAATGGGCCGCCTTCCATTTGGAAGGCGGCATTTAATGGCTTACAGCCCTTTAAGGGTGACTTTACCACCGGCAGTTTCGATCTCTTTCTTAGCTTTTTCAGCATCCGCTTTCGGCTTCGTAGCAAAAATTTGCTTTGGGGCGCCGTCAACGAGGTCTTTCGCTTCTTTTAAGCCAAGACCAGTAAGTTCACGTACTGCTTTAATGACAGCAATAGCTTTGTCTTTTGGAGCTTCTTGAAGGATTACTTCGTAATCAGTTGCTTCAGCAGCAGCAGCAGGAGCTGCACCGCCAGCTGCAGGCGCCGCCATTACAGCAGCAGCAGCGGCTTTAACGCCCCACTTTTCTTCAAGAGCCTTTTTAAGCTCAGACATTTCAAGAACGCTCAATTCAGAAAGAGCGTTTACTAATTGTTCAGTTTTGTTACTCACAGATATACCTCTATATAAAAATTATGAATTTCCTTCAGATTCTTTGACCTTATTATCCAAACAGTAGACAACGCTCGTAATAAGCGCTTCCATGACAGACAATGTCTGCGACATAGGCGCTTCGAGGGTTGCGAGCAATTGTGCACGCATTTCGTCTTTGCTTGGCAGCTTCGATAGCTCTTCTACTTGAGCACCGCTTAATACGGCTCCGTCGAGAAGGCCTCCGACAACGTTGATTTTCTTGTCGTTTTCCTTTTTAAACTGGAAAACAAACTTCGTCATCTCAAGGGCATCTTGCTCGGCGAGAACGATTCCGATATGACCTGGAAGCGCCTCTATATCAAGTTTGTGTCCAAGCGATTCTGCCGCTTTAACAAGCAGACGCTTTTTAACAAACTCAACGCCGCCTTTCATCTTACGAACATCGCGACGGAAAGCAGATAGCTTATTTGCGTCGAGGCTCGAATAGCTGATAAGGACAAACGAGCTGAATTTCTCTAGCTGACCTTTGATTTCATCGAGAAGGTATTGCTTTTCTTTAATCATGGTTCCTACTCCTCCTTACCTAAGATTTCGCTCAAGTCGAGTTTAAGACCGGGTCCCATGGTCGTCGACAGGTATGCCGACTTCAAGTAGAGTCCCTTCGCGGATGCGGGTTTCGCTTTCATAATAGCTTGAAGGAAAGAGCGGAGGTTTTCAACGAGTTGGTCTGCCGTAAACGACATTTTTCCAAGCATGTTATTAATGATTCCATGCTTATCGACCTTAAACTCGATCTTACCCGCTTTTAATTCTTGCACCGCTTTTGTGATGTCGTTAGTAACGGTACCCGCTTTTGGGGTTGGCATAAGGCCTCTTGGACCTAACACTTTACCGAGTTTACCTACATCTCTCATGAGGTCTGGCGTCGCGATTACCGCGTCGAAATCAGTCCAGCCTCCATTAACTTTTTCGAAAAGTTCTTCATGGCCCGCGAACTCAGCGCCAGCAGCCAAGGCTTCCTTGGCTTTGTCACCTTTAGCGAAGACAAGCACTCTTATCTTCTTACCTGTTCCATTCGGTAACGAAACAGTCCCTCTGACTTGTTGGTCAGAGCGTCGCGGGTCAATACCAGTCCTTAAAGCGATATCCACCGACTGATTAAACTTTGTCGGAGGGCATTTCTTCAAGATTTCGACAGCTTCTTTCAACGACAGAGTTTTATCTGTCGGCGCAAATTTAGCTATCTCCCGAGTTCTTTTGCTTGGTTTGCCCATTTAAATTACTTGGTTTTTGTTACTACTTGTAACGCCCTTCTACCCTTGCAAATGCAGCCCGAAAGCTGAATTATACGGTTCAGAGGAGCTTTACAAGTAATTCCTAGGTTAATCTTCTACAACATCAACACCCATCGAACGAGCAGTACCTGCAACCAGGTTAATTGCCGCATCGATATCGGATGCATTCATATCTTGGAATTTTTGCTCTGCGATTTTACGCATTTGCGAACGCTTAATCCTTCCCACTTTATCGCGGTTTGGTACAGCGGATCCCTTTTCAATTCCGATCGCTTTTCTAATCAAAACGGCAACCGGAGGTTGACGCATGATAAAAGTGAACGATTTATCATGATAAACCGTGATCACTACCGGAATGATATCAGTACCCATTGCTTGGGTTTTCGCATTAAATTCTTTACAGAAGGCCATGATGTTAACGCCAGCCGCGCCCAATGCGGGTCCGATTGGCGGCGCCGGGTTTGCCTTTCCTGCAGTAATTTGAAGCTTAATTATTTTAACAACTTTTTTAGACATAATGAAATAATTATCTCAGCTTTTTATGAATTAATTCAATTAGCTAGGTTTGCTCTCTTCAGAAACTTCTTCTACCTGGCTAAATTCGAGATCATCGACTCTAGTATCTCTACCGAAGATCGATACCATGACGGAGAGGCGCCCTTTGTCATGAAATACCTCTATGACCGATCCGGTGAAGTTCACGAATACACCATCCGTAATCTTAACCACATCGCCCACTTCAAACTTATGTTTGTGCGTAACTTTTTCTTTCTTGTCAGCGAGATCTCTCAATATCTCTTCAACTTCGCGGTCCGACAATGCAGTCGGCTTTTCGCCGCCTAAAAAGTCGATTACACCATTCGAGTTTTTGACATATTGCCAAGATTCGTCATCAAGGAGCATCTTAATCAGCAAGTATCCAGGCCAAAGACGTTTTTCAACGACAATCTGCTGGCCTTTTTTTACTTCCTGCACATTTTCTGTAGGCAAGAGAACTTCGGAAATGTAGTCGTTCATTCCTTTCTGTTCACGGTTTTCTTCGATCGCTTTTTTCGCTTTTTTTTCTTGCGACGATAGAACCTGTACGACGTACCATTTATGCATTCTTATTACCGTCCTAACCCTTAGCCACTAATTAAACGAGTTAACCAAGTCAGTATATTCATCACTGACTGGATAGAGAGGTCGACCAGATAAACACCGAGCCCTAACATAAACGTAAAGCCTACAACAATCTTTGTGTAAGCTATGAGCTCTTCCTTACTGGTCCAAGTGATTTGTCGAAATTCGGATTTCACCTCTTCGATAAAATCACGAAAACGAAACTTCTTTAAGCTAGCTTCTTCTTTGGAAGGAGTGACATTTTGCACTTTTTTGAGCTCCATCGTCCTACTGCTTATAGCCACCTGGGGACCTCTTTTTTTTGATTCAAGGCTTTTACACCTATCCTCTCTTTAAACGAGTGCGGAGGGACTCGAACCCCCGACCAGCGGCTTTGGAGACCGCTGCTCTACCAACTGAGCTACACACCCTAGCAAAAGGGAGCGCGCTTAACGCTCCCTTCAAACATTGCAAAACCGAATTACTTGATGATATCAGCAACGGTACCCGCGCCGATGGTTCTACCACCTTCACGAATAGCGAAACGCATACCTTTTTCCATAGCAACCGGCTGAATCAATTCCACTTCGATTTCTACGTTATCGCCAGGCATAACCATCTCAACCCCGGCTGGGAGTTTAATGGTACCGGTAACGTCAGTCGTTCTAAAGTAGAGCTGTGGACGGTAGCCGGTGAAGAATGGCTTATGACGGCCCCCTTCTTTCTCGGTTAATACGTAAACAGGTCCTTTGAAGTGGCTGTGAGGAGTGCAAGTACCAGGAGCTGCAAGCACCATACCACGCTCGATATCTGTTTTTTCAAGACCACGGAGGAGGATACCGACGTTTTCACCGGCTCTTGCTTCATCCATGCTCTTATTGAACATTTCGATACCTGTTACGACGGTATCACGTGTATCTCTCAAACCAACGAGTTGGAGTTTATCGTTAATCTTTACAACGCCTCTTTCCACTCTACCTGTAGCAACAGTACCACGACCTGAGATCGAGAATACGTCTTCAACTGGCATTAGGAATGGCTTGTCAACTTCACGAGCTGGTGTTGGGATCTTCTCGTCAACAGTCTTCATGAGTTGTTTAATAGCTTCTACGTACTTTGGATCGCCTTCGAGAGCTTTCAAAGCGGAACCGCGAACGATAGGCACATCTTTGTAGCCTTTCGATTCGAGGATTTCGTGGAGGTCCATCTCAACGAGGTCGATAAGTTCTTGGTCGCTTTCGCCGAGCATGTCCACTTTGTTGAGGAATACGACGATAGCAGGCACCTGCATCTGGCGGGCGAGAAGGATGTGCTCGCGAGTTTGTGGCATAGCGCCATCAGTCGCAGCAACAACGAGAATCGCACCGTCCATCTGAGCGGCACCGGTAATCATGTTCTTTACATAGTCGGCGTGGCCTGGGCAATCTACGTGAGCGTAGTGTCTAGCAGCCGTTTCGTATTCGACGTGTGTCGAGTTAATGGTAATACCACGAGCTTTTTCTTCAGGTGTATTGTCGATAGACGCGTAATCACGGAACTTCGCGCCGCCCGCTTCAGCCAACACTTTCGTGATAGCGGCGGTAAGGGTTGTTTTACCGTGGTCAACGTGACCGATAGTACCGACGTTGACGTGCGGCTTATTACGGTTGAAGGCTTCTTTTGCCATATTCTTTTGGTTCCTCAACTAATTAATAGTTAAACTGCCTAAAGCAGTTTGTTTTACGTCTGCCCAGAAAAGGAATTGAACCTTCGACCTTTTGCTTACCATGCAAATGCTCTACCACTGAGCTATCTGGGCAAAACTGACTTTCAAAAAGAGTACACTTTGCACTCTTAAAACTCAAGAGCTAACACCATAAATTGGCTCGATTAACCGGAGCTATTTTTGTCTAAATACAATTCGCGCTTTGGTTAAATCGTAGGGAGACATCTCGACCGTTACGGTATCTCCGACAAGCACTCGAATGTTTTTCATTCTCATCTTGCCGCATAGATGGGCCATAACTTCCATTCCGTTCTGCAGGCGTACGCGGAACATCATATTCGGGAGTAATTCCGTTACGGAACCGTCCAGCCTGAGCGTGTCTTCTTTTGCCATGTTGAGTTAGAGACCTTAAGTTAGTAGTAATAAATTAGCACGATCACGGAAAAAGTCAAGGAAAAACCTTGAAATCTATCAAAATTTCAGGTTAGGAAAGAAGGGGGGCACACGCCTTTTGTACTCCTCATAGGCCTCTCCCTTGCTTTCTGTCAATTGTTCTTCTGTTAATTTAACCCCGGAAAGTCCCATAAGAAGATAGCTTACAAGACCAAAAGACAGCAAACTCAAGTACCCATAATCCAAAAAGAGGGCGGATATCGTAAAACCGATCCAAACAATCCATTCAAAAAAATAGTTTGGATGGCGGCTTATCCCCCAAAGCCCTTGATCCATCACTTTTCCTTTATTGCCTGGAGTTTCTTTGAAACGCTTCAGTTGATTGTCGGCAATCATCTCCCCTATCCAGCCAAAAGTTACGACGAGAAATCCCGGCAATAGGAGCCCCATAGAGGGATCATTTGTAATTAAATAGAACGGAATCGAAATTATTGCGACCAAGCACCCTTGAAAAAGGAACATGAGGAGCATTTTTAAGCCTCCCTTGTCTTCTCCCCACCCATTTCTTATTTTTGTATAGCGCGGATCTTCGACTTTTGCATCAAATCGGCTATATAAGTGATAGGCAAGTCTAATCGACCAAGGAAATACCATTAGCGCAAAAATAGCTTTTTTTACAGTTCCCGCATCCCCTAAATAAATCGCGGCTAGTGCAGCAACGGCAAAGGATAAGGCCCACCCAATATCCACAAGCCCTGCATTTGTCCTTTTATAAAAAAGCGCCCATAATGAAGCCATGAAGATGAGTACGAGCGTAGATCCTATTATCCACATATTGCTTGATCCTTCCTTACAATCTTTATTATACTTTAAGACACCATGTACGATTCCTGCCTAAAAAAACAGTCTGAAATTAAAGCTCTCTTCGCTCCATTTAAAACCGACGAAGAAAAATACAGCAAAATTATTGATTTAGGACGAAACCTGCCCCCTTTTCCGCAAGAGGCGAAGACCCCCTTAAATGAAGTAAAAGGATGCCAAAGCGTGATGCACCTTTTAACGGAAAAAAGGGACCAAAAACTCTTTTTTCAGGCCGAATCCGATGCTCTGATCTCTAAAGGACTTGCCGCCCTTCTGATTTATGTCTATTCAGGTGAATTAGCCGAGGCGATCTTGAAGTGCCCCCCAATTTATCTTGAAGAAATAGGAATCACAGGCAGCCTCACACCCAACAGGGCAAATGGCTTATATAGTATCCATCTAAGAATGAAGCAGGAAGCGCTTAAATCCCTTATAAATTAATAGTAAATTAACAACGCTCATCCCCCCATTACTTGTATAATGGTGATTATGAGCGAACCTAATATATCTGGTTATAGACCCCCATCACCCAATCCTGGGGCTCCGTCTGCCGGCCCTGGGGAAGCAAGACCCATTGATACTTCTCCTTCATTGACTACAGATCGAGCGGATGCAAGTCCCAACACCCCCGTCGGCTCTCAATTAACCTCCATAAAAAATTTCTTCACGGCGGTAACCCAGCAAATTAATTTACCTTCACTCTCAGGCGCAGTGAGCATTATTAAGACAGGCGTTTCAAACGCGGCAAGCAGCGCGTCCACTGTCGCTAATAAAGTAACAGAATTTGTAAAAGATAAGTTTACGCAAGCTACGTCTGTTACAGATGAAAGTAAATTCAAAGAAAATATTCTTAATTATTTTCAGGATAAGATTAGCGAAGCAAAAAAATATAATAATAAATCCGATGAGTCTAAATTTATTAGCTTAAAAACAACGGTATCAAACGCTCAATCTAAAGGTGAAATTGAAAGTCTTTTAGACGTGATGGATGTTAAATTGCCGTCGACTGTACGAGCGCAATCTCAGATTACTTTATCGGATCGCTTTGATAGCGCTAAAAGCACGATGCAAGAGCTAAAAGCAAAAGGGCAAGAAAGATTTAGTCAAATATTGAACGCTGAAAAACAAGCAAAATCTGAAGCCTTACTCAATGAATCGTTAGCTGGTATTAATATTGAGTTAGAAAATCCAAATACCCCAGAAGACGTAAAGCAACAGCTTAATTTGGCAAAAGCGGTCATAAAGAGTGCTAAAAATGACGATGGATCAATCAATACCGATACGGTAAAAGGGGTTTTAAAACAGCTTAATGAAGGAAGAGCTGAAAATGATAAAATCGGCCAGCGTTTTTTGGTCGAAGATACCCCTAAACCCAATAAGCTTTCTCAAACTGCCAATCATGTTGTTGACCTTGCAAAAAGCAAAATCAATGAAATTAAAAATCGAGAAGCTAACAAAAATGCCGAGACGATGCGAAATGAAGTGCTCGGCGAAATCGATGAAAGAATTAAATCGGGAAATAGTTCGCGTGAAATTGAAGTTGCAAGAGCTGTCATTGTAAACGCAAAAAATGAGACCGGAATAAATGCAAACTTTATCAAGCACACCCTTCAAGAATTGAATCAAGGGTTAACGGATAAAATCGGCGAAAGATTTTTATTCGAATCAACAACCGCATCCTCCCAAAATATCGCCGAAAAAGCACTTGGTTTTTTGAAAGATGGTATTAAATTTTTAACCGAAAAAGCTGTTTCCTTAAAAGAGCGCATCGCTCCCAAAACTACGCTTGAAAATGTCGATAAAAAAGCAACAGACGCCGCTTTAGTCTCTATCAAAACGGTAGGAAGAAGCCGCGCGCAAGTCATTTCAGGAGCATCAGGCGAGAAAGTAAAAGAATTACAAAACTTGAAAAATGAACTTCTCGCATTTCAGGATCAAAACTTTTATCAAGATCTACGCGATGCAGCAGATAGCGTAAGTCCCTTGGATGATTCTGGCAAACCTTTATCGAAAGAAGCTTATAAAAACGCGATCCTATCAGAACTTAATAAAGTTCAAGAAAGAGAAGAAGAACTTCGAGAAGAATCCCTTTCTATTGTGCAAGACTTCTATAATACCTTCTCAGATGTAGAAAAAAGAGGACCTGCATTCGAGGCAATCGATGCCAAGATTCGCGACGCACATTATAAAGAGGGTAGGCTTTTATCTGTGGAAGAGCTGCACCAAAATCTAGACGAAATACTTAATAGCGCGCCCCGCGGATCAAGACAGGAGGCAGCCGAAAAAGCGCATGAGAACCGCTTAAATAACCTGGTTAAACGCTATGCCGATCAAGCTCCAAGCGATGACGTTAGAGCTGCTATGAAGCAAGTAAATATACGTGATTCATATGGCAACTTTCTTGCCGATAAAGAATTAGAACAACAATTAAAAAATTATTTGGACCTCTTAAATGGATCCACTTAAATCAGCGAGTTCACAGCCTCATGATGATATTTCAATATCCGCTCCTATAAGAGGGCCTGTGTCGTCTCAAAATGAAAAAATCCCGGATCTTAAAGAAAAGGGAAAAGCTATTTTTAAAGCGGTCGTTCAAACCGGCAGCAGCACTTTTGATAAAGTTAAAAACTACTTCGGAGGCACCTCTAAACTAAGCGCATCCAAATATAAAGAAGCCGTTCTAAATGAACTTCCAAATTCCGCTCTAAAAGAACAGATTAAAGAGATGAATTCGGTAAATGATATCCGAAAAGCATTATTAGGAGATGCGACAACAGACGGCAACTCGATTGATGCTGTGGCTTCATTTAAAGGCAAAACCGCGACAATAGGGTCTGATTTAGGGAAATTGCAGAACGTAGCCGAAAGAGCTGTTAAATCAGCAAAAGAGAATTTAAGCGAAATCGCCTCCTCATTTGATGAGACCTCGAAAATTAAGAAACAAATTTTAAAGAATATCGATAACGAATCAAAAGCGAATAAATCTCAAGAGCTGCAAACATTACGAGCGGAAGTTGCAAACGCAAAAACAATCGATCGCGTCCGTGATGCAGTAGATAAATATAATCTTTCAAGTTTATCCCACCTTGATTTCGAAGGCAGCAAACCAAAAAATGCTGAACGGTACAAACAATCTGTTCTATCACAACTGGATAACGCGCGAAATTTTGCAGAACTGAATGATTTAGAAACGAGAGATTATGACCGCTTGAGAAAAGCCATAGAACTAACCGACTCTCCAAGCGACATTCAAGAAACCATATCAGAGTATAATCTCGATAATTTTGATCCGGATGAAGTGCATGATAGCGCAACAACTGCCTCAAGATACGCTTCAAGTATTGCGAAACTCGAAGAAGCTGCACAAAAAGCCGCCGAAAAAATTAAATCCCTTTTTAAGTCGAAATGACTTTGTCTAGTTTAAATTCGCTTGTTTTCTTAGCAATTTGCAAATCCATTGATCCGGAATCCAGCGAGAAAGATGAACCAGAAACTGGTAATGCCAATCAAATATATCTACCGGCTTTCCTGTCTCAATCTGATTAATCATTCTATTCACGGCATACTCGAGCGTCATTATATAACCAGGAGCCTTTCTTTCTTGCGGCTGTTTTGATGCGCGCTTCGCGAAATTGGTGCTAATTCTTCCGGGACATGAAACAAGCACATTAATACCGTAATCTACCATCTCTTCATGAAGAGAAACCGATAAGTTTGTGACAAATGATTTTGATGCCACATAGGCCGAAAACCCCGGAAAAGGTTGATAGCCTCCTGCAGAAGAGACATTCAATATCGTTCCTTGCTTATTTTTTGCTCGCATCAACTGAGCGCCTTTTAATGTGATAGCAAGAAGGGCTTCGCAATTTACACGAACGATCGCTGTCTGCTCTTCGAGCTTATGATTAATCATGTCGCCGTATAGGCCAAACCCGGCATTATTGATTATGAGTTCCGGCGAAAATTCTTCCATCCAAGAAAGCAAAGGGCGATAATCAACTTCTAAAGCGCAAGGGAGAATTTCTACTTTAGTTTGAAGTTCGGATCTTAATGAATTTAGCTTTTCTACATTCCTACCCGTCAAATAAAGATCATACCCTTTTTGGGATAATGCTTTTGCGAGCCCCTCTCCTATGCCGGAGGTAGCCCCAGTAATGAGTGCTTTTTTCATGCTTCAGAACTTAGCAGCTCTTCATCTTTTTGTGAAAGATTGTCTTTTTTAGGATATTTAATGCGGGAATGGCCGTAGGCCACAAGCGTTTTAATCAGAGTCTCTTTTACAATAGCTAGCTCTTCGAAAGTAAGAAGGCATTCGTCAAACTGCCCATCTTCCGCCTTTTCCCGGATAAGACGGTTTGCAAGTTCATTCAATGAATCTTCGTCGATCTTATCTAAGGAGCGGGATGCGGCTTCTAAAGTATCCGCAATCATGATGATAGCCGATTCCTTTGAACGGGGTTTAGGTCCGGCATAACGGAACTCCGATTCATCAATGCCGCTTCTTTCACCGCCGGCCTGATCAACTGCTTTGCGAAAGAAGTAATAAACAAGTGTTGTCCCGTGGTGTTCCTTAATGATATCCACAAATTGTTCAGGAAGATTTGCCTGCCGTGCAAGCACCACCCCTTCAGGAACATGCGCAATAATCACTTCGGCGGATTCTCTTGGCGTCAACAACTGGTGCAGATTCATTCCCCCTTGCTGATTTTCGGTAAAGTATTGAGGCGTCGCCATTTTACCAATGTCATGATAAAGAGTCGCAACACGGCAAAAAAGGCCGTTTGCGCCGATCGCAGTAGCTGCCGCTTCCGCTAAATTTCCCACCACGACCGAGTGCTGATAGGTTCCTGGGGCTTCAATCGACAATCTTCGCAATAGGTCATTATTCGGATCCATGTATTCCATCAAGGTGACATCGGTCATTACCCGAAATACCGACTCAAGAAGCGGAAGAAGCCCGACAACTAAAATCGCCGTTAAAAACATAAAAACAGCCGAAACGACCGCATCGTTTAAGATAGCCCCTTTCCAAAATGTATTGTCGTAGAGATGAATAGATAAGATAACCGCGATGCAGGCAAGATAGGCTTTAAAACACACTTCAAATATTTCTTTACGTCGTTTCAAAGAATGCGTCGTTAAAACGGCAACCACACCAGCCGCTAAATTTATAATCATAAATCCGGCATGATCAAACGTAAGCGTAAGTGTTAGCAAAATCGTAAGAAAGCCTGCTGCAAATGTTGCAATCGCAGGATTCATAAGCGCGCATAGTAGGATTGAAGCGAAAGGAACAAAGAGCGGATATCGCACAGTTTCAATAAGGTCATTTTTCGATGTTAACAGAACAAATTCCGTCAGTTTAGCAAGAGCCAAGGTCAAAACCACTACCGCTACTACAAGGAACAAACGTCGATTGGATGCTAAAATCTGCGGATGATTGATTCGAAAATAGGCGAAGCAAACCACAGTAAGCAAAATACTCATGATCAACGATCCCAAAATAGTGAAGGGATGCCATAAGTTTTTATTTTCCCCGAGCGCCTTTTTCATGGCTTGAAGCATTGCCACATGACGGGGAGATACCCTTTCTCCTTGATCTATGATCCGGCTTCCCGCTCTAACATGATTGAATTTAGGCGGCACTTGCGCAGCTATTTTTCGTCTTAAAGCCTCTTGCGAAGGAATATCCTCCTCGACTCGCCACGGCTTTCCTTCATAATACGCGACAATAAAGGGAATCGCGCCTTTTAATTCAGGAGATTCCTGATTTAGATTGCGTTGGACGTATTGCCAAATGGCATCAGGCAAAACGACCTCTTCATCGACATCAGGAGGAGTATAAATGGTATAGTTTTTCGCCTGGCCGCTGATTTCACGGATTTTATTGAGCGTTCTAGGATCGGTAAACCGTAGCTGCGAGAGCGCTTTTTCCATAACGGCTGCGCCCGTATACATATTATCAAAAGTCGTAGAACTGATTTGATTACGCCAATCCTGATTATATATGAGGAAGTTTTCAAACTCTAAACGGCTATCGCTCACCTCTTTATCGGAAAGCTTATAAATTTTTCCTACATCACGAACCGCTTGCTGGCGCATAATGAGCGTCGCTTCATCGTCATAAAAATCAAAGTCGACTTGCGCGACTACATAGCCTGGCGCTTTAGTATCAATTTCATAAATCTCAACTCTTGTGTCGCGGAAATGCAGGACGAAAAAAAGCGCCAAGACTGTCAACAAGGCAATAAACAACCGGATTAAAGGATTCTTATCGAAAAATCCTTGCTCGCGGGAGAACTTAAGTTCGGTAAAATTCTGAACGCCGCTTGATCTATCGCGCATACTTTTGCTTGCTTACGTTAATAACTCATCAAACGAAAAAAAGAAAGCAGACGGCAAAACGGATCTTTCGAATTTCATTGGCAACAAAAAGGCTCGCATATAACAAAATATTGCTGCGCTTTTTGAATCCATTGATTCTTCAAAATCTCACGTTCCTCCATTATGATCCTTTTGCGTATGATAAGTAAAAAAGTTATTCTGTAATAAATTGGGTAATTATGCAAACGATCCTTGTCACCGGAGGCGCCGGATTCATCGGCTCCCATGTAAATCTTCTTTTGAATGAGGCGGGATTTAAGACCCTTGTATTTGACAACTTATCTCGCGGAGACATCCGTTCCATCAAGGGAGGCGCCTTTATTGAAGGGGAACTTGAAGAGGTGGGAGAAGTTTTTAAAAACCATAAAATTGATGCCGTCATCCATTTTGCCGCTTTGACCGACGTAGGCGAATCGGTCGCAAATCCCCTCCTTTATTATAAAAATAATGTGACAGGAACCCTTCGGCTTCTCGAAGCGATGCAACAATCAGGCACCGACAAAATTATTTTTTCCTCGAGCGCTGCCGTTTACGGAATTCCCCAAAGCACACCTATATTAGAAAATGCTCCTATTGCTCCTATTAACCCCTATGGAAAAACGAAAGCCATGATTGAATCGGTCCTGGCAGACTTATCCTTAAAATCGATCAGCCTACGCTACTTTAACGCAGCAGGCGGCGATCCGCACGGGATCCTTAAAAACTATAAGAAGAAAGAAAATAATCTCATCCCCCTCTTGCTTAAAGGCTTAAAAGAAAATAAAGTCCTTACTGTTTATGGCGACGACTACGACACCCCCGACGGCACCTGCATTCGCGACTATATTCATGTAAGCGACCTTGCTTCCGCCCATCTGCTTGCTTTAAAACGATTATTAGAAGGCGGAGAAAGCGGCCAATTTAATCTTGGCATCGGCCGAGGCTTCTCAGTACTTGAAGTAATTCAGGCGGCAGAAAAGTGTTTAAAAAGAAAAATTCCTTATAGCGTCGGCCCCCGCCGGCCAGGCGACCCGGCCCGCCTTATCGCCGACAGCCAAAAAGCTATAAGGGAACTTCGGTGGGAGCCGCGTCATCTTGACCTTGAAAAGATCATCCTTGACGCATGGAATGCGCTAACATAAGATAATTAGTTAAATTTAAAATAGGTCGACCTTATGTATCAAGTTATCGCGCGCCGCTTTAGACCTCAGCAGTTTCGTGAACTTCTAGGCCATGAGGCGATCGTCCAAATTTTAAAAAATACCATCAAATTAAAAAGATACCATCAAGCCTATCTCTTTTCAGGTCCTCGTGGAACAGGAAAAACCACCATCGCCCGCCTATTTGCGAAAGCGGTCAATTGCGATAACCTCGATCACGATTTTGAGCCGTGCTCTCATTGCTCCTCTTGCACCGAAATCAAAGCAGGCCAGTCACTTGATGTGATCGAAATCGATGGCGCGTCGAACCGCGGTATCGATGATGTCAGAAAAATCATCGAGACCATCGCGATTCAGGCAAGCGGCGGGCGCCACAAAATCTATATCATTGACGAAGTGCACATGCTCACTAAGGAGGCGTTTAACGCTCTCTTAAAAACGCTCGAAGAGCCGCCGGCCAAAGTGATCTTCATTTTCGCGACAACCGAACCGCACAAAGTCCTTCCCACTATTTTGAGCCGATGCCAAAGATTTTCGCTTGCCCGCATTCCCCTTTCAACCATTACGCAAAAGTTGAAGAACATCGTCAAAACGCTCGACGTGACGGCCGAAGATGAAGCGCTTCAAATCATCGCAAAACAAGCTGAAGGCGGCCTGCGCGATGCCGAATCTCTTTTGGATCAGGTGATCGGCTTTGAAGAAGGAACTATCACTGCCGATAAAGTGAGCCGCATTTTAGGCCTGGCATCTATCGATTCTCTTTTCCAGTTAAATCGCATCATTCAGAAT
>CAZABG010000014.1:0-38473 GCA_964483465.1 uncultured bacterium
ACATTGCATAACGTATTGTGATACGTATTTTCCAAAATATCCCAGTCGGAACTGAGCTTTTCGGTAACCGTTTCAATTAATTTCAGAAGCCCTTTGTTAATCGTCTTTCTAGAGCCGATAGTCTTTATAATCGCACTTAAGGTAGAAGGCAGAAGCTTATCGGTTATAAGATTATGGAACGGCTCCTGCAAGAAATCAATCATAGGAACTGAATCTGGCTTATCAGCATCGCCTGCTTTTTCAAGCGCTTTCGTCATTTTACCGTAGAATACTTTTTGACTATCGCTCAATTCTTCCTCGTTAATCGGCATGCCGTTGCTAAAAAGATCTCCAAGGCCGTCTTTTAACTCTTCTGGACTTAATAGGTGGGCGTGAGGCTTTCTTCCTTTTACTTCAACAACTTTGCTATAATAGGTCGATAATTTGCTGACAGCACCCCTTGCAACATCCTGGGCAAGACCGTCGATCTTTTTCTTTTTGAAGAGGTTATTAAAAAACTTCATCATGTAAGCAGAAGCATAAAGTCCTGCGAAGGCGTAGGCATTAACCATCCCGTTATCTTCACGCTTCTTTAAGAGCTCGCGAATCGTATCGGCAATAAAGGAGCTATCCCCTTCTTGAAGAACTGTCGCATCAAAGAAGCCGTTGATTTCAGTCAAAAGGACGCTTGAAAGTTCTTCCGTATTTTCGGATAAGAAGTGAGGGATGAAATCTTTAATCCATACCGTTCCAAGTACTCTTAATAACTCAGGAAGCGCATTATTATTGAAAAGCTCTTTCAGCTCTTTTGAGTTTTTAGGCATCTCATCGATATATTTACGCATCGATTGCGAATATTCCATAAGCTGCTTCGGAAGGAATTCCTTCCTTACGAAACTTAAATCAAACGAAACTTCCTTATCGAGATCAAATAATTTCCAAAGCGCCTCGCTTAAGTCTTTAAAGTTCCCCTCTTTAATGTCGGGCAAGTTCGTCACGATCGTATTGATCAGAACATAAATCGCTCTTCCCAAAAGGGTTCCTTTCGGACCTGGATTGACCTCTTCCACTTTTCTTATGAAGTTTAAGACAGCCTTCATCAAGAGAGCGGCAATCACTTCCTGCGAATGCTGAAGCAAAGGGCCTTCCACTTTTACAAGCTGCTTTAAGCTATCGGGTAGATTCTTTTCGCCGTAAGCGCGCGTCCACTTCAGAATAAGTCCTGCGAAGGCAAACACGGCTTTATCAATTTGCTCGATGTAGCGGTCAACATCATAATTGTGGTGGTCGGTCCTATTGTTTGGATCAAACAGAATCGCTCTTATCGCGGCTTTCGAATCTTTACGATCATTGGACGGAATTTTTGCTTTGGCTGTTTGAAGCAGCTTAACCACCATCTCTTCGCTATTCGGTGAAAACGCTTCGAGAACTGGGCAAAAAGCCTTTATTAATTTTTTAGCGTATTTCTTTAGCTTAACATCGTCATAAGCCATGAAATTGCGCTCAGCAAGCCAGACAATCAGCAAGTCGATGTTATTATCGTTATTGACAATCATGTGCGACGCGCCGATCTCAACAAAGAACGCGGCGAGTTTTTTACCGATAGCGAAGTCTGACTCTATAGCCGACTCCGAAATGGCATCAGTAAGAGCTGATAGCTTTGAAAGGATGGTCGCGGCAGGATGAATTTTAGGATGCGCAAGCGACTTCAAATCCAATTCACTATGTAACTTTAGCTTCTCGGGAATCGTACCCAACATTCTTAGTAGCGAAGGCGCGAAAATGTCGGTTACATTATCAAATAAATCCGGGTACTTTTCTCGGCTTAAAGTAGGGAGAAGCGAAGTCATGAGGACTGCTCCCATTTCTTTATCCATCTTTTCAAGCTCGTCAAGCTTCGGACTTAAATCATTTAAAGCTCTCTCCAAATTCAGATTAAGAAGCAGATGGCGGCATAAGAGCCGTTTCTTTTCGACGTCTCCCTTAGAGAAGCGATTTAAAAGATCATTCAAATAAGACTGCTTTGAAGGATGAACCTTTTCAAGCAGGGAATCAAAGGCTTTGGAACCTGCTTCTTCTGAAATGGACGGTGCTTTTTCAGCATCAAAATCAAATCCTTTTACCCAGTTTGCAAAATATTCGGAAATTCGAGCTTTATCGCTTCCATATTGCGAAAAGAGGCCAAGCAGCGTGCCGAGGCCTTGATGAAGTTTCCCGTTTCCGAAAAATTGAGCAAATCCATTTGCAAGATGTTTGTAAAGCGCTGTATGCGCAAGCGCAAGCGTTTCGGGATTCTTAAGATCATTTGGATTCAAGACGAGCTCAGGTATTATTTCGAGGGGCTTTTCGACCGCTTTCTTTAGAATAAAATCGACAATCGAGTTAAGGAAAGGCTTCATTTCCTTATCGAGTGCGCCAAAACCTAAATCTTTAGGTTCGCGAATATGAACAATCTCGACAATCGTCTTTAAGTATTCGACAAGCAGACCTTTTCCAATAAAAGGACAAGCATTTACCCCTGGAGCTAATTCATCCAGAAGCTCGGTCGCCATACGTAAATAGATCGTATCGTCAATTTCCGCGCTGCGAACAAGCACGCTCATTTTTTGGTGCGTATACGCAATAATGTGAGATTGGAGTTCTTTGAAATTATTCGCTCTGAACTTGCACTGAAGCCTTCCAAAAACATGGTATAAAGCGTCTTCCATGATGGATTCGCCAAGCTCTTTTGAAACCTCTTTAGGCAGTTTTTTCTCTACATTCGGATAAAAACGTTTTGTTAAAGCTGAAACCACCTGTCGTGCTTCTGCAGAATAATGCGCAAGAGGATCATTGAGAAGAATATCCTTTTCAAGATCAAAAGCAGCAACAGCCGCGTCGATTATGGCCTGATTCTTGATTATAGCCTTATTCTTGAACTCTCTCTGATTATTAAAGAGAATGTCCTTAAGCTTCTCTTGGATCATCGGAAGAATAAAGGGCTTCAACGTAGCCGGAATCAAGTGCGAATCGATCATGTGCATAAAATAACGCGAAAGGATTGCGTTAGTTAATGCCGCGGGATCTTGACGATTCTCTTTCCAAATACGGCTAAAGTCAAGTCCGAATTTAATGAAAAGCTCGCGATTTGTTTTTGCATTGAGTAGATTCTTTAAATAAGATACTTCCAGCTGCATAAGGGAAGGAATCTGATTTCCAAAAAATGTTCGGAGACCTTGGAAGGCGGGATCTTCGTTAAAATTGTTAATCAAAAGATCGAGTAAGTTACCAAGACCCGGGTCAACGTCATTTAATACCCGGCTATTTTTAACATCGGCAGCTTGCGTTTTAACGTAGTCAGCAGCTTTTTGATTTAAATTCGCGACAGTATCGTTCAAAGGATCTTTTACTGGAGCCGTTAGCGGCACGCGAGAAACAAGATAAAATTCATAAAGCAGCTTCGCTGCCGGATCGATGGCATAAGGAATCTCGCCTAGTTCAGGAACCAAGCTCTTTATCAGCTGATCGGCAGGCCCTTTAAAATCCTCAACTTTTAAGTCTCTCGTAAGATCGGCTCGATCAAACGTCGCTTTAAAAGAACCCGTGAGATGGCGGAAAATATCTAAAGCAACTTGATTTTCGGAAGCGGGATTGGGTTTGCCCGCATAAATGGTTTTGCAAAGGCTAACCACCAAGTGAATAAAGACTCCCTCTTGAAGCTCTTTTGCGCTTCCGTTAATCATCGTCTTAAGAAAAGCCGGCGCATTTTCACTAAGGTCAATTTTATGCGAGAGGTTCTTTACTAACTTAACGAGCCTATCTGATCCGATCAAATCCTTTAAATATTGCTCATTTTCATCTCTATAAGAGCGAGCGATCGCCTCGGGCGTGTACTTGTCAAAAATGCTTGGTTCAATAGGCGCAACCTCGCGCTCTGGTAAGCCAGCAGGAGCTGGCCTTATGGCAAGCGCATCTTCAATCTTTACGATATTTTCTTGCAGTTTTGCTGCTAAGAATGTGATTAGCTTTTTCTTCACCATCGGCTTAAATAGGGCCGGGATAAGCGGAGAATCAAAAATTGGAGATAGATAACGGTTAATAAGGTTTTCGCTTAAACGAGGAAAATCGTTAGGAACGGCTAGCCACTGAATCTTAAAATCAGCCTTGAGCTTCACGATTAAATCTTCATCATTCGCGGGCCTTAAAAGGGCTCTAAGATGATTCAATAAGAGCTGAAGAAGGGAAGGGACCCGCGCTTCGATATGATCCCATACGCCTTTAAAAGAAACGTCTTCGGCTACGACCGGGAGCAAGATCTTCGCAAGCGTTTTAAAAGGCTCTTTTATTAATCCGTTGTTAGGAAGCGCTTTTACTTCTTTTTTTGTGTATGCAAGGATCTTGTGTGTAAATTTCGCAGCCGTTTCAACCAATTTGTCATTCTTATCATGGATAGCCGGCATCTCTTTTGAGAGATAAATCTCATGAACACCTTTGGCTGCAAATTCGATAATATAGGGAATATCGCCAAGTTCAGGGGTAATGCCGACTAAAAAGGCTTTTGTAGGTTCATAAAAGCTTTCTTCAGTGACAGGAGGCTTTAACTGAAGCGTGTCGATAAGATATTTATGAAAATAAATAGTAATATCGCAAACGATTTTATCTAATTCAAACGGACCTTTGTTATCTTTATAAATAGTTTTGCAAAGGTTTGCAATAAAGTGAATGAAGATAGCCTGCTGAATGACACCCGCATTTGCTCCGAAGAGATCATTTAATGCAGAAGGAACAGGCAATTTCAACTTCAAGTCATTAATTAAATCGAGAAAATTAGGGTTAAGCTGATTTAAATAGGCTTCATCGGCTCGTCTATAGGACGCAGCAAAGGCTTCAGGCAAATAGCGGTCATACCAAGTCGGAGCTCTATCAGCTACCGGTGGGGCACGATCTGCGGCAGGCGCGGCAAAGGGAGCTTGAGGCGCATGAACTCGATCCGAAAGAAATTCGTCAATTTGAGCACGGTGAGTTACCAGTTTTGCAGAGAGAATTTCTGTTAACTTCGTTAAAACAAAAGCCCTCATAAACTCGGGGATATGGTCTGAGATGAATACGGGCTTCAAATACCGGCTTAAAAGAGATGTAGCAATCGCTTTTGCACTAACTTCATTTAAGGGGCCTGCAGCACAGTATATTTCCTTAAAATCGGCTTTCAACTTTTCAAGCAAATCGGCATCGTCTCTAACTGAAAGAAGTGTGCGAAGATGAACGAGCGTTATACTGACTAAAGCAGGTAAACGCGTTTTAAGATTCATCCAAATGAATTCAAAAGAAGGATCATTCGCAAAAAGCGGAGCGAGTGATTTAAATAAAGGCTGATACTCTAGAGTAACACTTTCAACAGGAAAAAGAGCGACCTCTTTTCTCATCCAGTCGATGATTTTCGAATTGAGCAATTGAACCGAAGCTACTAGCTTGTCGTTTTTGTCGTAATCAACTGAAACGTTTGAAGTGTTGTGAATGTCTTTCAATACGTTTGCGATAATCTTCACCAGCACATGGATATTACGAAGAACCGGAGGAAGCATTTCGGATGCAAACGTATAATATTTAGACGTTCCAACAGCGGGATTAAGAGTAACGTTACGAATAGTATTTGTAAGACCTACCACAAGAGCGGATAGAACTTCTTCTTGAGATAGATTTTTTTTATCTTTTAGGTAGAGATGAACCCAATGTGCTGCGACATGCAGAAAAATCCCGCGTTGGATCTCTTGTTCCTTACCGCTAACAGCCCATCCAGCAACCCAACCGATTCCACTCATCGAAGTAACCTGGGAAGTCGTTACATTGGGTAAAGCGTCGGCCAGCTGTTCAATCAACCGAATAAAGTCTCCGCTTGGATTGACTTCGTTCAAGTACTTTCGGTTATCCGCATCATATGACCTAACAATATTTGCAGGACTCCAGCTTGCGCACCAATTGCCGAATCTGCCTGCTATGCCTGTATTTACGGGAGCTCCCATGAGCTTATCAACCTTAATTAGTTACTAATGCCTTCTATTGTACACTAATCTTTATTAAGATCGGATTAATTTATTAGCCAGCCAAATTGGGATTTCCGCAGTAATAATTATATTATTTTCTTGATAGTCCTGGGAGATAACATGCCCCTCACGGATAATTTGGCTAACCGTCGCATAATCAGACTGCGGGATAGTCAAAGTAACGGTTTTACGTAGCTTGGAAAGCTCTTTTATCATGAGCTCTTCTAGTTCAACAAAACCGGTACGGTTTAAGGCGGAAATGGGGACTACATGGGGGTATTTTAGCCTGAAACGCTCGATTAGCGCAGGGTCTTGAAGCTTGTCGACCTTGTTCAATACGGTTAAGATGGGTTTTTCTTCGGCATTGAGCTCTTTTAAAACTTCAAAGGTCGTAGCGGCCTGTTCAAAAGCCATGGGGTGGCTGACATCGATAAGATGGATTAAAATATCTGCTTGAATGGCCTCTTCAAGGGTACTCTTAAAGGCGGCATCAAGAAGGTGGGGCAGCTTTCTAATGAATCCAACAGTGTCGATTAAAAGAATATCTTGATTATTGGACAGTTCAAACTTACGAGTCGTGGTATCAAGGGTCGCAAAAAGCTTATCTTCCACCAGCACATCAGACTCTGTTAAGGCATTTAAAAGAGTAGATTTACCGGCGTTGGTATAGCCTATAATCGCAAAAACCGGAATTTGAGACTTTAAACGCTGTCCGCGCAATGTTTGTCTGCTCGCACGAACCTCTTCGAGCTCTTTTTGAAGATCGTCAATTTTATCTTTTAAAATCCGGCGGTCGATTTCAATCTGCTTTTCACCTTCGCCCTTTAAATAAGCCCCGCCGCCGCCGCTCGAGCCGGTTCCCGCCTGCCTTGAAAGGTGCGTCCACATCCTTTTAAGGCGGGGCGCTATATATTTTTGGTTGGCAAGTTCAATCTGAAGCCTCGCTTCGCGCGTTTGCGCTCTCATCGCAAAAACCGAAAGGATAACCTCGGTTCTATCGATGACGGGTCGTTTAAAAGCCAATTCCAGGTTTCTCTGTTGCGATGGCGATATTTCATCATCAAAAATAATTAAATTGGCGCCAGCAGCATCTGCCAGCTTAATCATCTCTTCGAGCTTACCCTTCGTAATGTAGGTGGCTACGTCATAATTGCGGATAGGGCAAATTTCAGCACCAGCGATTTCGGCTTGGAACGTTTCAACAAGAAGTTTCAATTCTTCAAGATGTTCTCTCGCATCCTCCTTTTTTAGATCGGGAAGAAAGGCTGAAATTAAAAAAGCTTTATTATTGCCTTCAGATTGTGTTGGAAATGTCATTTTTTATAGTTTACGGGTTTAAGCACTAGTGATAATTATATAATTTTTGCCTATTTTCTACATACGTGCTTTTTTAAAAGAGATAGGTAGTAGATTTTCTTTTTTACGATGCGTTTTTAAAAAGAGATAAGCAGCAGAGTTTCTTTGTCTACGATGCGTTCCCTTTTTTAACGATATAACGATAGAGCGAACGATAACAACGATACGGCCTATAGGTTTTAAAAAATAGCAGTTCAATATTAAACGGGAAAAAGGAATCCATGCCTTTAGGAAAGCACTTATTTTAAACTTCGTTAATCAAACAAACTCGCGGCATCTAGGAGGCAGTAAAGGGAATTTCAAGCGAATCGTACGCAAGACGCACATCTTCCGGCAGGATCGCATTTGTTTTATAGTAATCTAAATCATGCGAAAGATGAGTGAGATAAGTCTTTTTAGCTCCGGCCTTATGGGCAAAATCAACTGCCTGGTCAACCGTTAAATGCATGATGGAATGGGTATGGCGAAGAGCGCTTAGGATTAATATATCAACGCCCTCTACTTCTTTAAGCAAGTTTTCATCCACTTTCTCGACATCGGTGACGTATGCCAAATTACCGAAACGAAATCCATTTACTTTCATTCCAAGCTGTTCATAAGTGAAATACTTTAGTTTTAAGCCTTGAAATACCGTTTCGCCTTTATCTCCATTTAAGGTGACAATATCTAAACGAGGCCGGTTTTTTTCATGGGCTTTCCTTTCGAACATAAAATAATAGCGCAGCTCAAGTTCTTTTGCCGTCTCTATGGATGCCAAACAGGGAAGCGATTTTTCTGAAATAAAGGAAAAAACCCTTAAATCATCGATCCCCGCCGTATGATCCTGATGCGCATGAGTAAATATCACTCCGTCTAAGTGATTAATATGATTATTTAGCGCCTGCATTCTTAAATCGGGGCCGGCATCGATTAAAATTCGAATATCTCCCGCTTTGATTAATGCGGAACTTCTTAATCGTTTATTAAAAGGGCTTTTGGACTGGCACACTTCGCATTTGCACGCAATAACGGGAACGCCATTTGATGCTCCTGTACCCAAAAACAAAAGAGATGACATCATGGATTTACAATCTTGAAGACAGCTTGTCTTACTTTAGGATGGTTGAAATAGGCCCAACGCGTCCCGGGATTATCTTCATGCAGTTCAATACGGTAATAATCATCGGCAACAAATTCAATTATCTGAAATGTTTTTACTTGGGCTTGCCATTCAGACGAGCTTTCGGTACGGACAAAGAGGGAGATTTTTGATGAATGATCATTTTTTAAGGAAGGAACATCATTTAAACTTTTATCTCGTTCAATCAAATTATAGATTTGAGCATAGGTAGTTTCATCGATATTTCTTTTTTGCCACTCCCCTTTCTCCTCATCAAACCAGCTATATTCGATTACATCGAAGATAAAGCGGTCTTGTCCGCCCGTTTTAGGATTGTAATCATTATAATTGAGTTTTGATAAAAGTTCGGGACTCAGCAAGGTTTGACCGACTGTGTAATTTCCGCTTGGGCCATAGTTTAAAACAAAAAAGGCAGCCACGCCGAATGCAGCAACCACCCCAAAAAGAAGCGTTAAAATAAGGTTTCGAATATCATGCATAAGGAACTGTTATAATAAGTCGCATAATTTATGAAAATCGCAATCATTGGCAGAGGTCTTGCCGGCTCTTGTATAGCTACGTTATTAAGCGAGCATGAAGTGACCGTTTTTGAGGACGGAACTCCATCGGCTTCATCAATTGCTGCAGGCATGCTTCATAAATTTGTGGGCCTTGAGAATAAAAAAAATCCTCTTGCTGACGAAGCTTACGAAGAATCTGTTCGGTTTATAAAACAACATGCCCCAGAACACATTTTAGAAACACCCTTGATAAGGCTTGCGATTACTGAGGAACAAAAAGAAAAATGGTCCCGCGCAGCCAACACTTACCCTGAATTAAAATGGATTGAAGATGCATCAACGCTTGGGCCTTATCCTAGATATCCGGCACTGCTTGTTCAAGGCGCAATAGTTGACTGCCTTGAGTATCTCAATAAACTCCGTTCAAAATTTAAGGTTTTAACAAGAAAAATCGAATCGATTGATGAACTTTCGGAATTTGATCAGGTTATTATCGCGGCAGGCCCCACACGCTTCAAAGAACAAACTGAAATTAAGACCCATCTATTAAAAGGGCAGCTGCTTGAATTTCCTTTTTCACAGGCATTACCCTACCCCATAAATTCATCCGCTTATTTTATAAAAAGAAATGAAATGGCGGTTCTTGGCGCAACTTTTGAAAGAAATTATGAAACGGTAGACCCTGACTTTAAAGTCGCTTATAAAGAGCTAAATCCTTCCTTCGAAACCTTCTTTCCCACTTTAAAAATGGGTGAAGCAAAAGTAAAATCAGGCCTAAGAGTAACTACACCCGACCGACTTCCAATCGCAAAAAGGCTAAACGAGCGGCTCTTGGTTCTAAATGGTTTTGGCTCAAGAGGTTTGCTTTATCACGTTCATTTTTCAAATAAGCTTGTGAAAAACTTTTTGAAGTCATAATGTGAATTTTAATGATTCGACCTTTGACCTGTCGTTTTAAATTCGTCTTCCTCCTTTTAATCTTCACCTGTCTTTCATTGAATAACAAATTGCTTAAACTGATTAAAGAAGCGTGCGTCTTAACGATCCCTGAAGGTGGCATCACTTTAATTCCTTTTTTA
Source organism: uncultured bacterium (assembly GCA_964483465.1). Lineage (GTDB taxonomy): Bacteria > Chlamydiota > Chlamydiia > Chlamydiales > Parachlamydiaceae > CAZABG01. The sequence goes on from CAZABG010000014.1 coordinate 10,055, forward strand.
AAAATGTGGCTGATCATCCCTTTTTCCATTTTATTGATCGCCCTTTTCCGGTCGCTCAACAAGCGATATACCCTTTATTCTGTCTTCCAGATTATCTTATGCTCTTTCCTTGCTCTCTATTTAATTTTTCTCTTGCTGCTTCCTATCAGAGAAACCATGCCGATAGTTTGGGGCGACGGGATATTGCCCGACCCTTTCGTTCTGATGCTGCATAATTGGCCCTCATCCCTTTTTTATGTCGTAGGAGACATGTGGTCGACGCTTCTCATATCGATTCTTTTTTGGAACTTAGCCGCTCTTAATTTCAAACTCGATGAAGCCAAAAATTTTTACCCTCTTTTTTCACTCGATATTTCAGGCATTCTTGCCGGAGTTGTAGGCCTCACATTCGCGCATAGCCTTGAAACGCTTCTTGTGGCGGTCATCACAGTCAATCTCATCATCATGGCTCTTCTTTACAAGTTTCATCAGGCGCAGCCTATTGTTCAACCGGATAATTCCCCCAGAAATGAAATTCAAAAACCTATATCTCGCAATACGGTCGCTTTTTTTCTGGGAATCATCATTTTTTCCTACGAATTTTCCGATAGCTTCCTTGATTTAATGTGGAAGTGGAAAGTGAGCGAGCTTTATCCGCATGCCGAAAAATACAGCTACTACATGAGTCAAATCGCCTTAATCATGGGGGTTCTTGGAACCCTTATATGCCTTTTTGTCGCGCGTCCGCTCGCTCGTAAAGTCAAATGGCAAACCCTTGCCCTTATAACCCCGTCACTTGTTCTTGTCTGCGCGGGACTTTTCTTTATGTCTCTTTATCTTGACCTTCCCACCGAAACGATTCTTATCTTTGGCCTTATAATGAGTGTCAGCCTGCAAATTGGAAAGTATACCTTCTTTGATAACTCAAAAGAACTTGCGCTTGTCGTCCAATCGGAAAATGACCGCACACACGCAAAAGAATTTGCGGATGGCCTGATGACCCGCGTCGGCAAATCATCCGCCTCCTTTATGCAGCAAGCTATGTTCATATTTCTGCTTAATGTCGAAACGCTTTTCCCTTTCTATGCGGCCATATTTGTCTTCTTCGCGATTGTGCTATGGATTTACGCGACGCTTAGCTTGAATCCTCATATCGAAGAAAAGTACGCAGTAACTTAAGGAAGGATGAAGGCGGAAGGCGGAAGGCAGAATAGCGACAGAATGGGCGCGCTAAAAGCGCGCTTTTAATTAATGCCGTTGAAAGCTCCCACATTCCGCACAACGAGCGGCCTATCTTATCCGCTGAAAGCGGCTTTGGTCTGTTGTTATTCTGCCTTCCGCCTTCATCCTTCATCCTTGTCTTGAGTTATAGACTCTTGTTCTATAACTCAAGAAATGCTATATTTATGAGTTATAGAAAAGAGGTCTATAACTCATGCCCTGGAACTGGGAATTACCTGAATGGCCCCAATTTAACTACCGATCTGACAAAATTGGATTAAAGGAACGGCAATTTTTACTGGGTTCAGGCAAAGCTTTTGCCGTTATAAAAAACATCAGCGAAGACGATAGCCGACAATTTATCATCGAAATAATGAGTCTAGAAGGAGTAGAAAGCGCAAAAATCGAAGGAGAAACCCTTGACCGTTCCAGCCTTCAGTCTTCAATAAGAAAACATTTTGGTTTAAAAGAAGACAAGAAAAAGGAATCCAAAAAAGAAGCAGGCATGGCAGCCCTGCTCTATTCCGTTTATAAGACTTTTGATAAACCGCTTACGCATCAAATGATGCATAAATGGCATGCAGAACTATTTAAAGAGCAATCGCAAATAGAAGTTGGAAATTATAGAACCCACGACGATCCGATGCAAATCGTCTCGAATCGAAATCACAAAGTCCACTTTGAAGCTCCTCCCTCTAAACAAATTCCAAAAGAGATGAATCAGTTCATCAAATGGTTTAACTCAAATAACACTCAATCGATATTAGAAAAAGCGGCTATCGCCCACGTCTATTTTGAAAGCATTCATCCCTATGAGGATGGGAATGGCCGTATCGGACGCTTACTTATAGAGAAAATTCTTTCACAAGGGATAGGACGGCCCACTTTAATTGCCGTCTCTCGAATTCTAGAGGCAAATAAGAATAAATATTACGAAGCTCTTGGCAAATGTAATCGAACCCTGGAGATAGCCCCTTGGGTCAACTTTTTGACTGATGCCATCCTGCAGGCGCAAAGAGAATCTATGGACTGGCTTCAATTCCTCGTTCAAAAATCCAAGCTTATGAATTCTCTGAAAGATAAATTAAATCCCCGCCAAGAAAAAGTACTGCTTCGCCTCTTTAAAGAAGGAATAACGGGGTTTAAAGGCGGACTTAGCGCTGAAAATTACATATCCATCACTAAAACGTCTCGCGCAACGGCAACAAGGGACCTTGCCGAACTCGTTAACTTGGGCGCTCTCAAAAAAACCGGCGAGCTTCGTCATACGCGCTACTGGCTGATGAAAGCAGAAGGATGAAGGCAGAAAAGCCAAGTATGAAGGCGGAAGGATGAAGGCAGAATAGAGACAGATTGTGCTGCTTTTAGCGGATAAGATAGGCCGCTCGTTGAGCGGAATGTGGCCGCTTTCAGCGGCATTAATTACAAGCGCGCTTTAAGCGCGCCCATTCTGTCGCTATTCATCCTTCCGCCTTCATCCTTCATCCTTGGCTTTTCTGTCTTCATCCTTCAATTAGTTTGCTCTTGCTTCGCGCATGGAAAGGACGTGCGCTTCGGCGGCAAAGTTAAAGAAGAACACAACTGCAGGCGATAGAAGCGCGGTAAACGGAATCATCACGAAGAACCATTCTATTACCGTCAGGACAGGATCTGTGCAGTTAACGCAGATGGAGCCGGTTATGATCGCTGATGCGACGAGCAGCGCAACTACTACGGTAAGCGGCATCAAGGCAATGAATAGAAGTAAGAGGTTTGAAAAAACGTCTGATTGCCAGCGGCGGACAAGCGTTTGAGTTACCATATGGCGCGAGAGCCCACGGAGAGCAACAACCGGCGTTACATAAAAAAGGACAGCAAAGTTAAGGACGGAGAGAACAAGCGTCAGGAAGTTAATTAAAAAGGGGGCAAAGGCAAGCACAACGCCGAAAAATTCTCCAAGTCCCGGAATTGACTTGAGCATCATGAATATTCCGAGCAGCATCCAGAGGATTAAGTAGAGCAAAATAACAGGAATTGAAAAGTAAGCGGCGCCAATAATCAATTCCCACGATTTAACAAGTATTTTTTTGTAAGAAAAGGGACGGCCCTTAATTTCATCGTGATAGATGCGGATAAGGAATATTCCCGTAGAAAGCAAGATGCCCGCGCAAAGAAAGATAGGAATAAAAAACAGGCTTAAAGATACCCAATCCCCTGCGTTCGTCGCGATTCCGCGAAAGAATACGGCAAGAAGACCGCACGCAGCTAAAATTAGAAATACGAGAAATAATTTTTCACGGCTAAAGGTGTGCTTTAACGCCCTGTTAAAGCTCATTTGAATATCGTTAAGGTTCATCTTTCAAGCTCGAGGTTTATAAATGTATTTTGGTCGAACTATGGGAGTTCCCTTACCATCGCGCGCATAAATGCGCTCATCGACAATCTGGATAGCAATCCCAACCACTCGAGCCATTCCGAATATCACCGTAAAATATTCAGGATAATTAAAACCTGCGGCAGCAAGCACCGGTCCTGAAATAGCATCTACGTTAGGGTAAGGATCTGATATCTTTGGATTCTCCTTTAACACTTTCGACCCTTCCGATCTTAGCAAGTTTGCCATTTTTACAAGGGGATTATTTGGAAAACGCTTTAAAGAAACATCATAAAAAACCTGCGCTCGCGGATCTTCAACACGAAGAACCGCATGGCCAAATCCAAAAATCAGCTCATTATTGGCAATTTTTTTACGAAGATATTCTTCTAGCCTTTCTGCGGATACGTCTGATCCAATATCTTTGATGATAGCTTCCAAAAACTCCAGGCTATCCTGATTAGCTCGGCCATGGCGAGGGCCCGCAAGGGCATTCATCGCGCCAGAAATCGAGCCATACATGTCTTCAAGACCAGACGCAATCGCTTTGCCAACAAAAGTTGAGAGATTTCCCCCACCGTGGTCATAGTGAAGAATATTAAATAGCTTAAAAATTTCAGTTAAGACAGGCGCATTTTTATTGGGAACATTCAGCATCGCGACAAAATTCTCGATATAACCAAGCTCAGGTTTTGACGGAGGAGTTTTGCCCCATCCGGCATGGTGATTGATTACGACTGCGACAATCTCAGGAATTTTGGCTATTAGGTTGTTCGCGTCTTTTTTGTAATCGTCTGTTCCCTCTTCCATTCCAACAATAAGAATCGCCGCTGAAAATAAGGCCATAGGATGGCCGTGCCTTGGAAGACGTTCAATCGCCTCGATGGTTTCCTTTTTTAATTTCGCGTTCTGCCTCAGCTCTTTTTTAAATAGATCAAGCTCTTCTTGGCTTGGCTCTTTCCCTTTATAGAGAAGATAAATAACTTCTTCAGGCTCTTTATGGATTAACTCTTCTACTTTTTTGACACCATAAAAAAGTCCTTTTTGGGCATCAACCGTTGAAGTTGAGCAATAACCAATCGGATATCCGCGCAGCCCGGTATCTAACTGATCGGTTGTAATCTCAAAAAGCTTTTCACTCATATTAACCTCGCAAAATCACGCACTTGATCCCTTTCCTCGATTAATTCACGCTGGGTTTCGGCCAATTTTTTGAGCAGCCATCCATCTAGTTCTAGTCCTTTAACATATTCCCAGCTTCCATCCCCTTTTGATTTTAGAGGAAAGGAGAAAATTAAATTGGTGTCTATTTCATAAGGGTTTAATTCGCTCCAAACCCCAAGCGAAAACCACTGCCCTTCTGGAGTCGGAGTATAAAGGGAGCGGATGGTATCTATAATCGCGCTTGCAGCAGATGCCGCGCTAGATTTCCCTCTTGCGGCGATTATTTCAGCCCCCCTTTTTTGAACCGTCGATACGAACGTGTTTTGAAGCCAGTTTAGGTCGGGTATAACCTCTGCCGCAGGACGGCCTTTAATTTTTGCATGCTGATAATCGGGCACTTGCGTCGATGAATGATTCCCCCAAATAGTTACCTGCGTTACATCTGTAACAGGAACATTTGCTTTTTGAGCTAGTTGGAAAGTGGCTCGGTTTTGATCAAGCCGCGTCATTGCATAAAAGTTATTTCTCGAGATATTAGGCGCGTTTTCAAGCGTGATCAATGCGTTTGTGTTGCAGGGGTTGCCGACTACAAGAGTGCGAACATTTTTATTTGCGACAGAATTCAACGCCTTTCCTTGTTCAACAAAGATTTTCGCGTTTTCATTTAAAAGATCGGCTCTTTCCATTCCCGGCCCGCGAGGTTTAGCTCCTACGAGAATCGCAATATCCGCTCCTTCAAATACTTTAAAGGGATCAGTGCCGATCGTGATTTTTGTTAAGAGAGGAAATGCGCAGTCATCCAACTCCATTTTTACCCCTTGAAGGGCATTAAAGGCTTCAGGCAACTCTAAAATGGCAAGTTCAATAGGCTGATTTTTTCCAAACAGCTCTCCGTTTGCGATTCGAAAAAGCAAATTATAAGCAATTTGCCCCGCTCCTCCTGTAACCACCACTTTTTTACTAGAGCTCATAGCAACCCTCTCTCAAATTTTTATTATATACTATTTGGTTTTAGGAATTTAGGAAATGGCGAGCGTTAGGCAATTGAAACTAAGATGTTTCCGTTTTCATTAACTAGGGAAAAAGCGGGAGAAGTTTCTAAGAACTTTAACAATTTTATAGACTCGAGCGAACGAAACGAATGCGACAATTTTTCAGAAACAAGGCGATGTAAATCGGGTAGAGGATAAACGGCTCTATCATTCCAGATGAAAGAACGGATCGCTTTCTCTAAAATAAGAAAGTCAGCCTCTATTTGAGGAGTGGCATAGTAAAGTTCGGGAATCTCGATTTCCGGAACAAGGGTTGTTATAAACTGCCACTTCTTCAGATCGATTTCTTGAGATTTTCTTTTAAGCCTTTCCTCAACTTCATCTCGAGATGCAATTCCCAGCCTTCCTAATACCCAAGGTTTGATAAAAGCAGATTCAATTTCACGAAAGCGTTTTATAATCTTATGCTTCTCTAAAAGGACTTTTTCTTTTGCCTCTTTAATAACCGCTGATCTCGACTCTTTTCCCATCTTTTTGACATCCATCAAATCCATAGGAGTTAAAACAATAGAATGCCCTACACGATATTCTTCCAATAGAAGATAGCTTTCTTTTCTTGTTAAAGGAGCAAGTATGGATATTAGCCACGAGCTGAAATCAATATGGTATTGACGGTGGATGGCTTTTCCTGACAGGTAGTTATTTAGCTTAGAGCTTATTTCATCTATATGGCCCTGCCCCATCCCTTTTGAATAAATGAATTGGGTAAGATCCGCCTCATAAAGATGTTTAAGATTAACAATCCCCTGTTCTTTTAGAAGTTTTTCAGGTTGCCTGTGAAGTTCCAAAACTTCGATCGGTTCTTCAAAAACAGAAGGAGACAGCCAAAGCCTGTGGCCTTCACCCAAATCGAAATCTTCATCGTATTGTTCAATGATCGCGGCTTTTTTTACAGACTCTTGCCTGGGTTCGATTTTTCGAACCGATCTTATGTCGACATTTTCTAGCTTGTAAATTTGCTCAAGTCCATGACTGTAAGCGTTTTGATAAACTTCTTCAAAAGACTTGAATGGAGTCATGCCTAAATTTATAGCTACTCACAACAAATTTGCCAAAGGAAGAATACGTTATTCGTGTTTCACTATGTGATGACAGCTTGAAGGTTAGGGTTGTTTTCTTCTCAGATTTATTTAACAGGATTACGCAGCGCAGCCTATGGCCGCTTGCTAAAGATCCCGCTCTTCCTAGCGGGGCAGGATCCGCGCTTGCGCGCGGGCAGGATAAGCACAATCTCTAGTCTCATTTTCGCTTTAAGTTTAAAATTAAAAAAATGAACAAGCAATCGTGAAGATATCCTGCCCGCCCGCAGGGCGAATCCTGTTATCCTGTTAAAAAGATTAGAGCATCATAACCTTCATCCTTTCATCCTGTAAAAAGCACGAGAAAAGAAATCGTACTTGAGTTTTGTTTAATTATCAGGTTATTAATAGATTAATAGTTATGAACGAATGGATAGATAAATATGATAAATTGGAAGATAGATTTGAAATAGAAAAATGGGCCGCAACTTTAAGTTCGCACGCGTTAGTTGATGTTTTAAATCACATTCAATTTAGTCCTAAAATTGCTCCCTTATTAATGGGCATTGGAACCGCCAATTTTCGATATATTCTTAATTACCCCTCTCAAAAAATCGAAAAAATATTGACTCTAGAAGCACACCAGGAGCCGATTCATCTTCATCAAACCTTGCTAAATAAAATCTGGGAAGAGGAACTAAACGAGCTTACCGCAGAGCAGCTTTCCATCATGCGAAAAATACACACGCTTCCTCTTGATAGTTTAATGCCGGATGATATCAATCAATGCGAAAAAGCCATCTATTTTTTAAGTCAAAAAGCAGAAAAACTCATTGAAGAGATTAATCAGGGGTTAAAACTGGCTTGGAACTCCGGCAGAACCGATGGTATCGCTAAAATATCGTTTTTAAAAGATGTGGCTATGAGAATTCATGCGCAGGCAATACCAAGTTTGCAATCCTTTTTAAAAAACCGTCTGGAAAGCGTTTTCGGGCCTCAAAATGATCAGCCTGGCTTAACAGATAACGACAGCTTAGAAGACGGACTTGCAAGGCTTGGGCTATGGCAGATAGATGACTTTTATGCTCAAAACGTGCCAAGAGAAAGGTTTAAAAATGTAGAAGAAATATACGGCTGGCTTGAAAAAGCGGGCCTTAAGACCGTTAAAGATCTTAAGAGCCGCGCCATCTATTCGAAGCCTTTATTCAATTATTGGATAGCAGCTTTCAATTCTTTAAAGACCTGATCCGGGTTTTTCTCCCCGTCAATCGTAGTAAGCTTGCCTTGTTTTTTGTAGTATTCAATAAGCGGCTCGGTTTGATCATGATAAACACGAAGACGCTCTTTTACAACTTCCTCTCTATCATCAGGTCTTTGAACAAGCTCGCTGCCGCACTTATCGCAGACGCCCTCTTTTGCAGGAGGAGAGAAAAATTTGTTTTGAATATGTCCGCATGATTTGCAGCTTAATCTACCTGCTGTTCTCTTAATAAGCGTCTCATCTTTTACATCAAGATTGAGGACAATCACTTTTTGCTTTTCGTTTAGCCTTTTATCAAATGCTTCCGCCTGGGGAATTGTTCTAGGAAAACCGTCAAGCACATATCCATTTGCGCAATCTGGCCTTGACACTCGATCAAACAGCATATCTAAAACAATTTCGTCCGGCACAAGTTTTCCCGCATCCATATATGATTTAACTTTTTGGCCAAGGAGCGTGTTATTCTTCATATTCTCACGGAAAAGATCGCCTGTGGAAATATGAGGAATTTTTAGCTCGGATGCAAGACGGCTTGCTTGCGTCCCTTTCCCGGAAGCCGGAGGCCCTAAAAGGATAATAACCTTTTGCTGTTGAACCGTTTGTGAATAAACCAATAACGGCACAGCTAAGCAAATGAGGGATAAAATAAAAAATTGCATAGATACCTTATACATAATCAAAAATCATACCCCACAGTACCTCTTGATTTCAATCCAAAGATTCAGGCATCAAGAGGCTATGAAGGCAGTTGCACGTGAAATTCAAGAAATAGAGCATTTTTTAAATGATCTTTATACCTTTCGCACCCTTAAGGAAAATAAGTGGGAAAAGGTGCAAGACGAAGTGGAAAAATCCAACCGATTGGGCACTCCCTCTGAAGACTACATCGAACCTCCGGATGAGAACAAAGTTCTCGCCCTTTTAAAGCTCGACAACGATTATTTGGAACTTCGTTCCCATATCGAACGTGAAAAGCCGGAAATCCAGCGCATCGCGGATGCGTTAGGGTTTGATATGGAATACAAAATTCATTGGTTAAACTTTACAAATCCCCTTATCGGGTTAAGCGCCCTTGATGATGCGATTGACCGTGTTGAAGGACTCCTTCGCTTCGCCAGGCAATAATCATCGCTCTATTTTTAGTTCCCGATGCCCATTCCAATAGCGTCTTATAAAATTACAGTCGAAAAAATTGTTATTCGATTTTATAGTTATCGAACATGATAACATCCACTCACTTCTCACCCATTCCAAAAGATCACGCTCTTATTAAGTACAACTTTCGAATTCCCCCCTATAATGGGGATGATGCGTTTGAAAAAACTTTAGCTTATGTAAAAGAGCAAAATCCCGGCCTTATCCCTTCTAATTCCTCTTATGGAACGCAGATTGCATTAATTCTACCTATATTCAACATGCATGATGATAGGCTCAACCTATGCATTCCAAGATTAAGCATCGATGATTTTAAAGACGCGGCTATTACGCTCGCGGAATCGGACATAGAGACTTTCCTAATTCTCGTAAGATACTGTTCTAAGGAACAATTCAATGCGCTGAATTCTCTTCCACGTATCAGTGAATGTTTAAGAAGAGCGCAGCTTAAGGACGCTGAGCCCTATTTGAATATGATCGATCAAACTAGAAGGAGCTGGATTTCAAATTCTCCCGCATTTTCTCCCATCGCATTAAACAATCTGTTCGATTTAGTGCATGAGGGTAATACTGACGCAAGAAATCTTGTAAAAGAAATTCCTACCCTTACCTTAGTCGCGAATAATCTGAATGCTGACAGGATGGCAATCCTTTCAGAATTTATGTCTTCTGATCAAATTGCGTTCATCGCAAAAAATGCAAACTATCCAGTCGCGATTGCGGTAAAGAGACGGCTTGAATCTATTGATTCTCCATTGATGGAGCCTTTTCTTCAAGCGCTTGAATATAACTTAAATTTTATTCATTTACATCCAAGATATTCATTGAATGATGAATACGCTCAAATGGCAAGAAAAGTTCAGGAAATGGCTGAAAGAATTAAAAAATTAAGCTGGACGCATTTTAAGACAAATGAAGATAGCCAATTTTTAGAAAGAGCCATCGCTTTTCACGACTCAAGGTATTACAAAACAGCCTCTTCCTTAATTGCTGCCCGTCTTAGCAAAGATGAATTTAGACCTTTCGAGCAATTCAATGCTCTAATATCTAAAATTAAACCTCCTAAAGCGCATGAATCACCAGTTATCCCAGCTCTCGTTAATCTACTTAAGTCTGATATTAGCTATTTCATTTCTCGATTCTTTGATAAAAAAGAATTCCTCGAAGTATGTAAATATCTAAAAGATACAAATCCTTATTTCGCAAGAACGCTATCTCAGCTATGCCTGGAGCTGATCGATACCCATTCATCTTTAATCGTACAGATCGCCGATACTTGTTCACCTTATGAAAGAAACCTTCTTCTATCTCATTTAGTAAAAGCTGCAACTAAAGAGCAAAAATTAAAACTTGCCTCCATTCTGCATAAACACATTGACCGGTTTATTGAACTGTGGGAGACGATAGAAGGATCGATAAGCGAAGACGACCTTATATCGATCCTTAAATCTTGCTACGACAATGTCGGCTCTGAATTTGCCATCAATTTAAGTCGAATACCTGAGATAAATAATGCGATTTTTAATAAGCTGCCCGCTTTGAATTCGACATTGATTTCGGCTTTTATAAGTCGCGCCGATGAAGAGACTATAAATAAGATCCTTACTTCTTGCGAAGATTATGATAAGATTACATATCTCACAAAGCTTAACTCGATCTCTCAAAAAAGGTATTTTAAATCTTTACAATTAGATGAATTCAGGAAATTGATGCATACATTGAGGGTTTATAGTTGTACTCCAGTGATGTTTTGCGTTTTAAAAAATGGCACCGACGATCAGCTAAAGGAAATAGGAGGTTTAACATGGGATTTTCGAAATCTTAAGTTTGATGATCTAATCAATTTCATAGAAGGGATCTCGCCTGAACGAAAAATTCAGATTGGCGAAATGCCCTATAAAGGTATGAAGGCGAGGGACTTTGTCAAATCAAGCGAGCCTTACAACGCTTCCTCAATCCCTCCCTTTCTCTTTTTATTTGCCGACTTGGCAGATGATTATTTTAAAGGCGTAAGAGCGGAATATTTTTCTGAAGCACAAGTCGCAGTAATCGCAAAATTTGGAAAAAGATCTCACGTTTTAGCATTAGAAGAAGGCTTAAAACGTAATGATCAAAAACATAATTATTCCAAACAGTTTTTAGCTTTTTATCAAGCGCTTCCTCAAAAATCAAATAACAAAGAGCAGCTATCCCTGTCTGAATGTGCGTGTGTTTTTAACAGTAAATTAAAAACTCTCTTAGAAAAAGGACGTTTAGCCCATAGAGAATTTAAATCAGGGAATTATGACTATGACAAAGTCATAAAACCGCTTCGCAGGTGCTTAAATGCTGGCTATTCAAACTCCATTTTATCTTTAGCTAAAAGCATCGAAGAGAATCTACCAAAAGAATTTGATAACAATACCTTTAACGCTCTTTTAGATTTGAGCAATTCCTTAGAAAACTTAACCTGGATCGGTAAAGATGGCGTTAGACATCGTATTCACTAATAAATAAAAACGTGTGCACCTAACTAAAAGATGATAGCGGCAATTTCATCGCATAAGCCTTCTTTCTATAACTATGGAAGAGACAGCAGCAAAATAGTCGATTTACTTGACCGCCCTTATGAATTAAACCCATTTATAGAGAAGCTTACATCCGAAGAGCAAAAAGATTTATTTACCCATTTCATAAAAACTTCAGAAATTGATAGCCAAGTAATAGCCGCTATTTCTTTACATGCAGGCGTCACACTCTACTATGACGTTTGGCTTGAGCTCAATCCTCCCGACTCTTACGTAGAATTTATCAATAAACTCCCATTTTCGCAGTCAATTAAGTTAGTTTCCCGCCCTGCTATCTTGAAAGAAATTAATTCAGGCGATCTTGGAGTAACTCTTGATTTTTTGCTTTTAAAAGAAGCATTCCGATATCTAAATCCATTTCAACAAATTCGCGTTACATTAAAAAGGAATCCGAAAGAGCAGGCAGAATTGGTTCAGACTCTAAAAAACTCAGCGCTATTGGCTCTTTTTTTTCCCTTATTGTCTAATTACGAATTTCATCAATTTTATCAAGCTCAGTGCAGCTTAGGGTCTGCCCACGTGCTTCTTACGCTTCGCTACTGTACAGATACTCAATTCGCGCTGATTGGATCCTTTCCTTTTATAGAGCAATATTTACCCCCTAAATCTATTGTCCTGCAATTTTCTAGGGATTTGCCGCCCGAAAGACAAAATAAGTTGATGCTTTTACATGACTATATTAGAGAAGGATCGCCTGCAAGAAATATCCAAAGGGGGTTTTATTCGCAACTTATGGGTAACTTCCACCCTATACAAAAAGTACCCCCATACCTATTGCTTATAGCGAACTTGAGTTCAGATGAACATGAATATTTATCCCATTACTACTCCCCCTGGCAGATGGAATATATAAGGGCATTTGGATGTACGGAAAATCCACCGGCTACGGAAATGCAGCTTATTCAATATATAGACGAGGCCAGTCAGAAGGGATCTTACTTTTATCTGAAAAAACGTGTTGAGACAGAACTAAGGAGAGCGAAATTAACCCATAAACGCTTCAGCGAACTTGCCGCCGATTTATTAAGCCACTATGCCGCATCCAATTCAGTTGGCAAAAGGGTTGTAGTACATGTTTTAGAGTCTATGTACGAATTTAAAGGAGCATTAGACATTCTTTTTAGAGTTCATACGACGGTTTTTAGAATTGCCAACCTTCTTGATTGTTTTTTCCCGCATGAGGATGGATTTTTCGAAGAGATATGTCTCAAAACTCCTTTTCAAATCATTCCACTTTTAACCCACTTATGCAAAACTTCACCTTCCCTTTTTTCAAGATATGCACCTCTTGCAATAAGCATCGAGACGGTAAGCGGAGTGCATCCAAGGGATATGTCAAAGAATTTAATGGCCCATATGATTCATCTTGTCGATGGCAATACACAGGCAAATTGGATTCTTCATCAAGAGGCGCCAACTCAGGCCCTGTTCCTTGATAAGATTGGCTCGGACACGACTGTAAGAATAGCGATAGAAAGAATGAGGCCGGAAGCATTTAAAAATTTGGTATTTCATTTAATTCAAAATCAATCTTCAAGTCTTCTTTCCATTCTACGCTATTGCTCAGATGAGCAATTAGCTCTACTTGAAAACTGTTCCTATGCATCTCAATTATTTTCTCTTAAATATAGCCCTCAAGATATGTTTCAATTTCTGCTTAAGTTGCCCAAAAAACGGCGCATCCAGCTTTATGAATTGCATATTTTGAATGAGGGTAAATCCTTGAAAGAGATCATCGAATATAAGTATTACGATATCAGGTCAAAAGAGAGGCTTTTTGAACACGTCCCCCCTATGTTAATAGTAGCTTGCTACATTCATTTTGAAACTTTAATATACCTTATCCCCTACATGACTCGCGAACAGCTCAAGTTTATCGCTTTTTACGGCAGAAGATCTGCCGTTCTTAAATTAATTGCGCAATCAGGCAATCAAGCTAAGCATTTGATTGACGGACTGCCTGAAACACCTGTCTTGCACCCCCATCAGCTAACAAAAAAAGAGCTAGAGTCTCGGGTAGAAACCATTTGAGCTCAAAAGCAACTTCTTTGATGGATTTGCACTCATGCACATTTGAGGAACGGGAGGAGCAAAGGGCGAATAGGTTGCGTCAATTTTTACAGGTCTGTCGAATGGAAAGGTGAATAAAGTAAAATTGCCGGCAACAGGGATTGTCCTTCCGCTGGAATAAAGTTTTGCTTTTCCGTTATCGGTTAATACACAAGCATTTACCATCATTTTTTCTGGGCATCCGTTAAAAATTCTTATGACCTGCTGACCATTTGATTGCATGCCCCCATCGTAGATCTTGATACACCCTACATTGTAGGAGGTAAAAGCTGTTAAAGGAAGAAAGAAGAGGAGAAGTAAATAAAACATCAAACACCTCCTACCTTTATTTTAACTGGGTTTAAGATTATATTTGAAATTATGAAGACAAATATCGGAAACCTAGATCGCGGAATAAGGTTTGCTTTTGCCGCAATCCTCTTTGCTTACGCCGCTTACGTAGGCAGCTTTTTTGCATTGCTCCTTGGACTTTTCACTTTATATGAAGCCATCGGAGGCTGGTGCGTTTATTATGAACTCGTAGGCAAGAATACTTGTCCGATCTCAAAATCGCTTCCTTATCAAGAATGGGTTTTCGGAGCGCTTGGGGCAGGCTTTATCCTTGATGGAATCTGGAGATCTTATTACTACGGAGACTATCTTTTTGCAGTCATTGATCTTCTTTTTGCGATTTACATGTTTTATCTAGCAATTAAGAAATAGTATGTTTGATCCTGCTTTTAAATCACCTCACTTGCAGCTTTTCGCGACCTACCTTATTCCAAGCGGTAAAAATCCTCCTTCAGTGACAGAAAAAGTAGATATAGGAAATGGAGACTTTCTCATTTGTCCCGTTTCCACTCCAAAAGATTACAACGGCAAAACCGTATTTTTGGTTCATGGGATGGGTGGAAACTCCGACTCCCCTTACATGCGTCGAATTTCACGCAGGTTATTTGCTCTAAACTATCGGGTCGTACGTCTTAATTTGCGAAATTGCGGGATTGGCGAAGGCTATAGCTCGCTCCCCTATAACGGAGGAACGAGCGATGATTTAAAAAAAGTGATTAAACACTTTGGGGGCACAGGCATTGTCGTTGGATTTTCCTTAGGAGGAAATATTGCTATAAAAATGGCCGGCGAAAACCCCGATCTGGATGTCGATATTATTGGAGTCTGTCCCGCATTAAATTTAAAAGATGCGGTCGATAAAATACAGGCTACGCTTTATCACTACTATTTTCTCTATTACCTTCTACAAAGCACAAAGCCCTGGACGCAGGATAAATCGATACGTTCTTTAAATCAGTTTGATGATGAAGTAACCGTACCTCTATGGGGATATAAGGACAGAGAAAATTATTATGCTCGGGCAAGCGCTCTTCAATATATTCCCCATTTAAAACAACAAATTACCGTTATTTTTGCAAAAGACGATCCTTTTATTGATTATAGCTGTTTAGAGGATGAAAAAAGACACCGCGTTATATTGACGGAATATGGAAGCCACCTTGGATTTGTAGATAGAGAATTCAATTTTTGGATCGACGACTTCGTTGTAGACACCATTCAGAAAAGGAACGAGGAAGATCATAAAGATAAAGACGCTCTAGAAAAGCCGGTAAAAATCGATTTGAATATCCCTTGCGACAACTTCTGAAGGTCTTAAAACCCGAGCAAATCATAGATAGGAACGAGTGAGAGGTATTCATCAAGCGTTTTGGCTTGAGTGGTCATCACGCGGGTTTTATGCGGCGAGCTTTTAAACACAAAACTAAGGATTTGCTTAAACTTATTGATTTTTGAGCGCTCAGGTCCGATAAGCTCGCTTCTAAAGGTGTCAAAAAATGCACTCCAGAGTTCACGTGTTGGGATAAATTGGGTTCCTTTAAAATGGGCTTTAATTTCCTGAAAAATAAATGGGTTTGAAACGGCTCCGCGGCCAATCATAAGCGCATCGCAATTAGTTTGGCTTAGCATTAAAAGAGCGTCTTGAACAGTTAGAATATCGCCATTACCAATGAGAGGTATTTTTAAACGCGATTTTGCTTCAGCAATTAATTCCCACTTAGCTTTAGGTCCATAGCCATCAACTTTAGTGCGAGGGTGAAGGGTTATGAATTTGACACCGCTAGATTCTGCAGCATGCAGATTCTCTTTAAAAAGAGACGTATCCTCATATCCGGAACGCATTTTTAAGGTAACAGGAATCGAAACCGAATTGACCATAGTGCGGGCAATTTCATGAAGAGTGTCAGGTATTTTTAAAAGACTCGATCCTGCGCCTTTTCCGGTAACGGTATTTGAAGGGCAGCCGCAATTTAGATCTATTCTTTTCGCCCCCCTCTTTTCAAGCTCTTTTGCCATTGCACCCATAAGTAGGGGGTCTGAACCCATAATCTGCGCGGCAAGAGGGAATGGCGCGATTTCATTAGATTGATAAACTCGTGCCAAACTTTCAACATGGGCATTTATAGGAACGCGTAAAAATTCGGTTGTTGCATGATCAAAGCCTCCTACTGCAGCCATGGCTTTACGGAAAGGACGATCGCCCACTCCTTCCATTGGAGCAAGAAATAAGGGTGGACAGCCTGAATTGTGTTTTGCTAATAAAGACATATTTTAAAAGGGATATTATAAAGCAATTGCCCTTTCCTGTAATGGACAATCCCTATAGAATACCAGATTTATTTGGATTAAATTAAAATTATATGCAGCCACCTCCCAGAACAAACAAATCCTCAGCTCAATGTAATCCATTTGTTCCTCTTGCACCTCCATCTGCCTTACCCAAGCAAGGTAAAAAATCCAAAAGAAAACTCTATTTTGAATTTAAATCGGAACCCCCTGTAAAACCCCTGCCTATACCTAAACTTGAATTCGATGAATGTTGTTTACCAAAACTTGCGTCCGTTTGCACATCTAAGCTTGATGAAACTCGCTACTCTAAGAATCGCGTACAATACTTACTGAAATTACAGCCTCATTATGAACATAAAATTAGAGTAGTAACCTGGAATCTTTTGATGAAGGGCTGGGAAAAAAGATTGAATCCTGCCCATCCGGCGTACGATGCCTCCCAATTATGGATGAATCGAGTTCAACTCATAGCCGCTGCGATTGACCGCGTAAAACCTGCAATTATCGGCTGCCAGGAACTCTATGAAAATGAAGCAGAAAAATATAATCAAGAAGACGATCTTTACAAGTACATTGGCACCGCCTATGAACGCTATAGCGTAAAATCCCCTGATGGCGAGCATAACACCATTTTCTTAAAGCGTGACGTTTTTAAAGTCATACACGCACAAACCTATCAATGTGTTGATAAAGCGATTGGTGAAGTAATTGTAGTATTTAGAGACCAAAAATTAGTTATTATTAATACCCATTTTTCTATTGATCCTAACGCCCGAGAAACTCAAGCTCGTTTTGTAGCTTCAAAAATAAGGGAGCATCGTAAAGATAAAGATCTTTTTATTTTTTTGGTGGATGGAAATCTGCTTCCAAACAATCCCTTCAATGTCATCACTAAAGCAGGCTGGGATGGCCCATATATAGAGAGCATTTTAAAAGAAGACAACCTTATCGAAGACGCTTTTAATAAATCTCTTTTCGGAAATGTTGGATCATCCGGCACTTATACAAACGATCAATACAACGTCGAACCATTCAAAGGCCGCGGCACTCCTGGCGCTCGTTTAGATAGGATTTTTATAAGCCCTAAAATCGAAGTATTTGCTCACGCGATAGATCCCTTTATTTCTGGAGGAAAGCCTTCTTCCGACCATCAGGCCGTAATCGCCGATTTGCACATACCAGAGAAGACCAAGTAAAGGGAAGGCGGAAGGCATAAGGCGGAAGGCGGAAGGCGGAAGGCAGAATAGCGACAGAATGTGCCGCTTTCAGCGGATAGAAAGTCTGCCTTCGGCAGAAGGGGCGCCTTTGGCGCTTTTGAATTACAAACACTTTTTAAATCTGTTGGCGCTATTCCGCCTTCTGCCTTCTGCCTTCCCTTCCTGCCTTCATCCTTCTAAAAAAGCGGTTTGTAGACGTGGCAATAAGGCACGCTCCCCTTCTTAGCGTAATAGTCCTGGTGATAGGCTTCAGCGGGATAGAAATGGCTTGCAGGAATAATTTTAGTAGCGATGTTATAGCCCATTTTTTTTAGTTCTGAGAGGATAGATTCATCGATTTCCTTTTGCTCTTCAGACAAGTAAAAAATGGCTGAAAGATATTGCTTGCCAATGTCTGGGCCTTGGCCATTTTTTTGCGTCGCATCATGAATTTCGAAAAAGTATTTAGCGACTGTCTCATAGCTTGTAACTTTAGGATCAAAGATAACTTCAATCGCTTCATAATGGCCCGTTAATCCCGAACAAACTTCTTCATAGGTGGGATTAGCCACTTGACCGCCCATGTAGCCTACTTGCGTACGAACGACTCCTTTTAGCTTTTTAAAATAATACTCGACCCCCCAAAAACAGCCTGCCGCAAAAAGGGCTCTTTCATACCCCTCTTTTGTAGAAAGAGGCTCAAAAGAAAGAGAGACCGAGTTAACGCAGTGCCGTGTATTTTTTTCAGTCATTTCTTCTCCCGTAAATACGTGTCCCAAGTGTCCTCCGCACGTATTACATAGGATTTCTGTGCGACGGCCATCGGCATCCATATGCCGCTTTACTTTTCCAGGTATCTCGTCGTCAAAGCTAGGCCATCCGCAATGGGAATTAAATTTATCTTCTGACATGTAAAGAGGCGAGCCGCATTTTTTACAGGTGTAAATACCCGGTTCTTTATGTTCATTATAAACTCCGGTCCCCGGATACTCTGTCCCTTTATTATTAATAACTCGATCTTCTTCATTATTAAGCTTATTAAATCGGTACATACACACCTCTTAACACAACATTAACACAAGTAATTATTATTATAATCTATAATTGAATTGTGAGAATAGAAACCGTAGCCCAATATAACCACATTGTACTTAACGGCCTAAAGGAATCTGAAGGCTTAGAAGCAATCGCTTCAGTCTTGAAAAAACCCGAACCCTATCTTGCCGGAAGAAAGAAGCTGAGCGAAAGACACATTGAAGCCATTAGAGCTAAAGGAGCTGAAGTTAGAGAAAAAGCTCAATCCAAAATAGAGCTCGAATACAGAAGAGAACTAAAGGAGAGGCTTGAATCGGATAGCTCCTTAGATGAATCGCTTGAAACGATATTCCATCGTGGCGGCGGAAGAATCTGGAAAATAGGCGAAGAAATCAAATTTCAAGGCAAAACCTATCTAGTTAGTCACGTGATTAACAATCCTCTTGGTTTAAAAATGGCAATATTTGTTCCGAAAGTTCCTGGAGAAAAACCCCTTATTGCATGTAACGGAACAAGTAATTTCCAGAATGCGCTCGATGATTTAAGCCACTCGATTGGACTTAGGAGCGTGCGAGGCTCGTTAACCGAAATTGAGTCGGCGTTAGATGAAGTTGTAAAAAAATACGGACCCGTAAGAATTGGCGGACACAGTCTTGGCGGCGCAATCGCGCAAACTATTACCTCGCTATTTTGCGACAGGAAACATAATAATAAATCCTATATTGGTGAATGCCACTACTACAATGCCCCTGGACCCGGAAAAATGATTTATAAACTTTACACGAGAAAATCGGCACTCCTTAAGGAAGAAGGCATAAAGCCTCCCCTTATACGCTCTTACCGTAACGAAAATGATATTATTCCCCTGTTTGGCGGACCTCATCTACCTGCAGACCACGCCGTGGTCGTTTCGGATCCTAGATACAAAATCTGCCTTAGTATGATCATTGAAGCGCATAAAGTATTAGGATTCTTTACGAATAGACTTCTTAATATAAAGTCTCTTGCAAGCGACTCTCCGGGATCCAAAACTCTTGAATCCATTCGAAAAAAAATATCCAAAGTTGTCCTACCGATTTTAATACTAATTGCCGGAAATGACAGCGTTCAAAATCGGGTGAATCTGTTAAAAGATTACTTTCAAAGAAATCAGACGGTTACATATCATCGCGCCTGATGCGAAAGTTATTATTATTTCTTGTCAGTCCGTTTGTACTATTCGGCATATCGGTAAATTCAGATAAAGCTGACGCTCCCTGGTTTACAGGGCCATTGCTAACTCCTTCCTCAAAAGTTGTTTCTGCAGGCCATTATAACATTGAGCCCTACAGTTCTTGGATAGTGTTTAATGGAGTTTATGATAAGAACTCGAAAGCGGTTTCAAGACCTCATATTAATCAATTTACTAATCAGCTTACCTTTAAAATTGGCCTGACAAAAAAAATAGATTTATCGGGTTCTTTACAAAGTTACTATACCCGCACCCAGCATGTATATAGCACAGGCTTCAATGATTCGGCCCTTGGTCTTGAATACCAAATTTATCTAAGCAAACCAGATGAATGGATTCCAAATGCGAAACTATCCGTCGTTGAGATTCTTCCTACCGGTAGATATCAGCATCTAAAAGCCAAGAAATTGGGAACCGATTCCGGCGGAACAGGAGCCTTCTTAACGGTCGTAGGACTTACATTCGGAAAAATCATTCATATTTATGACGTGCATTACTTGAGTTTGAGACTAAATTTTAATACTACCTTCAAAGGACGATCGCGCGTGAAAGGCATCAACACTTTTGGAGGCGATCCAAGCACCTTCGGAAAAGTCTTTATAGGCTCAACATTTGTTCTACAAAGCTCATTTGAATATACGCTCACTCGCAACTGGGTACTCGCATGCGATTTTCAGGCCGTGTATTCAGGGGTAGATAAATTTCGCGGAAGAACCCTTCTCCCTGTTGGGGGTCCGAGCAACACCCTTTACAGCTTTGCTCCTGCAATTGAATATAACTTCAGCGATCCTCTTGGGGTAATTGTAGGCTCATGGTTTACAGTTAATGGAAGAAATGCGCCCCGTTTTGTTAGTTTGGTTGCGGCAATTGACTACACTTATTAAAGGGTGTAACATGATTAGATCGACTAGAATTCTGGACAAGAACTTTAAAAAAGTTAGCTAATAAAGAAGACTGATCCTGAAGCCAGTCTTCTTTTAAACAATTATGCTTCGTTCGTGTGGGCTAATTTAAATAGGATAGCAGCAGCTACTGCACCTGCTGCGTTCGCAACAAAGTAGATCCACAAATTATGCCAGGACGATAAGTTCAATACGGTAACCCCTAAAGCAACCGCCGGATTGAAAGCGGCGCCAGATACGCTTCCCACAGCGTATGCCCCTGCAAGCACCGTAAATCCAATGGCAAATCCAAAGTAGGAATTAGCGATGGTTTCGCGAGCTGTAGCCACATTAAGCACGACATAGCAAAGAGCAAATGTAAAGAGGAATTCAGCAAGCAGCGCTTTATACACATCCGGATTTAACGCAGCAGGTGCGCCCTCGCCTTTAAGATAGAGGACCGCATAAGCCGCAACAAAAGCTCCTGCAAATTGAACGATCCAGTAGAGGATAAGATCTGACACGCTAAGCAATCCCCGGATGAATACAGATAACGATACCGCTGGGTTATAATGTCCGCCAGAGATGTGGCCGCCCGCATAAATAAATACGGCAAGAACAGAACCTATCGCCAAAGGAGCAAGAAGTAATGGCGCATTAGCGCCAAGAACGACCATTCCAATTGTAAATAACAAGAAGAACGTTCCTATAAATTCATATACATATTTCATAAACACCTCTGTTTAAAAATTTGTTTTTACAACTTCTGCGATTTAAAGATAAATCCAATTAATGCAATATATGAGCATGGATTTTCTCCCTGACATAGATACGCTAACAACTTGGCTAACTCACTATGGACCCCCAAGCTTATTTATCCTCTTAGCTTTAGGTATAATTGCGCTGCCGGTTCCTGAAGAGACGCTCCTTGTGACTTCAGGCGTTCTTATGAAAAATGGTCAGCTAGATGAATTCAACACGATCATCGCGGCTATTTGCGGAAGCATCCTCGGCATCACCACTAGCTATCTTATCGGAAGAACCACGAGCAAGTTTGTTATTCATCGATATGGAAGCTGGATTGGAATAACCGAAGAAAGGCTTAATCAGGCTCACGCCTGGTTTGAAAAATATGGGAAATGGTCCTTATTTATTGGCTATTTCATCCCCGGCGTTCGTCACTTTACAGGTCTTTTTGCCGGTTTTACCGAGCTTCAGTTTTCCCATTTTGCTCTATACGCGTATTCAGGCGCAATCGTATGGGTTTCCCTATTTTTAACAGTAGGATATACCGTTGGTCACTACCTGCCGGTTATATATGAAAATATCGAAATCATTGTGGAGGTGACGCTCGGAACGCTTCTTCTTGCCGGAATCGTTTATCTAATTGTGCGTAAAAAAGAAGGATGAAGGCGGAAGGCGGAAGGCAGAATAGCGACAAAATGGTTGCGCTATTGAGGCTGTAAAAAATTAGATATTCAAGGTGCTTTTCGAGAAGATTTACGCTTTTCAGAATTTCAATTGCTAAAGCGGCATTTGGAGCGTTTCGGCCGGAGCAAAACGCTCTTTAAAAGCCCGCTCCTTGCTTTATTGTGGAAACTCGTGAGGTTCTGTAAAGTGCTGCCAGCCTTCCCCGTCAAGCGCTTTCATGAAGCTGACTAAATCCTTTTTCTCCTGATCCGTCAGATTGAGTTTCCTGATCGCAGGATGAAGATT
Organism: uncultured bacterium; assembly: GCA_964483465.1. Classification (GTDB taxonomy): domain Bacteria; phylum Chlamydiota; class Chlamydiia; order Chlamydiales; family Parachlamydiaceae; genus CAZABG01. The sequence continues at coordinate 32,574 of CAZABG010000014.1, forward strand.
TTTATTCTTCACTCCCCCCTTATCATAAAAATCAACCACCTCTTCAAGGGTTTGAAGGCTGCCGTCATGCATGTAGGGAAATGTTTTTGACACTTCTCTCAAGATAGGTGTTTTGAAGGCGCCCATATCGTCTGGATTTTTTGTGATTTCATAACGGCCAAGGTCAGGATGTTCTACATCCATACCCACGCCAATATTGTGGAATTGATCATCGCTAAAGTTAGGTCCATAGTGGCAATTCGCGCACCCTTTGGCTTTAAAAAGTTTAAGGCCGTTCAGCTCTTCCTGATTTAGTATGCGTTTATCATATTTTGAATTACCTGATAAAACCGTTCTTTCAAACGTTGCGATCGCTTTCGCAATATGATCAAGCGTGAATTCTTCCGTTCCAAATACCTCTTTAAATAAGGGACGGTACCCCTGAATTTTTTTAACCCGATCAAGACATTCCATATGCGCTTCGTGAACTTTATCGGTAGAACTCATTTCCTTCGGATTGGCAATAGGCCCCATACACTGCTCTTCAAGCGATTTTGCCCTTCCATCCCAGAAAAGCAAGGTTGAGTATCCTGAGTTTATAACGGTCGGCGCATTACGTGTGCCTTTATTCTTATGGATCCCTTCAGAAACAGGTAAATTGTCGGTAAATGCTTTTGGGATGCTGTGGCAACTTGCACAAGCTACTGTCCCATCCGCGGAAAGCCGTTTATCAAAATATAAAAGCCGTCCGAGTTCCGCTTTCTTCTTCGTATAAGGATTATCTTTTGGCCAAGGCATGGGAGGAAGTCCAAGAGGAATTTCCAGTTGGTCCGGCTCTTCTTGTAATAGTTGATCCGGATCTTTTGTGGATAAAGTATAGGCGAGGAAAACTAAAGCTGCTGCGATGGCAAAAAAGATCACGCCCCCTTTCATCACTACACTCCCTTTTTCAATCAGATACCTGATTGGCATGAAAAAAGCACTATCTCCTGCAAAATGCGGGGGTTCCAATGAAAACAATTGCCATAATCGGCGGAGGATTCAGAGGAGTAGGATGTCTTAAGATACTGAAAGAGAAAGGCTTTAATGTAGATCTTTATGAAAAATATGATGATGTGGGCGGTGTTTGGCACCCAAGCAATAACTATAAGGGACTTAGAATCCATACCCCAGCCAAATTGAATCAATTCGAAGACTTCCCTTATCCAGACAATGTCGATGTAACCGAAAGGCTTGAATCTAAACAGGTTTACGAATACCTCAAGTCGTATGCCACTCATTTTGACCTACTTAAACATATGAAATTTAACACACCTGTTCACGAAATCCATTACGATTCAAAAACAAAAAAATCCTTCTTGGTTGTGGGTGAAGATCATCTTCATACGACTTCATACGACTACGTCATAAATACCAACGGATTTTGCGACAAACACATACCCGAATTCAAAGATTCAAATAAATTTAAAGGAAGAATCATCCACTCATTTGAAGCAACCGATGAAGTAATAAGCAAACTTATTTCGGAAAATAAAAAAGTAACCATTTTAGGTGCAGGTAAAACGGCGGCGGATCTCGTCTGCGCCATTAGAAGACTCGGGGTAAATCTTACCTGGCTTTATCGCACCCCTTATTACTTTTTTCGTTACAGACTATTCCATGACAATTTAAGAAAGGCAATTTCAAAAGAACCGACCTCCCTCTCTTTTAAAATGAAACTTCTTTTTGGCTTTCTTATCGGCAACGTCTTTCCAAAACTCGCGTGTCAGTTCTGGAGATGGAGCAATATTATCGATACTTATGGGGAAAGACACACCGATTTCCGAAAATTCCATGTTGCCCTTGTCGATGACGGAGAAATGGACCTCTTGAGAGAATGCAATAAATACTACGGCGTGCGCGGCGAAATTGATCGATTTGATGAAAATGGTTACTACACAAATGAAAATAAATTCATTGAAGCCGATACCGTTATCTGCTGCACAGGATCTTCCGGAGCCAAATGGATGGCGGACATTTATATCGACGGCAATAAGCTTGATATCTCAAAAATCTATAAGGCCTATAGAGGAAAAGTCATGCCCCAAGTCCCGAACCTTATATTTACTGCCTATCATCACTTCGCAATGGGGCTTGGAGATGGAGAAATGCAAGGAAAATGGATCGGCAATTATATCGAAGCCGATTATTCCACGGAATACTTAGACAAAAACGCCTTGAAATTCGATCATCCCTTCTTCCAAAAACTTATCTTATTCGATTCTAGCGACTACTTCTTCCCAAGCTTTATGAAAATGCAGTTTGACTTTATCCATAACCACGAGCTTGGGCCGATTGAATATGTAGCGTTTGTCTACAGCTTTTTCTTAAACGCGGCGCAAGCAAAGCCCCTTTCCTTTAAGAACTATCCTAAGGAAAAGAAAACTGCTGCCTTAGAACCCGCTGTCCAATAGCGTAATTGGTTTAGAGCTCGCTGTCTAATAGCTTTTTTTAACAGTGAGACCAGTGAGAAGCTACATGAGAACAATGAGAGAAATCTTGTTAGCAAACTGCTTCTCAGTTTTCTCCTAATTAAGAAATTTATTTAAGTAAACACTTAACGCAGAGACATGGAGAGAAAACAATGAGAGATAGTATAAAATTAAAATAACTGAGAAATATAGAATCTCTCCCTAATCTCATGCTGCTTCTCAATTTTCTCCTAATTAACAAATTTATTTTTTTCTCCGCGTCTCTGCGCCTCTGCGTTAAATGTGTACCAGATAATTATCTCCAGTCATTCATGGAGACAGATAAAAGTTTAGTTTTAACGCAGAGGCGCAGAGACGCGGAGACGCAGAGAGAAACAATTTTAAAATTTTTACATTTAAGATATAGGAAGGCTTAGTCTTCCACCTGCTCACTGTTAAAAAAAGATTGAGATCAACGTGATAAAGACAAAATCAAACGGATTTCTTTCGGAATTGATTCGCGCCATTATGCGCAGCTTGTATCGGAATCGGGGCTTTTAACTTTCCTACGCAAGATTTAACAATCTCTACTGCCGTATTTAACGAGACTCTATGCCCTGTCGAAATATAAAGGGGCTTAGATCCTTTTTTTGTAATTAAGGCCTTTGCAATCACTTTGTCATTATAAACGAGATTATCTCCATCGAGCTCCCCTACCAGTAAAGATTTTGCGACTCCGATCGTAGGTACATTTAGCAATACCCCGACATGGCTTGCGATGCCAAGGCTGCGCGGATGGGCAATCCCATGGCCGTCTACCAGGATTAAATCCGGTTTAGTTTCTAATTTATGATAAGCCGCAACTAAGGCAGGCGCTTCTCTAAATCCCAAAAAACCAGGAACATAAGGATAAGGAGTTATATGCTCGTCCACCCCCTCCTGCTTCCATTCAAGCTGAGGATAAGAATAAAGCGAACAACAACCAAACAATCTTTTAGAATAAAGATTGCAGCTAATATCCATTCCACCGATCAAATAAATAGAAGAAAAATTATCATAATATTCTATTTTTTCACTTAATTCTATTTGTTGTTTCGAGAGACCATTAAACATAAATTAAAGCATCATAAACAAATTAAATAATAACATCCAATTTATTCATCTCAATTTGACAACTATTTTTTTAATTAGCTAAAAGCAAAATCAAACGACGAGGTATAACATGAGGAAGCTACTCCTAATTCCGCTTTTTGCGGTATTGCTCACAAGCTGCTCCATCATAGATGACAATATTGCGGCTCTTGAATACAACCAGAGCCAAGTACAAGCATCTACTGCCGCCATTGAGGCAAACACTCAGGCGATTGAACGAGATAACCAACGGATCATTGAGAACCGTCAACAGCTTGAAGCAATTAATGGCGTCTTAGAAAAAATTAGTAAGTCATAAGAGGGGCAAAAAATGAAAAAAGCAATTATTATTCCAGTACTTTTAGCTTGTTTCACAAGCTGTGGTGTGACTCGCCTCACTGATCTTGTGAATGAAAGTTCATATGCTATCGAAGAGAACGTCAACGCTGTTCAGCGTAGCACGCAAGTGATCCAGCAGAACGAGCGGCTCATCGCTGAAACAAACAAAGCGATCGAAGCTAACCGTAATCATCTAGAAAAAATCAGCAAAGAATAAGCTAAATTGCCTGGGACTATGTCCCAGGCAATATTGAACTACTTAACCAATGAAACAAGTTTGTTTCTATCTACTACAGACTTATCGCCGTACCAGATTTTAAAAATAGCTTGAGCAACAGTTGGGTTTGTGAAATCGCCGGTCTTGGAACCGTTATGGAGCACTTCAACATAACCGCCTGGAGCATAACGAATGTCTGTCACATCGCCTTTCTTCACATTGTGATTGAATGCGGCAAAGTACTTATCCACATCAGCTTGATTCGCGCGAATTTGCTCATCGGTAAGAACGGTCTTAATAGACTCTTTGTAGCCTTCAACTATTTTTTCGGCTTCGATGTCGCGAGCCCATTTCATAGAAAGTTGTTTTGCTCTTGAATCATTCAATATATCTGCAAATTTATCGCCGGTCAACTTAGCCGCGTCTTGTACGTAGGAAGCGATCGTGTAAACCGTTACGATCAATTTTTTACGTACTGAAGTTCCGGTAATATCGAGGTTATAGCTTTTGCCGTCATGGTCAAAAGAGACTTGCGATGGGAACGATTCATTTGTTGATGGATCAACAACATCTTTCGCAGTTAAGTTAAACGAAAGTAAGCAACTTGCAGCGAGAGCTGCCATTAATAATTTCATATAACACCTTTGGTTATGAAATCGTTGTATCACAATAAAAGATATTTGAAAAATACCGATATGTTATTAAAGTTTCTTATGGCTATCAATGCAGGCGACACAGCCTGGATGCTAACATCTACCGCATTAGTCATGTTAATGACTCTACCCGGTCTTGCGCTCTTTTATGGAGGCTTGGTTAGAAGAAAGAACGTCCTTTCAATGATCATGATGTCGTTCTCCGTCTTGTGCCTTATCAGTCTGCAGTGGATTGGATGGGGTTACACCCTGGCTTTCGGGGAGGACTTTTATCATATGATTGGCGGACTTGAATGGGCCGGACTAAAAGGGGTTGGGATTGAACCTAACCCGGATTACGCAGAGACTATCCCCCACTCTTTATATATGACCTTTCAGATGATGTTTGCGATCATTACACCGGCTCTAATTTCAGGCGCTATCGCGGAAAGGATGAAATTTTCCGCCTATCTTCTCTTTATACTATTATGGGCGACTCTCGTTTACGATCCTATTGCCCATTGGGTATGGGGCAAAGGCGGCTGGCTAAGAGAAATGGGCGTGCTCGATTTCGCGGGTGGAACCGTTGTTCACATTTCATCGGGTATCTCGGCGCTTATAGTTGCGCTAGTTTTAGGCAAAAGGAAAACATTCGGACATAGAGCTCGTCCTCACAATCTGCCTTTTACTTTACTTGGGGGAGCCCTTCTTTGGTTTGGATGGTTTGGTTTTAACGCGGGCTCAGCTCTTCAGGCAAACGGACTTGCAGCATCCGCATTCCTCGCGACCAATACCGCAGCTGCTGCTGCAGGGCTTACCTGGCTTATTACCGACTGGATCATAACCGGCAAACCGACCCTTCTTGGAGGAATCACAGGCTCAATTGCGGGACTTGTCGCGATCACTCCCGCAGCTGGATTTGTCTCTCCTCTATCTTCCATCTTAATCGGCATCCTTGTAAGCCTTATTTGCTATTATTTTATTACGGTACTTAAAAACCGGCTTGGCTATGACGATACGCTCGATGCTTTTGGCGTTCATGGGGTTGGAGGTATTGTCGGCGCTCTTGCCACAGGCCTTTTTGCTGAAAAAATCATCAATGCCGCGGGAAATGACGGTCTACTCTATGGCAACCCCTCTCTTTTTACTACG
>CAZABG010000015.1:0-38266 GCA_964483465.1 uncultured bacterium
CAGCTATGCCTAAAGTAGAGATTTCATCCATTCCTTGGCCGTGGAAAACGAAGGCTCTTCTTATTTTCATATTTTTTAAGGCATTTGCCATCTTTTCTATTAAAGAGGCATCCCAAACGCCGACCATTCTATATTCTGCTTTTGCCGGATTTAAAAGCGGACCTAGTAAATTTAGCACGGTTTTAATTCCAAGCCTTTTTCTTATAGGCAAGAATACTTTCATAGCCGGACTAAAGTGAGGCGCGAAAAGAAAGGCAATTCCGACTTCTTCAAGCTCCCGTCTAATTCTTTCATGATCCTCTTCAAGATTAATCCCAAGCGCTTCAACTAAATCCGCCGATCCGCAACGACTTGATACCGATCTATTGCCGTGCTTCGCAACAACGGCTCCGCAGCTTGCAGCGACAATCGATGCGCCTGTTGATATATTAACTGTAGATAAGCCATCGCCTCCTGTTCCTACAATATCCAGAAGAGGTTTATCGACTTCCACATATTCCATGGATTTTTGGATGGCATCAGCGATTCCCGCCATCTCCTCGCCTGTCTCCCCTTTTATTTTCAGCAAAAGTAAAAACGATGCGATATCGATAGGATCGGGATCTTTCATTAATTGCTCAAACGCAAGAGATATTTCCTTTTGAGAAAGATCTTCCTTATTCAGGAGTTTTTCGAGGAGCTTTGTAATCGCCATATAAACTCATTGAACTCATTGGTTTGTGACAACATGTTCAAACGAATATGGTCGGATGAATAGCCATATTCCTGTCCATAAGTGGCCTCGACGTTATAGGTATTTTTAAAATACTCGTCGGCTTTACTGGGTGCTTTTATCCAGGCGGTGGGACCTTGAAAATTGAGGAGCTGTAAATGTGAATGGACAATATTCTTTTCTAATAAATCCCATCTTTCATTAAGACGATCCTTAATCCAATTCGTATATTCTTCAAGACGACCATTTAATAGATGCTTCATAGCAAATAACGCATGATGCTGAGCATCGGATACGAGTCCATGCGTATCCATCAAGATGTAATAACGCATAAAGCGGGCAATTTCAGGATCTTTGACAAAGGCATAGCCAAGTCTTGCGCCGGAAAAGGAGAGAATTTTTGATAAACTAAATATCGAAATCATATCGTCTTCAAAAGTCTCTTTAGAAATGATGCTATCATCTCTATTCAAGAAGAAAGGAAAGTGATTGACTCTATCGTGTATTGTCCAATCCGCTTGTGATTTTTTAAAATGAATCGCCCCATCCGGATTATTCGGTGTCGTTATAAATTCAAGAAGATGACGCGGGTCGACACTATCGTGTTCATTCCAGCGAAGCCATTTGATTAACCCAAAATGCATCACTTCGATTAACGAGCCATATTCTATGTAACCGGGCTCTTGCTGCGTTGCCCATAAAGGGGATATAATTGTTTTCCCTTCAACGGGAGGATTTTCACGAATAGAATGAGCTAATGCTAAGGCGTAAAGGGCAGAATGGATAATTTGCGTCGCCCCAATTCCAAAAACTAATTCCCTATCTTTCACTAGTTGATGGGACGCAATGAGATGATGCAGGGTTCGAACTTGATTTTCTAATTCTGGCAATCCATAAAGCAAATAGGGTGCGTAATCTGAAATGTGGTAATGGACGATAAAATCCTGTTTTTTCCACCATTCGCTTATAAGATGCATTCCGCGCGTAAGTCTTACAGGACGCGCATGCGCATAGTGATCATAATTCTCTTCATACCAATGTTCTTTTGGTATGGGAATATTGATCATCTCTTCGGGTGGTATATACAGGACCGAATCATCCACTCCGTCAATATCGAGCAAATGATCATGTGCCATATAATTAGTTTAAACCTAATCAATTAATATGAGAAATTTCAGAAGAATTAATCATTTCTTAAAAATTATTGGTTTGTTATACCCGTAAAAAATATGGATGCGCAAACCTTTCTCATTCAGCTTGTAGTTATTTTGATCTCGGCCAGATTATTTGGCGAAATAGTCGCCTACTTTAAAACTCCGCCTGTTATCGGCGAACTGATTGCAGGAATAATTCTTGGTCCGAGCTTATTCGGCTGGATAGAACCGACCCATTCCATTCAGCTGCTCGCTGAGATTGGAGTTATCTTATTACTTTTTGAAGTAGGACATGAAACGGATGTAAATCGATTAGTTTCAGCAGGCACGAAAGCTCTAGTTGTCGCGCTTGTTGGGGTTATTGCTCCATTTTTTTCTGGTTACTATATAAGCAGCAATGTTTTTGGACTTTCAACACTGCAAAGCTTCTTTATCGGCAGCACAATGACCGCTACGAGTATCGGAATTACATTGCGCGTGTTACGCGATTTAAAAAAACAAAACAGCCACGAAGCTCAAATAATTCTTGGAGCTGCTGTTATCGACGATGTTATCGGAATTATCCTTCTTGCGATGTGTTATGAGTTTGCGACTTCTGGAGGGATTGATTATCTCAATTCAGCGAAAGCATTTTTATATATTTTACTTTTTTTCATCCTCTCTCCCATCGCTGCAAAAGCTCTTTCTTTCCTCATTCAAAAATGGGATAAAAAAAGCGAAATACCAGGTCTTCTTCCTTCAAGTATTGTTGCATTAATCCTCTTTTTTGCATGGCTATCGCATGAAATTGGGGCTCCGGCTTTGCTCGGAGGTTTTGCTGCCGGGCTTGCGCTTTCGAGTCAATTTTTCCCAACTAAGGAGCAAAAGCAGTTTAGCCATCAGGTAGAAGAAGCTATGAAACCGATTATCCATCTTTTCTCTCCGATCTTTTTTGTTACAATCGGCCTTTCGCTGAATTTAAAAAGTATTGACTGGGGATCCAGCTTCATTTGGAGCGTGTCAGGCCTTTTGCTTGCCGGTGCCATTATTGGTAAAGCGATTGCTGGTTATTTTCTTTGGAAAGAACCCATTAAAACCAAAATGATTATCGGAACGGCCATGGTCCCTCGAGGAGAGGTGGGTCTTATATTTGCAAATATTGGGTTGACGACTGCGATTATTAAGGAAGATATTTATACATCTCTTATTTTAGTGATTGCAATCACCACCTTTTTAGCACCTCTATGCCTTAGATATCTTTACGGATCTGAAAAACCGGGGACAAGTTAAACTTTGGTCCCCTGTTTCTTAAAGCTCAATCTGGGCAGGCCCCGCTAGTATTGATCTTCCTTTATCGATCAGTATTTTTACAGAGCCTCCTTTCATTTCCACATTTATTGAATCGCCATTGATTCTTCTTGTAGCTCTCGCAAGCCACGCAGAGCTAGTTGCTCCGGTCCCGCAGGCGGCAGTGATTCTATTCACTCCTCTTTCATAAGTGATAACCTGTAAGCCATTTCCGGAAACAACCGCTTGATTGAGGTTAATCCCAAGAGGAAAAAAATCTCTCTGAGATCCATTAACATATTCACCCAAATCATGAAGTTCCTTCTCCGAGATGGAATCAAATGTTACAAGATGTGGCTCCATCGTTTCTGTTAAATAAAATTGATAGAATTTAAGGCCTAGCCCTAATTTCAATCCCTCAAGATGAGCATTTAAAAAATGGCTTTTGAATCCTTTAATGGATGTTTTCCCCATATCCACAAAATAATCATCCTCTTCCCACCAAAGTTTGCACATTCTTTTGGAGGTTTTTAAAAAGTAATTCCTCTTATTATCTCCAAAACGGTGTTTCAGATATCTTGCAATAACGCGTGCGCCGTTGCCGCAAAACTCCGCTATACTCCCATCCGGTTCAAGCACGAGCATTTTCATCACAAGTTCCTCACGGCATTCCCTGATTTTAGTAAGAATCAGAGCATCATCTCTTTTTGATTTTAAAAGAGCGGCATGCGCTTCTTGCAGAACATGATCGTAATTCTGATGATCAAGACAGTCATATACTAAAAAAGTATTGCTGCATCCCTCCCCTTTAATCGATTGAAATGACGCTGAATTTGCCATGGTTCTCAATCCTTAAATTAAAGTTATTTTTCATACATTCGTAATAGAGGCTATTTGCCGAATAAGTCGTGCTATAATGTTCTGAATAAAGGGTTACAAGTCTTCCTCCCGCTTTAAAAGCACCATGAACGTAATCGGCAGGTTTATAAATTTCACCCTGTATTGTTACATCAAGCCCTCGCTTAAATAGATTCATTATAACTTCACAAAGCTGGCAAAGTTTTTGACCTCCAGCTTCAGCTAAATAAAGCCTTTGAACTTCAACCGATTTCAAAAGAAGATCGGCTTTCAATGAACCTTCCAAAAGGTAGTAATCGATTTCAGGGAATTGAATCTTTTCAAGAAAGGCGATCTCGGTTTTCCTGATAGTTGCCCGATCTTTGTAATCTAATTCTAGGTCCTTAAAATCGATCACAATTATCCGCAAGTGTTGATGATGAGGATCTATATGAGCTGTGACATGTTCAAGATGCCTTGCAATTTCCTCGCGGTGCTTCGGTCTCAAAAAATGTTTCAGCTGAAATTTCTTTACTGAAGTTCCATTCAGAGGATAGAGATCTATAGCTACATGGTCTCCAAGTGGCTTAAGACTATATTTCATAACTACATTTTCAAACGAAATCTCTTTAATTTGCGGTTCCATATGCCTCCTCAACTTCCCTTTCAAAGAAAATTTCCCGTCTTAAGATAAAGATTCCCGTTAAATTGATAATCAATAGGCATGCCCCCGCGATGCGCATTACGGTTAGGGCTGCATTCTGATCATAGAAATGGAAAAATCCAAACGCGAATACTGCATAGCTTAAATAGAGTTTTGCTCCCCTCTTTGGAGATAGAAAACCTGCGCACTTACATCCGACAAGTAAATAAGCAATCAAGGTTGTATAGCCCAAAAGAAAAATAAATATGGGCATAATCCAATTCATAAAGGGGAAATACTGATGTAGCGCCATCTGAACGAGAGGTATCTCATGACCTCCTGCTTGCCAAAGACCTGTTGCAAGCACAATCATGATGCTGATTGTACAAATAATATTATCCATTATTACCCCGAGAAGAGCGAGTCTTGCCTGACTCTCAGGCCGAACAGTGTTCGACTCTGATTGAATTATCGAGTCATATCCAATCCCGATGTCAGCGGCGTAACTTGCCGAGGCCATACCGTTCTGAATCGCATATAGGGCGGTACTTCCTACAAATCCCCCTACGGCCGCATGACCATTGAAGGCAGAGTCAATAATTAGCCTCAATAAGGATGGTATTTGCTCTAGATGATGCATTATTACCCATAGGCCCATCAATACATAGCCGGCAAGGAATACAGGCATGATCACGCTGCATACGTGCGAAACTCTTCTAATGCCTCCTAGCACCGTATACATAATCAACGAGAGCAAGAGAACAGCTATGGCTAATCGATTAAACTGCGTCGCCGCACTCAACGTATCCACGACCACATTAAACTGATAAATTTCAGCTCCGTAAATGCAAAGAAGCACTGCCGCAATAGACGCAATCCAGGGAGTCTTAAATGCCTTTTGAAGAAAGTACATGGGACCGCCATCAAATCCCCCCGAATCATTTTTCACGCGGTATTTAATCCCTAAATAAATTTCGGAATACTTAATCAGAGAACCGGCAAAGCCTGCGACCCACACCCAGAATATAGCTCCAGGTCCGCCTAATTGAACTGCCGTAACTATGCCTATGATGTTTCCGACACCCAGCATTCCGCCAACCGACGTAAAAAAAACTCTTAAAGGATGAAAGCCCCTTTCATCAGGACGGCTTTTCATATCATCCCCAACCTTTTTACATATAAAAAGGAGCGAAGCAATTTGATAACCTCTTGTTTTTAGGGTCAAAAATGCGCCTAAAAAAATAATCAAGACAAAGCCAATATAGCCCCAAAAAAACGTTTCGACGTTTTGGAGCATGGAAAAAACATCCATATAACCACGCTAATAAAAAATTTTAAAAAATAACTAAAAACTAAAAAATAGGGGGGAAAGATTACTTTCGTTTAGAACAAACGAACTTGCGTTTCAAAGAGGAAACGGCTTGGATTGATTTTCTGGACAAATTACAACAAAGCCTACTTATACAACTGTGTAAGCACATAGCTTCACTCCTTTTTAAATTTAAACAAATAATAGCAGATATTAACTGTTAAATTCAATTTTATAAGAAGAAATATAGAAGAGAAAAATAAAGGGGCTCAAGTTTTTAAGGCCTAGCCCCTTTAAGTAAGAAGGTAACTAGAGTCATTGCTGACTCCACCTTCTTGCGGTTTGGCACGTAAAGTATACCACGCAGCTAGTTTACGCTGCAATTAAAACATTTTAAAGGAAATATCGATTTGCACCGTCCATTTCCAATGCTGGCGGACATTGAACCAAACGGGTCCATTTAAAATGCTTATATAAGGGGTAAAATAGTAGTAAACTCCGAAACCGCCCCCGCCTATCGTGTTCTTTCCTGAGGCATAGTCCGCACAAAAAACCCATCTGTTGTATTCGGTTCCATCGCAATACGTTTCGGGACAAAAGGCTTGGGTGAAAGCTACCATGAATCCTTGACGATTTTTCCCCATTGCCCGGCTTCCGGAAAAGCCGGCAACAAAAAATCTTCCTCCGCCCATCCACTCAGGCAAATCTTTACCCAAAATCACATCGACAATGTTCTGATCCGTGCGGCCAAATTTTTCATAGTAGTAATTTCTGCGTCTAAAATTTTTGTGATGAGTACCTATGTTGAATATTCCCACTTTGAATGATGGCGACTCTTCGAATAATTTTCCTTCGGCGATTCCCATTCCAAAATTAAAAAAAAGAGGATCGTTTGCTCCCCCTATGTAGTCGACGCCAGCCTCAGCTTTCCAATCTTTAAGACTAAAAATTCCCGCCTCAAGTCCTACGTCAGGAAGAAAAGCAGAACCACATCCGCGCTTATTGAATACTGTGAAATAATTGTCGACATCAATATGACCGATACCTGTGTTATAAACGTCTGTTGTACATACCGTCCAAAAGACTGAACTTGGTGTTGCACTTAAAAACCCAAACAAGCTCAAAAAGAGTAGAATCTTCTTCAAAATAGTTTCTCCGAAATAAAACAAACAAATTAAATCAGTTCAGAATATTCAACCAGAGCTAAATTCTCATATGAGTTAAATTATTCATAACGTTAAAAATAGAGACAAACTATTTTGAATGGATCAAAAGTACTGTAATTAAGCGCTAAATTCCTCAAATGCCTGTAGGGCTTCTGCTGCATACATTAATGAAGGTCCCCCTCCCATATAAACCGCCATACCTAGCGTTTCCAGAAATTCCTCTCGGGTTACTCCTAACTTCACCAAAGCTTGAGTATGAAATCCAATGCAGCCATCGCAATGTGCCGCGATACCTAGCGCTAATGCTATTAATTCTTTTGTCTTCTTATCCAGAGCCCCATCTTTGGTTGCCGCTTGCGCTAAAGAATTAAATCCATTCATAACGTCCGGAATTTCTTTACGCATTTTTGATAATGACGAGAGAATATTCGTCGTTACTTCTTTATAATTTTTTGTCATAACATACTGCCTTTATATTTCTATTTTTATCTGTTAAAAAAACTCAAAATCTTCGTAGTAAACATCTTCTCTTTTTACCCCGATCTTTTGAAGCTGCTTTTTTATATCCCGAGTTAATTTCATAGGGCCGCATATCAAAATCTTTTTTCCGACAACATCGCCGCTCGAATCCAATATTTTATTCATGTCAATTCGATTGCTTTCTTCGGAGCAATGAAAAAAGCACCTGAAGTTGGGATTATTCTCGCTAAATTGCTGAAATTCATCATAAAACACAGCATCAATTCTTCTATGGACACAATAATATAAATCAATTTTAGGTTTAACCTCACTTTGCTTTATAGCTCTTATCCAAGCAATAAAGGGTACAATTCCAATCCCTCCGGCAATCCAAATTTGTGAATCGCCGGCTAAAGAGTAATCAAATCTTCCGTAAGGACCTTCAAAACTGGCAAGGTAACCTGATTTAATATGTTCAAATAGATTTTTAGTGAAATCCCCACGCGCTTTGATAAGAACGCTGTTTGTATTTGAATCAAGCGTCTCTATCAAGGTAAAAGGATGAGATTCCTTTGTAAGTAAAGGTCCATCAAAACTAATAAATCCATATTGTCCGGGCTTATACTTTATCGGACCATTTGTAGATTTCAACGTTAATTCAATAACATTATCATTAATATATTTTACGTTAACAACTTCCAGCAAAAAGCGTTTTACAAAAATTGAGAAAAGGATCTGCTTATATAAAATTCCCCACAGACCAATAGCCATAGGAATATAGAGAAGTGATTGAGCGAGCTCGGACCCGACTCTTTTATCTGCAAGCAGGATGTGGAGGGAAGCCAAAACAAAAACAGCGCTCATGAATTTATGCAGAAGCTTCCACTTATCATAAGGAAGAAGCTTTAAAAGTGTCACCGCAAGAATTATTATCATCATCCAGTAGGCTATAGCGCCTAGATTGACCGAAAGTCTTATATGAATAGGAAGAGTGAATAATAGAAACCTATCAAAATGCTGTGGGATCCACCTCATAGCATATATCCAGGGATGAATCAAAACCAAAATAAAACCCAGAATCCCAATATGACGATGAAGGTGATAAACCTGATCTAATCCGCCAATCCAATCCTCCAACTTTTGCCATCGAGATGCCAGTAGAAGGGATATCGAAAAAAGGAAATAACCTGCTACACCAACAGCCGATCCAATACCAAAAGAAGGAGAGTCATATGTTCTCCAATCATCAAAACTTGCTATGCACCATATAACCACGAAAATAAAGAGGGACAAGACTAGAAAAACAAAGGGAGAATATTTTCTCATTAATAAATCCTGGCCTAAGCGATACTTTCTAGCTGAACAAGATCACTTTGACAAGGGAAAAGAAATTGTGCTCGGAAAAGGAGTCGAACCTTCACGAGATGATTAATTGTCACAGTATGCCATTTTTTTTGTCTAGATGGGGAAAAATTGGGGTAAAACAAAAACTACCTTAGAGGTTTCCCAAGAAAATTGGGAATAAAAGGGTGCATGAATTTCAATCAAAAAATTTGGCTATTTCCTATTTATTTTCTAAAACCGAGGCATTGAGAGGTGTTATTGATAAAGGAGTAGAACCAATAAAATCATACGACAAAAATTACTCAGATTAACGCCATGCAGATGAAATATCTGCATTAACCTACACATTTAAATCAGAATTTATTTACCCAACTCTAACAAGGCCACCCACCCCAAGATTTTGACTTGGAACTCATTTAGAATGTGTTAATTATTATTTTATAATCTTCCTTTCGGGTATAAAAATATCATGATTGACCCCAGCTCATCGATTAAAAGATTCTTTAGCTACTTCAAGGAAGAGGCAGCCCACTTTATCACCGACCTTTTTCAACAAAACTTCGCTCAAAGAATAACGCATGCACCACTTAATCCTGATAGAGTAGTAGTTTATGAATTACCTATTACCCCCGCACCTTTGTCAAACCCAGATATAGCGCCGCTTAAATATGATAGAATCAAGAATGAAATTTTTTCTCTATACACTGAAGAACAAAAGGAGACCTTAGCCTTTAAAGAGAAAATGCTCAAAGACTTGAAGCAAACGCTTCGCAATAGAAAAATACCGGACTTTATCCATACTCTCCATTATTTCATACTAGCATTTGAGCATACTACCTTGCCAGTAAGCAATGAAACCCTGCGCGAATGGCGTATTAAATCGAACTCCCTCATCGATTACAAATTTGACAATTTAAAAAGAGGCATAACCAAACTAATCGAACTCCAGATGAGCTATTACGCATCGCCCCCTTATGCAGAAAATACACGAGCTAACCTACTTGCAAGATCTAAAGAAGTACTCAAATGGCTCAAAATTTGCACTCGAAGTTTAACGCTTCAACCACTTAATGATAGAGTAAAACTTTATGTACCAGCGTATATCTACGCACGTTATCAAAACCCAAAAATGGCGATGCTTAATGACAGAATCAAGAATGCAATTCATTCTCAATACACATTAGAACAAAGGAGGATGGTAGCCATTATAGAGAATATGCTCAAAGACCTGAGCCAAACTTTGCAAAATAGAAGCGTATCGGACCCGGCCCCTACTCTCAGTTATTTCATCCAGGAATTTGACCAAACTACCTTGCCGGTAAGCCATCAAAAGCTTTACCGATGGTGTATTAAATTGAACTCCCTCACCGATTACAAATTTGACGAATTAAAAAACAACATAGCCAAACTAATCGAACTCCAGATGACCTACAACATATCGCCCCCTTATGCAGAAAATACACGAATTAACCTGCTTGCAAGCTCCAACGAAGTGCTCGAATGTCTTAAAATCGATATCAAAAAACTATTAAACTTTTAAATTTCAGAAAAACTGCCAGTAAAGATATCGTTTCATTATATTTTTTAAAATTTCGCTTTTAGCACTGTCAGGCGCGAAAGAAAAGATGCAATGTTTGGAAAAAAGAATGCTCGGAAAAGGAGTCGAACCTTCACGGGATTGCTCCCAGGGGATTTTAAGTCCCCAGTGTCTACCATTCCACCATCCGAGCATGGAAGGCAAAAGCTTAATAAATTGCGGGTTTCCGGTCAATAATGAATGCGAGGAAAAAGCTCAGTAAAATTCCGAAATATTTTTTCATAGCTGGAGGCGAAGACACGGTTTTTCCTCTCATAGAATGCTCACATAAACTTAACAGTATATTAATTACTCTAAGAGTGCTCCCAAAGGTTAAAATTAACTTATGGGTGATATTAGGATTAACGCCCCACAAGTGCGACAGGCGCAGGCCAGTTCCCAAGAAATTTCTCAGGCCACCTTCTTAGGGCGGGTTTTTTCTAATCTTAGCTCTATAAAACAAAAGTTTGTAACGATCTCTAGTCTTTTTAAAGAGAAAATCGGGGATCTTAAAGAACTTTTAAGCAGAAACTCTGATCTTAAGTTTTCAGCTAAATCCATCGTCGAAGAAAAAGTTAACGACAAAGGGAATGAGGTATTAGGCACGAAGTTGCTTGAACCGATTGGTCTACAGCGAAGTTTTAAAAGCAATCCTGTTTACGAAAAAAATCAATATTCGGAATTTGTACCTCTCGAGCCCCAAGAAAAGTATAGCCGTCCAGAACTTCCTAACGATTATAGGAAATTTAATAGAAATGAAGTTGCAATAGAACAATATAGCAAGCCGGAGACGCTGGAAAAATATACCCATCCTTCCCACCTAAGAGATATAAATATCGAGAAATATAGTAATCCTGAAGTAGAGAAATACACATATCCTGTTAATTTGGGAGCCTCTCAACCCTCGCATAATTCTCCCATAAATCAAACGGCTCAAAAAGCCTCGCTTTATGTTAGCAAAGTTTATAACAAAATATTCGAACAAAGAGAGGCTATAGATTTTCACAAATCGGATGGACAAGTTCGCACGTATGTCCCGCTTGAAATACTTGGAGAGGGTAATTACAAAGCCGCTTTAAAAGTAGATAAAGTTAAGATTGCGCTAGATTCATTTGGTAATGAAATTAAAAAAGTGTCTACCCGCGTTTTACTGGTTATGGACTCGACTACCGCAACTCAAAAAAAAGATATCGATGTTCAGGCGGAAATTAAAGTTAATAACCGTCTTAGAGAAATCTATAAAGAAGGCAAGAAAGATGGAGTTGATCATCTCCCCCACGTTTCAATAGCTAAGCCTATAGCATATAATGGAGAAGTGGCTTTCAGTTCAAAGTTAATGGCGGGAGGAGCTTTAAATTCTAAAATAGCGATGCTTAATGAAGGCATGAAAGATCAGGTTGCAGAAGATATGTGTAAAGGTCTTCAGGAGCTTCATCAAAATGGAATCATTCATAGGGATATTAAAACAGATAATTTTTTAATTGATACCCAGGGCAACGTTAAAATTGCAGATATGGGCAAAGCCTTTTTTGAAGATGAAGGCGCTCACGACACAACTACTTTTGCACCAATAAGACCACCTGGATTAAAGGCGGTAACTGAGTGGGATAAAAAAGCTGATATTTACCAACTTGGCGTTGCACTGTTTCAAGTCTATTCCGGACAGGATAATGTACACCAACTAAGAGCGATGATGGCTCCTAATCTTAGCCCTGAAGAAAGAAAAGATCCCGCTAAATTCTATGCAGCTCGTAATGAAGGAGTCGAAAGAGGCACGTGGGCTGGAATTGAAAATATCGCGCCCCCTCAAAAAAAAGAATTTATTCTGAGAATGCTAGATAGCGATCCAGATAAAAGACCGGATATCGATGAAGTCGTTAAATTCTTCTCTAAAAATTAGGGAACCCCCTGATCGAGGGCTCCCTTTTTTTATTAAGCAAAATACTTTGCGAGGATGGCTAAGAGAAGCAGCGCTACAATGTTCGCGATTTTAATCATCGGGTTAATTGCAGGGCCAGCAGTATCTTTATAAGGGTCACCTACGGTATCGCCGGTAATAGACGCTTTGTGAGCATCCGAACCTTTTCCACCATGATGTCCTTCTTCAATCAGCTTCTTAGCATTGTCCCATGCTCCGCCGCCGGAAGTCATAGAGAGACCCACGAAGAGTCCTGTTACGACAACGCCTAATAGCATTGAACCAAGAACGACAAGCGCTTGCACATGACCTACGGTATAGTAAATCAGGAAGTACATCGCGATCGGCACAACCACCGGAAGAAGCGATGGGATAACCATCTCTTTAATAGCGGCTTTAGTCAGCATGTCCACCGCTCTGCCGTAATCTGGCTTCGCAGTATTTTGCATGATGCCCGGAATCTCTTTGAATTGACGTCTAACTTCAACGACAACGGCTCCTGCCGCACGGCCTACCGCCATCATCGATAGCGAGCCGAACAAATAAGGAAGAAGACCGCCCAAGAAGAGGCCGACCACCACAAAAGCATCGTCTAGAGAGAAGTTGACAGTAAGATTCGGGAAATAATGTTTAATATCTTCCAAGAAGGCTGTAAATAGCACAATCGCCGCAAGACCTGCAGATCCGATCGCATAGCCTTTAGTCACAGCTTTTGTTGTATTTCCTACCGCATCGAGCGCGTCTGTTGTCTTACGAACATCGGATGGAAGGTTTGACATCTCGGCAATACCGCCCGCGTTATCCGTTACAGGACCGTACGCATCAAGCGCGACAACCATACCAGCAAGCGCAAGCATCGTTGTTGCAGCTATTGCAACCCCATAAAGATTCGCGTTTAAGTAAGAAACCAAGATCGCGGCGCAAATGGAAACTACAGGAAGAGCTGTCGCTTCAAGCGATACGGCAAGACCTTGAATAATATTTGTACCATGTCCGGTTACAGACGCATCGGCAATACTTTTTACAGGTCTGTAACGGGTCATTGTGTAGTATTCGGTAATCCACATGATAAGCCCTGTCAATGCAAGCCCTGTCAGCGCGCAGTAGAAAATATTCAAGCCTGTGAACGTAACTGAATTGATAGTAAATGTTGTTTCAAGGCCAATCCAAATACGTGTAAGGAAGTAAATCAAAATCGCGGAAATGAGCGCCGTTACGATAAAGCCCTTATAAAGAGCCCCCATGATGTTGTTGCTTTTTCCTAGCTTCACAAAAAATGTACCGACAACGGATGCAAAAATGCAGCAAGCGCCGATCAATAGTGGATACAACATCATTTGGTCGAACATATTGCCAACGAAATAGATTCCCGCTAAGAGCATCGAACCTACAATGGTTACCACATACGTTTCAAAAAGGTCTGCCGCCATACCGGCGCAGTCACCAACGTTATCGCCTACGTTGTCCGCAATAACAGCCGGGTTTCTTGGATCGTCTTCAGGAATACCCGCTTCGATTTTACCGACGAGATCAGCGCCTACGTATGCACCCTTCGTAAAAATAACGCCGCCGAGACGAGCGAATATTGAAATTAATGAGGCGCCAAAGCCCAACGCAACTAGTGCTTCAAGCTGCTCGCGAACCGGCAAATTGATTTCTCTTAAATAAATATAGTAACCGGAAATGCCCAAGATGCCGAGCCCTACTACGAGTAGTCCGGTAATCGCTCCAGATTTAAAGGCAACGTCAAGCGCAGCTTGTAATCCATTTTTTGCCGCTTCCGAAGTACGTACGTTCGCGCGGACAGAAATATTCATACCCACAAAGCCCGCAACACCCGACAATACAGCGCCGATTAAGAATCCTATGCCAACATAGGCGCCAAGAAGCCATGTAAGAAGAGCAAGAATGACAACACCGACAATGGCAATCATTGTATATTGACGCTTTAAATAAGCCGATGCACCCTCTTGGATAGCTTGCGCAATTTCTTGCATTCTAGCGTTGCCCGTAGGGAGTTTTAAAATCGATTGAATCATCAATAGGCCATATAGAAGGGCGAAAAGCCCGCAGCCAAGGATGATCGCATATGCATTAAATACCATGGACTAACCTTTATATTTTTTAATGAGCAAAGAATGCCATAGCCTGTTTTTCTATGGCAATTGAAAAGCGAACCTGTAAGAAACAAGTTCGCTTTGTAAAGTTAGTTATAACTTTTCAGTATCAGAGGGTTCAGATTGAACGCCCTTTACTCTTTCATTATAAATTTCTTCATCTCTTTCTACCGAACGTTGAAATTCTTCAAATTCCGATATAGAGTCTACAGGAGCTTGAGGCTCGACAATTTCTTCAACAATATCTTTACCTTTACCCTGCTCTAACTCTTCCTTAGTATAAAACGCCTCTTTAAAAAGCGCATTTTCCTTATAGGATTTCAAAGTTTCAGAAATCAAAGTCGGAGGAGGCGTTAAAAGAGAACTTAAAATCGACTGGGCAATTGGCTGCGATTCAGCTGTGAGCCCGGTGCTATCCTGGGAAGGAGGAGTTAATTCAATTTTTTGCTCATCATGCGGGCTTGCCCCTTCTTTTGGTAGAGCGACATCATCTTCACGTCTTCTTCTTCCCTGACGTCTACGGTCCCTTCTTCGGCCATCTCTAGAATCAGGCTGCTTCTGCTCAGCTGGGGTTAGAGGCTGAGTCTCTTGAGGAGCTCTTTCCTCTTTAACCTCTTTCGGTTTATTCTCCCTTTCTTTCCCGCCGCTAATTTTAATTGAGCGTTCAAGCCCAACATTTTTAAGAACAATACGCGCTTCGCGCACTTCTAATATCTCGTAATCGGAAACCGGCACGAGAAAAGCTTTAGGACGCTCAAGAGAGCGGAAAAACGAGCAACTACCAAAGGTGACTACTTCAACAGCATCTACAAAATATTCTTCAGAGCCTGGGTTCTTCGAACTTCTGACAACTATTTTATAACCTTCTTTAGGAGTAATGACCGTTTCAATAATAGGTTCGCGAGTAAAATCCACTTAAATCAATTCCTGTTAAAATGAGTTTAAATTATGCCATGTCCTTTGCCGCGATGTAAAGGATTAGATCGCAAACACGAGACGCATAGCCCATTTCGTTATCGTACCAAGCAATTAGTTTAAAAAACCGATCGTTTAGGGCTATTCCGGCCTTCTCATCAAATATAGCTGAAAGAGGGCTTCCGATAAAGTCGCTTGATACGACTTCTTCATTTGTAACCCCCAAAATCCCCTTCATTCTTCCTTCGCTTGCCTTCCTCATAGCCTCACAAATGGCTTCGTAAGTTGTTGATTTTGAGAGTAAAACAGTTAAATCAACTGCCGACACATCAACGGTCGGAACTCTAAATGCCATACCTGTTAACTTTCCTTTAATAGCGGGTAAAGTTAAGGCGACAGCCTTGGCAGCTCCTGTGGATGATGGGATAATATTTTGAAATGCGCCGCGTCCGCCGCGCCAGTCTTTTTTAGACGGGCCATCGACTGTCGGCTGCGTTGCCGTAACAGAATGGATAGTCGTCATAAGTCCTTGGTCAATGCCAAAATTATCAAGCAGAACTTTCGTAACGGGCGCAAGGCAGTTTGTCGTGCATGAAGCATTCGAAACTATGATATCTTTTTTTGGATCGTAGTCTTGCTCATTCACGCCCATAACAAAAGTGGGAATATCCCCTTTTGCAGGAGCAGAAATAACTACCCTCTTGGCGCCAGCCTGAATGTGTTTTTCGGCCTCCTCCTTTGAAGTAAATAATCCGGTAGATTCAATCACGTAATCTACTCCAAGCTGCTTCCAAGGAAGTTTAGCGGGATCTCTTTCTGAAAAGGTAAGCGTTTTTTTCCCATCAACCACAATGCCGTCGTCTTTGGCCTCAACATTGCCCTTAAATCGTCCATGCGTTGAATCATACTTGAGCAAATAAGCCAAATTATCAGGAGGTACAATGTCATTTACAGCGACAACATCGACATTTGGTAATTTTTGTAAAATTCGAAATACCAATCTTCCTATACGGCCAAAACCATTAATTGCGACTTTAATTGTCATAAATTGCTCCTAAAGAAGTGATTCATTCTTAAGGGCGGAATCATAGTGACTGTTAAGGAAATTTGTAAAGAAAATATACCCGATCAGAAATTGATCGGGTATATGAGTGTCTAATTAAGCAGAGAGATATTCAATGATTGCCATTTCCGCATTATCACCTTGTCTTCTTGCAAGACGGAGAACGCGTGTATAGCCGCCATGACGCGAATTAAAGCGTGGGCCGATTTCATTGAAAAGCTTTTCAACGACAGTTCTATCAGCATTATAAGAGCTTTTATCGCCTTCTTTTGCTTTTCTAGCTTCTTTAGGAGTAAGTTTATTAAAACGAACTTGGAGCTCAGCAATCGCTTTACGACGTGAAGCTAGTGTGTTCGTCTTAGCAAGCGTTACCATTTTATCGGCATAACGCTTTAAGAACTTCGCCTTAGTTACCGTTGTCTCAATACGGCCATGTTCGATCAATGCTTTTAGCATATTCGCGAACATCGCTTTTCTGTGACTTGACGTTCTGTTTAATTTAATCGTGTTATTAAGATGTCTCATTTTTTAACCTATTCGAAGTCCTCATCATCTTCTTCATCATCGATGATGTCGCCTTCGTCTTCCGATTTTTGATCTTTTTTGCCTTCTTTCTCTTTTCTGCCCTTGTGGGTCTCTTGATATTTAGCGATCTTCTCTTTTACGTTTTCAGAGGTGATACCAAAACGAGAAAGATCCATACCAAGCGATAAGCCCATTTCTTGCAGCTTCGCTTTGATTTCATTAAGCGACTTCTTACCGAAGTTTCTAAACTCAAGCATTTTTCTTTCTGGAATTGAAACGAGTTCAGCAATCGTATCAATGTTTGCGCCGCTTAAGCAGTTAGTCGATCTAACTGAAAGCTCGATTTCATCAATCCTTAACGCAAGCTTATCCATCAATTCATCAGCGTCAGCATCCGCATCGCCCGAAGATTCTTCAAAGCTAAGAGGAATTGATTTAATTTTACTGAACACTTCAAAATGCTTTTGACCGATCTGTGTCGCAAAACCAATTGCTTCTACAGGAGTCAATCTTCCATCAGTCGTCACTTCAATGATCAACTTATCAAAGTCCGTATCTTGTCCGACGCGGGTGTTCTCAACCATGTAGTTAACAAGACGTACCGGCGAAAATGTTGAGTCAACAAGGATTTCGTCAGAAGTTTTATCGCGAACAACATGTCTTTCGGAAGGAACATATCCTCTACCGAATGCGATTCTTAAGTCGATCTGTCTTTTCATCGGCTTTGTAACATAAAACAAATGGAGATTCGGATTTACAACCTCATAATTGCCGTCTTTTAAAACGGTTCCGAGTGTAACATCGTACTGACCTTTGCTGTTATCAATCATATCCTGAGTAATGTCCAGGGTTGCCGATAAAATGCGGGTGTCACGTGAATAAGGATCATCCTGCATAGGCAGCTTTCTCAACAGAGCACCTTTCAAATTGAGGACGATATTGGTCATATCTTCCACGATTCCGTCTACCGCCATAAACTCATGGGGAACTCCTTCTAAACGGACCGAAATGATAGCAGGCGCTTCCATCGAGGAGAGCAACATGCGTCGCAGCGAATTACCAACCGTATGACCGAACCCTTTCTCAAATGGCTCTGCCACAAAACGGCCGTAGGTATCCGACGCGGTTTCGTTATCAAGTACGATTTTTTGTGGCAACTCAAACTTGCCATATCTTACTGTCATGAACTTGGCTCCTCGAACTTGGGCTTATTGTTTCCGTTTATTACTTTTAGACGCGGCGCTTCTTTCTGGCTCTGCATCCGTTATGTCTTACTGGGGTTACATCGCGAATGGCTGTAATTTGCAGCCCAGCGCTTTGTAAGCCTCTAACAGCAGACTCACGTCCTGCCCCAGGACCTTTCAAATTAACTTCTACTTCTCTAACGCCAACTGCAGTCGCGCTCTTTCCAGCATCTTGAGCAGCAACAGTCGCGGCAAAAGCGGACGATTTACGTGAACCGCTGAAATTTACCTTACCGGCGCTTGCCCAGGAAATCACACGGCCTTGAGGATCGCAGATCGTTACAATCGTATTGTTAAAGGTTGCTTTAACATTTGCGACACCAACAGGTACGTTCTGGTGAATTTTCTTTTTCGTTTTAACAGCTTTTTTGTTAGCTGGAACAGGTTGCTTGGACAAAGTCAAATCTCCTTAAAATTTCTACGCTTTCTTATTCGCTACCGTTTTACGCTTACCTTTTCTAGTTCTCGAATTGGTGCGTGTTCGTTGGCCTCTAACAGGCAAACCTAAACGGTGACGGGAGCCTCTATATGAGTGGATCCCGATTAAACGCTTGATATTGTTTTGAATCTGGCGTCTTAAATCCCCTTCAACCATGTATTCTGATTGAAGCATGGCGTTCAAACGGGCAATGTCGTCTTGCGTAAGCTTATGAGCGCGCATATTACGATCAAGTTTCAACTTGTCGCAGATTACTGCGGCAAGGGTAGGTCCGATACCGAAAATGTATCTCAAGGACACTTCTAAACGTTTATTTTCCGGTATATCGATACCGATAACTCTAGGCATTAAAATCTCCTGCGATATTGAGAAGTACTAAATACTTTAACATACTGTAAGTTTAAACAGCAATTACCTTCCTCTCATCTTCACCTTTTTCATGAAGCCATCATAACGCTTCATAAGGAGGTGCGATTCAACCTGCTTCATGGTATCTAAAACAACCCCCACCAAAATTAGGAGGGCGGTTCCGCCAAAGAAGTAGCTAATCGTCTGAGGGATAGCTAAAAATCTTCCTATAAGGGTTGGTAGAATGGCAATAAGAGCCAAACAGACCGCCCCAAGTAGGGTAATTCGGTTCATTGCCTGCTCAAGATAATCTTGAGTCGGCTTTCCTTGCCTAATTCCTGGAATAAAGGCTCCGTTTTTCTTCATATCGGAGGCAATTTGCTCAGGTTTAAACTGGGTTGCCGTCCAGAAGTAGGTAAAGAAAATAATTAAAGCTACATAAAGGATCATGTAAAACACGGTCCCGGGTGATAGCCAAGCAGCTACATCACCTAAAAAGTTCCCGCGGCCAATAAATTGTGCAAGCGTCGCCGGGAACATGAGGAGCGATGAGGCAAAAATTACCGGTATCACCCCTGCATAGTTAATCTTAAGCGGGATGTAGGATGTGCCCCCTTGCGCTTCTCTATTGCCAACCATACGTCTTGCGTACTGCAACGGAATCCTTCTATTGCCTTGTATGATCAATATGGTCGCCATCGTTACGGCAACAAAAACACCTAATATGACCATTACAGAGGCAAAGTTCATTTGCCCTGCAGCTTGTGAATCCAAATTAAGCTGCTGGATAATCATTCCAATTGCGGCTGGCAGAGAGGATACGATACCTATGGTGATGATCAAGCTCATCCCATTACCAATTCCTCTCTCAGTGATTTGCTCACCGACCCACATCAGGAACATTGTACCTGTTGTCATCGTCGTGATAAAAATCATGTAGTAAAGGAATGGAACACCAAATAGTGTTATATCCAATAATTCAGGCGCAATGATGCCGGGTCTTGCCATATTCATCTGAATGGCATACTTGGCATACAAAGTTGATTGCAAAACAGAAAGAGCAATCGTTAAATATCTTGTATAACGATTAATTTTTCTGCGACCCTGTTCAGGGTTCTCTCTCATTTCCCTTTGAAGTTCAGGCCACACCGCAGTTACTAGCTGCATAATGATGGAACCCGAGATATAAGGGATCACACCCAGAGCGATAATCGTCATCTGGGAGAACGCTCCCCCCGAGAAGATATCAACCAGCTGGAATAAGTTTTGTCCGCCACCAGACATATGTCTGAAATAGCTTAGAGCAATTTCACCGTTGATGCCCGGAACGGGGATAAATCCCCCAATCCGGCAAATGCATAGCATTAATAAGGTGAATAGGATCTTCTTCTTCAGTTCAGGAATCTGAAATACTTTTTGTAGACTTTCCAGCATGCCTTTTTTCCTATATCGTTTTTAGGAGGTAAAAAAGATCACAAGCACAATTAAATAATGTTACGCGTCCTGTATGATCGAGCCAATGGTATACTGAATCTTTTTAGCATCCAGTTTACTTTTAGCTGTCTCAGATATATCGTCGAGCTCAATGGTAACTTTCTTTGTAAGTTCCCCTTGACCAAGCAACTTAATACCGTAAGTAGGTCCAGATAATAGACCTTTTAACACCAAAGTTTCAAGACATACGGTTTCGCCATCTTCGAAAGCATCGTTGATTTGCTTCAAATTAACAACATCATATGGACGTCTGAAACGTGCATTCGAAAATCCGCGAATTGGAAGTTTCATGAACAGTCTCATCTGACCGCCTTCATAACCCCAACGTCTTTTATAGCCTGATCTAGAACCGGCACCTTTTTCACCACGACCGCAGGTTTTTCCGAGGCCAGAACCAATACCACGACCAACACGACGGCGAGTCTTGCGAGTGCGGTGAGTGTCTTTTAATTGATTTAATGAAGTCATGCTATGCCTCTCATCTCTTTAATCGTCTGAATCGAATCGAGCTCATTCAATGCCTTGAAGGTCGCTTTAACGAGGTTAATTGGATTTGAACCGCGAATACTCTTCGCCATTACATCTTTAATACCTGCCATTTCAAGAACCGCACGAACTTGCGAACCTGCGATTACCCCCGAACCTTCTGGAGCTGGCTTCAGTAGGAGCTGCGCTCCATCCCAACTTACAAGAACTTCATGAGGAATGGTGCTACCCTTCATTGGGAAGGATTTCATATTTTTACGGGCAAGCTCACCCCCTTTGCGGATCGCATCGGTGAGTTCGTTCGCTTTCGCAAAACCGTAGCCAACTTGGCCTTTACCGTTACCAACGAGAATAAGCGCTGAGAAACTGAACTTGCGTCCCCCTTTAACCACTTTAGAGCAGCGGTTTACATAAAGAACTTTTTCAGCGATATCACTGTTCGCTTTCTCTCTCTTGTTATTATCACTATGCTTCGCCATGAAACTACGATTCCTTCTTAAAACTTGAGACCTTCAGCACGTGCCGCATCAGCAAGCGATGCGAGTATGCCGTGGTATTTAAATTGGCCGCGATCAAATTGCACTTCTTCAATGTTGTGCGATTTGGCGATCTTCGCGATCTCTTTACCGATACGCTCAGCCGATATTTTATTCTTTTTCGTAAATTCGGTGCCTTTAAGTAACTTTGAGTTCGTACCCACCATACCGATGGTTACGCCTTTCTCATCATCAATAAGCTGGGCAACGATGTGTTTATTACTCTTATGAACAGAAAGACGAGGTTTTTGCATCGAACCGCGAAGTTTTTTTCTTACGCGATAGGCCCTCTTTTCTCTCAGTTTATTTAATCTTAAAGTCTGCTTTAACATTTCATTAACCCTTACTTACTTTTAGCGGCCGCTTTACCCGCTTTCTTACGTACATATTCGTCTTTATAACGAATCCCTTTGCCTTGATAAGGTTCAGGTGGTTTGATAGCTCTTATTGAAGCTGCAAACTGGCCAACTTTTTGTGCATCGGATCCAGTCACTAAAATTTTCGTATTAGCTTCTACCGCCACAGTCACACCTTCAGGGATTGGAAGACGCGTCGGGTGGGAATTACCCACTTGCAAATCAACTTCCTTACCTTGAATAGAGGCTCTATAACCAACGCCGATCATCTCAAGACGTTTTTCAAAGCCTTTCGTTACTCCAACAACCATGTTGTTGATAAGCGATCTCATCAAGCCATGGAATTTGCCGATATCGACAACATTCTGATCCGCTTTTACTTCAACGTGATCAGCGTGCACAACAATATCAATTCCAGGATAGAGTGTGAGTTGAAGGGACCCTTTTGGACCCTTAACAGACACGATCTGGCCATTCTTTTTAACTTCTACCCCTTTAGGTACGGGGATAATTTGGTTTCCTACTCGCGACATTGAATAAATCTCCTACCTATTACCAGACCATGCACAAAAGTTCGCCGCCGATCTTGCGCTTCTTCGCTTCTGATCCAGGAAGGACCCCTTGCGAAGTCGATACGATCGAAAGACCCATACCGCCATAAAAATGCGGGATATCTTCAGATCCGACATAGCGTCTTAAACCAGGTTTCGAAAAACGTCTGAGACCTTTGATCACCGACTGTCTTTGCGGAGTATACTTCAAGAACATGCGAATCGTTCCGCGACTTACCGAATCTTTCTTCGATATGACGCTTTCGATAAAGCCTTGTTCCTTCAAAATGTTTGCCATTGCCTCATTCATACGACTCCAAGCAACGTCCACATAGCGATGTTGAGCTTTGGACGCGTTGCGTATTTTCGTCAAGAAGTCGGATATTTGATCGCTAACTGCCATAAATCAATCTCCTATGCTGCTACCGCGATCGGTAAGTTTTTAAATGGAAGGCCTAAGAGTCTAAGCAACTCGACGCACTCTTCATCGTTTGTGCAGCTCGTTACAAAGGTAATATTCATACCTTGTACTCTTTTCACTTCATCAAGGTTCAACTCAGGGAATACCTGTTGGTCATTAATCCCGAGCGTATAGTTGCCTTGTCCGTCACACTTAACAGGAAAACCTCTAAAGTCGTGAATACGGGGGCAAACAATCGTAAAGAAACGGTCGGCGAATTCATACATTCTCTTGCCGCGCAAAGTTACCTTCACGCCGATCTGCTGACCTTCTCTTAATTTAAAGTTCGAGATCGCTTTTCTCGCCTTTGTAACGATCGGCTTTTGACCTGAAATCATCGAGAGTTCGTTTACGCACGCTTGCACAAGGTTTTTATCCTTGGATGCTTCAGCGATCCCCATGTTTATCACGATCTTTTTCAAGGCCGGGATATTCATCGGGTTTTGGTATTTGAACTTCTCATGAAGCTCTTTCTTTACCTGATCATCATATCGTTTCTTTAATCTGGACATTTGGATAACTCTTACTATTTATTACTTTCGCAGCTTTCTATATGTTACGAGCTTCCCGCCTTTTTCATAGACGAGCTCGCGGCCTGAGCCACTAACTTTCGTTTTCAGTTTGACAGGAGCCCCGTCAACCGACAGCTTCACGTTAGAAACGTGGATCGATCTTTCCATCGACACGATTCCACCCTTTTGATCACGGGTAGGCTTTACGTGACGCTTTCTCATGTTTGCGCCTTGAACAACGACTCTATCGCCCATAATGCGAATGACTTTACCCGATTGACCTCTACTATTGCCACTCATGATAAAGACGGTGTCGTCTTTACGAATTTTATTTGTTCTAATCGACATGGTCAATTCCTCATCCGTTAGATGACCTCTTCGGCCATCGAGCAAATTTTTAAATGTCCCGCATCCTTTACTTCTTTGGCGACTGGGCCAAAGATTCTGGTTCCGCGTGGGTTGTCTTTATCATCGATAATAACGCATGCGTTATCATCAAAGCCTATGTAAGAGCCGTCTTTTCTCTTAACTTGCTTCGATGTTCTTACGATAATCGCTTTAAGCACTTCTTTCTTTTTTACTTGGCCTTCTGGAGCCGCTTCCTGTACGGAGCAAACAATCTTGTCGCCAACCCCAGCATAACGTCTGCGGGTGCCGCCAAGAACTTTCACAACTTTTACAGTTTTAGCGCCGGTGTTGTCGGCCACTTCAAGTATTGATTCTTGTTGGAGCATTTGAACTTATCCTTAATTTGCGGCCAAAACACGCCATCTTTTCAGTTTAGAGAGGGGTCTTGTCTCTACGATGGTCACTTCATCCCCAATGTTCAGCGGCTTTTCGTTGTCATAATGCGCATAGTACTTCTTAAAGCGAGTAATCACTTTATGATAGCGTGGATGGCGCATTGTTCTTTCGCAACGGACAATTACTGTCTTGTCCATCTTGTTAGAAACAACGGTTCCTTTTTTAATTTTTCGGCTTGTTTTAATATCTTCCATTACTTCGCCTCACCCTTTTTAAGGCCGCTCTTTTGTGACAGAACGGTCAAAATGCGCGCGACATCTTTGCGCAATCCTCTTAACACGTGCGGCTTATCCATTTTTTTTTCTTTCTGTCTTGTGTTCAACGCTTGGAATTTTTCCTTGCGCTTGTCATTTAACAGGGCTTTCAGTTCATCAACTGACTGATCTCTAAATTCGGATGCTTTCGTCATAACTCTACTCTTAAACTTGTTCCTGCCGTTTCACAAAACGGGTCGGCACCCCTAGTTTAGCGGCGGCTCTTCTTAAAGCGCTTTGTGCTACATCTTCCGGCACGTTAGCTACTTCAAAAAGGATTTTCCCAGGACGCACAACGGCTACCCAGTGATCTACAGCGCCTTTACCTTTACCCATACGTACCTCAGCAGGCTTCTTGGTTACCGGTTTGTCCGGGAACACACGAATCCACACCTTACCGCGTCTTTGGAAGAATCGGTTGATGGCCACACGGCATGCTTCAATTTGTTGGTTGGTGATCCAGCCTCTTTCGAGAACCTGGATTCCGTATTCGCCAAAGTTGACGAAGTTTCCGGCTTTGCTTATACCAGCAAAGCTTCCTTTTTGCATTTTTCTATGCTTAGTTCTTTTGGGCATCAGAGCCATAGGTTATGCAGCCTCCTTCTTCTGGGCGACTTCACCTTTGTAAATCCAAACTTTAACACCGATCGAACCGTAGGTAGTTTCTGCTCTACCGGTCGCGTAATCAATGTCCGCTCTTAATGTATGAAGCGGAGTCGAACCTTCTTTGTACCATTCAGTTCTTGCAATCTCAGCACCGCCGAGACGGCCTGAAGTTTGAATCTTAATTCCAAGAGCGCCCGCATCCATCGAAGCTTGCATCGCTTTCTTCATCGCTCTTCTAAACGGAATACGTCTTTCGAGCTGCTTCGCGATACCATCAGCAACAACTTTTGCATCAAGGTCTGGTCTCTTGATTTCTTCTACTTCGATCCAAACTTCTTTTCCTGTAAGCTTGGAGAGCTCAGTTCTGAGCTGCTCGATATCAGACCCTTTTTTACCGATAACAAGACCAGGTCTTGCAGTAACGATAGTAATTTCGATCTTATCGCTCATACGTTTAATAACGATTTGCGATGTACCTTGGCAGATCGGCTTCTTAAGAAGTGTCTTTCTCAACATATCGTCTTCGATAAGAAGAGTTCCGAACTCTTTTTTATTGGCGAACCATTTTGATTTCCATTTGCGGTTCAAAATGAGTCTTAAACCTGTTGGATTTGCTTTTTGTCCCATTATTCTTATTCCTCGCCTACGATAACAGTAAAATGGCTCGTCCTCTTCATAATAGGATGGGATCCGCCTTTGTTTTTCGGCTTTGATCTTTTAAAGACCGGACCTGCGTCAACACGAACTTCTTGAACAAACATCTTTTCACGACGCATGTTGTGCAAAGTTTCGCCATTTGCGATTGCGGAATCAAGCGTACGTCCTAAAAGACGACCTGCTTTTAATTCACAAACCATCAATTGGTGCTTCGCTTGAGCGATTGGCAATCCTCTGATCAAGCCTGCAGCTAAGCGAGCTTTTCTCGGAGAGATTCTAATAAATTTTGTTATGGCTTTTGATGTACTCATTTATTAACCTTGTGACCCCGGAGTTGCAGAGACAACCTTCTTAATCGGGTGTCCTTTAAATGTACGTGTTGGGGAAAACTCACCCAAACGGTGTCCAATCATATTCTCTGTAACATAAACCGACATAAACTTACGTCCGTTGTGTACATCGAACGTATGACCAATCATATCAGGAGTGATCATAGATCTTCTCGACCATGTTTTGATTGGCTTTTTAGAGCCTTCTTTCAGAAGTTTGTCGACCTTCTTTTGCAGATGGTGATCAACGAAAGGACCTTTTTTTAACGATCTAGCCATGGTTATTTCTTCCTACGATCTTTAACGATAAACTTATTCGATTTCTTCAAGGAACGTGTTCTCAAACCTCTAGTATATAAAGACCAAGGTGTTTGAGGAATGTTACCTTTATGCTTACCTTCGCCACCACCGTGCGGGTGATCAACAGGGTTCATAGCCGTACCGCGAACGGTTGGGCGGACCCCTTTCCAACGCATTCTACCCGCTTTACCTTCTACACGAAGGTTATGCTCAGGGTTAGATACCATTCCGAAAGTTGCGCGGCAGTTTTCATTTACCATTCTCATTTCGCCGGATGGCATTCTGAGAGTTGCATAACCGTTTGAACGCGCCATAAGCTGAGCGGAAAGACCCGCAGATCTTACCATCTTGGCTCCCTTGCCAGGAATCATTTCGATGCATGAAACAACCGAACCGATAGGCATCGATTTCATCTTCATGCAGTTACCAGAGGAAAATGGGGCTTCATCGCCGGTCATTACCTTGTCGCCTTCTTTCATGCCTTGTGTCGCGATAATGTATCTTTTCTCGCCATCAGCATAATTTATAAGAGCGATGTATGAAGAACGGTTTGGATCATACTGAATCGAATCGACAATCGCTTCGACTCCTTCTTTATCTCTCTTGAAATCGACAACGCGGAAATGTCTCTTATGTCCGCCACCTTTGTGACGGCAAGTAATGTGTCCTGCGTTGTTACGACCCGAAGTCCGCCTTTTCTTTTCGAGGAGCGGCTTATGAGGCTTAACAGTTGCTTTTTTCCCATCAGTTTTACGAGTTAGTGTCTCATTAAGAGGCAGTACTAACTGTCTTGTACCTGGGGTTATTGGTCTAAATTTCTTTAGCATAAGATCTTAATGACTCCTCTTATACGCTCTCTAAAGTGTCACCTTTTGAAAGGGTGACAATCGCTTTTTTTATACCACGAGTAAAACCTACACGGCCTCTTACGCGGCGCTCTTTTGGCTTTACGTTAATCGTATTGACCTTCGTTACTTTAACAGTAGGATAGATCTCTTGGATTGCAGTTCTGATATCAGATTTAGTAGCAGTTGGAGCTACCTCAAAAACATATTTTGGCAATTCGAACTTTGCGAGCGATTTATTGCTCTTCGAATTTTTGAGGTTTTCAAGTACAACCGACTTTTCGGTGACTCTGATCTGTTTAATGATTTCGTACGGATTTTTATTTGCCATATATATACCTTAGCTCAACCATTCGGTTAGTTCTTCAAGCGCCCCTGCTGTCACAACAATGTGCTCAGCCTTCAAGACATCAAATCCGGAAACGTTAGAAGCAAGCGAGAAGGATGCTTTTGGAAGGTTTCTTAAACTTTTGATGAAGTTTTCATGAGATTCTGATGGCTCGGAAAAGCGGTGTTTGAAGTCGTGAACTTCGATTTCGCCCCATGTTCCTTCGCCAACGAAAAGGGTATTGCGTTTCATTTCAAGCGCATTCAGGAAGGAAGAGATTGATTTCGTTTTCGGCTCTTTCATTTGAGCGTCTTCGATTACAATAAATTTACCATCGCGAATCTTCTCGCCGATCAAAGCGCGAATAGCCGCTTTCTTCTCTTTTTTGTTAATTCTGATGTGCTGGTCTTCTTTATGACGTGGGCCGAATACGCGACCGCCCCCTCTATACTGAGGAGATACGAGCGAACCTTGACGAGCTCTACCGCCACCTTTTTGCGGGTGAGGTTTTTTTGTCGTGTGTACAACTTCAGAGCGGGTTTTTGTATGTGCGTTCCACTGACGAGCGTTGTTACGGATGGCAACAATGTAGTCTTTTACTAGCTGAGAGTTAACTTCCGCTTCTACAAGCCACGCATCGATTTTTACGGAACCGACTTCTTTTCCGGTAATGTCATATTTTTTAACAGTAGTCACTGTAGTAAACTCCCTTACTTCTTCTTATGCTGCTTTTTAACGCCGGCTGTTTTTTTCTTCTCAGCGGCCTTTAGGCTAATTAACGCACCTTTTGGCCCTGGAACTGCGCCCTGCACTACTAGCAGGTTGTCGGCGGAGTCATTTAAAATCACTTTGAGGTTTTGTACGGTTCTTTTGTCATAGCCCATGTGGCCAGCTGCTTTACCGAGTGGAAGTACACGACCTGGCGTCGTTCTCATACCACGCGAACCCGCATGACGGTGGAAGCCCGAACCATGCGATGCAGGACCCCCTGCATAGTGGTGACGCTTCATTACCCCTTGATACCCTTTACCTTTACTCATTGCAGTTGCGTCTACGAATTCAACTTCTTTAAACGCATCAACGCCAACTGATTGGCCGAGGGTGTAAGTTTCAACGTTATCCAATCTCGATTCCTGAAGATGTCTCATAGGAGCGAGATTGTTCTTTTTAAAACTTCCGTGCACTGGCTTTCCAAGTCTTCTTTCAGAAGTACGTGGATCTTTCGTCTTAACTTCCCCAAATCCGAGCTGTACCGCGGTGTACCCATCATTTTCTTTCGTTTTGATCTGAGTGACGATGTTAGGTATAACTTCAATTACGGTGCATGCGACTGAGTTGCCTTTGTCATCAAAAAGCTGGATCATCCCCCGCTTTTTTCCCATCAAATTCAGCGCCATATTCAATTCCTTTATTCTTAGGATCAATGCCCTGAGAGATTAATTTAATTGTGTAATTTTTATCAATCTAAAGAAGTGTTTTCAGCTTCTTTTGGATCTATTCTTCTTTTCTGATGACTGAGTACACGCGCAGCCTGTTTCACTCATGAAAAAAGAAAGTAAACGATAAGATATCAAATATCTTAATTTTACCTCAATGTTTATTCCCACTTTTCCCCTTCTTTTCCCGCTTAGCCTTAACGACTAGTTTGCGCGGGGCCTCTACAAGCTCATTCAGATCGTATTTACTCAAATCAGCAGACTCTTTGACGCCCGCCATTTCTAAAGCTTCCCTCAAGGTTTTACCCTTCCTGACATTATAGAAGCCAGGATCCCCCACTTCTCCCGTTATAGAGAGCAGAATTAGAGGCTTTGATGGATTTCCGTACGTAAAATGACCTTGTATCGCAGACCATTGGGTGTAGAGTGTCAAAAATAAAATTGAGATAGCAAAAAGGGCCACTACCAGCCATTCATGGCGAAGTAGCGACCCTGGATTCAATGGTTTAAAGGCAGAGCCTTTAAACCATTTACTTAAATTACGCAGCAGCGGCAGCTGCACGAGCAATACCTTCTTGACGCGGCAGCAAGAGATTGTACTTCTCTTGATAAGCTTCGAAGAAGTTCTTAGACAAGCTTAGAGTATTGCCAGCAAGACCTACAAGAACAAGCATGCTAAGCACTCCAGCCACGCCACCGAAAAATAACGCTGCAACTACAGCAGTTGATGCAGCAGTAAGTTTAAAGGTGGTGCTAGCGCCGCCAAGTACGTTCTTGATCACTGATGCGCGGTGCAACTTGTAAGAAGCCGTATGCTGATTAATCTTCGCTTCTCTTCTTGCTTCAATATTACCAAGATTGATTGGGTTAATATTCGCAGCAGGCTTATTCACCCATTTTGTAATTTTTGCGTGCTGAACTTTCGCTAATTTAAAGCTCGCGGTACCATTAATCGTATTGTCATAAAGTGAACTTCCACCAAATGGCAAATAGAAAAGTCCCGCTAAAGTATCAAATGCTGGAACTTTATCAAGATGGTCTCTCAATACAGGAACCATTTCTCCAACTTTTCTTAAATCCGCTTTAGTTAAGAGCTGGTAGGTATCGCTCGCCTTCAAAAATCCGAAGAGTCTTGTGAAGAAAAGTGAAACTTGCACAAGGTTATTTCTAAGAGATTCTTCAGTAGGAGATTTTTCACCGGCTTTTGGAATGTAGTTAGGATCAATCCACTTCGCAACATAGCTAATTGATTCGCCAAACTCTAAGAAATCAATTGCACCAACAATTTTCGGAGCTGAATCTTTAAGCTGAGCATTGTTAAATACGCCTGCATCGATTAAGCCTTTTGTTACTTTCGCAATATCTTTAACTACTTTTGTTTGAGCAACAGCTGTTCCGAATGTGCGGAATGTATCTAATACTGTGCTACCGACTGCTGATGTTGCCATGTGTAAGTCCTCCAAATAAATATTTAAGCTATTCGCTTTTCTTTTAACAATACCGCTTGCTTATACAGAAAACTTAATGATCCGAACAATCCTGCTACAAGCATAATGGGCACTATTAAAGTCAGTTGAGAATAACCAATAATTACGAAAGTGGCAAGGGCAATTTGCGAGATCGCATTCGCAAGATTTAATACGGCTTGTCGCTTATTACTAATATTTTTTTCATCATCTGTCAAAATACAAATTGAATCTATAACAATTGGAATATAGGCCGCGATATAGGCAATAGCGACCATAATTGCCAAGTTCATCGTAAGTGTAATCACACCTATTCTTTCAAAAAAAATAAGACTGCCGCCAAAATCAGCAGGAACGAGAAGGCAGGCTCCGATCGATCCAAAAACTGTAGCTTCTTTTAAAAAAGAGGCTGTGAACAAGCCGTAGAGCCCAATTGGAAGTCGACCAAAACTTATTAAATAACCAAAAGATTTTGAAGCAACACGTGTAATCGCTGATAATTCGGAAGTTTTTGGAAGCAAGAATAGAGTTTTAGAAAGAGAAATCGGATTCATTAAAATTGTAAAAACTCTTGACGCACACCCTGAATCCATTGAGATGCATGGACACGTTTTTTTCCTTCAAGTTGAAGCTCTATAATCTGAAGGGCTTTTTCTTTACATGCAACTACTAAACTATTTTTATGAAAGGCTAAAATTTGACCCGGCTTTCCCCTTTCATTTACGACTTGGGATTGAAAAATTTTTAATCGTTTAGTTTCATCTTTAATTTTTACTCTTACCCATGCTCCCGGCTCTGGATTTGAGCCGCGAATTAAATTGTGAATATCTTCTGCAGATTTATCCCAATTAATTTCACACTCTTCAAGCTCAACTTTTGGCGCGAATGTAACTAATGATTCGTCTTGAGGAATGTGCGGGAAGGTCCCTTCCTTAATAACTTCGACTAAAGCATCCGCCCCTGCTTTTAAAAGAGATGCTTCAAGATCCTCATAGGTGGTGTTATCTGTAATCGGCACTTTTACTTGGCGTATGATATCGCCTGCGTCCATTTTCTTTACCATATGCATGATGGTAACGCCCGATTCTTTCTCCCCTGCCATTATCGCCCTTTGAATAGGAGCCGCTCCCCTATATTTTGGAAGCAGTGATGTATGAACGTTAATACACCCCTTTTTCGGCATGTCTAAGATATGTTGCTTTATGATTTCACCGTAGGCAACTACAACAAATAGATCTGCGTTAAATTGTTCTAAAATGGGCGCAAATGAGGGATCTGAAACTTTTTCGGGCTGAAATAGGGGAATACTTGGTTGCTTTTCCTGAATATAGGCTTTTACAGCAGTGGGTTCTAAGTGAAGATTACGGCCTTTCGGTTTATCCGGCTTACTAATGACTGCCGCAACGTCAAACCCTTCATTTATTATACGCTCGAGAATATGTGCAGAAAAGGAAGGAGTTCCAAAAAAAACGATGCGCATGATTGTACTAAATTATGATTTGGAGACTACAGGCTCGCCTTCTTCTACCGTCTCTTCCTCTTGGGCAGTATCGAACATCATAAGCCCGCGTTTAGAAGTACGGCAGAATTCAAGGAAATGGAGCACTTCAGGATAAGGTTCAACTTGAGTCTGAATAGCATTTAAAGCCTCTTCAAGTTTCAATCCTGATTTATACAGAAGTTTGTAGGCATGGCTTAGAGCTTTTCTTGTCTCAAAGGAAAATTTATTTCTTTTAAGACCAACTAGATTGATCCCGCCAAATTTATAAGGAATGCCTCCGCCTAAAGTAAAAGGAGGAATATCGTGTGTAACTCGGCTCATCCCCCCAACCATCGCGTGAGTGCCTATGCGCACAAATTGGTGAATGGGGGTAAATCCGCCGATGATAGCTCTATTCCCTACAGTAACGTGACCCGCTAAAGTAGCGTTGTTACTCATTATCACTTCATCACCCACTTCACAATTATGAGCAATGTGGCAATAAGCCATAATTAAACACTTATCACCAACTTTTACTTCGGTATTCTCGCCGCAAGAGGAGTGGATCGTTACAAATTCACGAATTTCGCAGTTTTTCCCGATGTTAACAAAAGTTTTTTCCCCGCGGAACTTTAGATCTTGCGTTTTTAACCCGATGCAAGCGTGAGGATAGACGATCGTATTTTCACCAATTGTCGTATTTCCATCTATGTATGCGTGAGCGCGAATGGTCACGCCATCATGAAGCACTACATCCTTTTTAATGATCGCATAGGGTTCAATAGTAATATTTGAATGAAGCGTCGCTCCCGGTTCGATGATGGCTGTGGGATGAATATTATGCTTCATAGTTCACTACTTATTAAATTTGAGCTTTATCAACAAGGGCAAAGGCAATTTCCGCTTCTACCGCAACTTTATCGCCAACACTCGCCACCGCTTTCACTCTTCCTCCCTTCGAGGAGAAGTGAATTCCTTCACATTTGAGGATTAAAATATCACCCGGTTTTACCGGATTTCTAAATTTAGCGTGGGCTATATTTAAAAGGACAGCTAATCTGTCTTTTTGCCCTTTGCAGTATACCAACACCGCCCCAACTTGGGCAAGAGATTCAAGAATTAAAACACCTGGCATTAGGGGCTGATCAGGAAAATGTCCCTGAAAAAAAGATTCGTTAATTGTAATATTTTTTTGACCTACGATCGTTCCCTGGTCAAGATCAAGATTCAAAATCTTGTCAACCAAGAGGAAGGGATAGCGATGAGGGATAATTTTCATTATCTCCTTAACATCGTAAGCTGATTGTTCATTTCGGAACATGGGCAATCTCCCTGGTTATAGCGCGCGAGACAGCTTTCGCCATCTGATAATTTGAACTGTGTCCTGAACGTATCGATATGATGTGAGCTTGAAAATTTATTCCAACCAGTTTCAGATCGCCGATTACGTCTAAAATTTTATGCCGTACCATTTCATTCTGAAAGAAGAGGCCGTTTTTACTTAAAATGACATCTTCCTTAATCACGACAGCATTATCTAAACTAGCCCCCTTTATTAAGCCTTTATCGAGCAAATGCGATATTTCTTCATAAAGAGAGAATGTTCTACACGGAGCAATTTCTTTTTTAAATGTCTCTGGAGTTAAATCGAGACTAAAAAACTGCGCTCTGAGCAGTTTTGTGTTAGGATAATTTAAGGTATAGCTAAAACGTATACCGTCATAAGGAAGTGCAATTATCTGGATGTCTTTTTCGCTATAAAAAATGGGTTCAGTTATCTTAACAATAGAAAGATCGCTTTCTTGTACTTGTATTCCCGCCTGTTCGATCATGTCGACAAAAATATCGGAACTCCCATTGCCCACAGGAGGTTCAATGTTATCCACTTCAACAAAGAGATTATCTATATTATAGGCGGCAAGAGCTGCAAGAACATGCTCGATTGTGTGAATCTTTATATCGCCAATACCAATTGTCGTTGAACGGTCCGTATCGCAAACATATTCAACGGTAGCAGGAATTTGAGGGATACCTGTTAAGTCAACCCGTTTAAAAACTATTCCTGTTCCAACAGGCGCCGGACAAAAGCGCATACGAACATCGCGGCCCGTATGAAGACCAATTCCAGAATAGCTTACAAAATCTTTTAAAGTCTGTTGTTTGCGTTTCAATGTTAATCTATGTTAAAACATTGCATATTAATGCATTTGGAATTTTCTCAGCAAGAAATATAGCCCTGAAAACATGAAACAAAAGCCCATTAAAAGATTGTCGCCCGTTAAGGTATAAAGGGTTGAATAATTATAAAGGGGAACTTTTACTCTTAAAGCCCCTTTCGTCCACTCTCCTTCAAGCTCATCAATTGTCCTTCCCAAAGAGTCAATCGCGGTAGTAACCCCTGTATTGCAAGACCTAAGGAGAGGGTAGCCGCACTCTACCGTTCTTAAGCGCGCATGATCGAGATGCTGCTTAGGTAGATCTGAATTAGGATACCAGACATCCGACGTCAAATTAACTAGGTATTTTGCACCTTTTGCCCTGTTTTCCCTCATTAAATTAGCATAAGTCTCTTCATAGCAAATAGATAATCCAAAGGGGGCATTGCACCCTTGAAAGACTTTCGCCTCTTCTCCACAGGTAAAAGAGCCCTGAATACCATAAGATTTAGCAAGGTCCCTGCAAAACTTAAAAGGTATATATTCCCCCATCGGCACAAGAACCCGTTTATCGTATCGTCTCTCAGACCCCGGCTTATTGCTTTCAAATAAAAATGCAGAGGAGAAATAATCAACTTCATTTTTTGATTTGATTTCCACATCTTCAAGGCCCGCGATCACATCGGCATTAAAATGGTCGGCGATCGTTTGAATGATATCCGCATTCGATACCTTGCTTGAAAAAGGCGTTTCCTCACGATACGGAAATTGAAATTTAACATTGTCGCCTAAATAATTCAGAAATAATTTTTTGATTTTCTCTTCAGGAAAAACAGGGGTATAAGTACCGAATGGAACTACGTACTCAGGCAATACGATCAATTGAACTTTTTCACCATTAAACCGGCTTAATGACTTTAGAATAGACTCCCACTCTTCCATAACAAAGTCTCGGTAAGCCTCGCGGGTCTTAAAAGGAAGGATCTCTTCAATAGGAAAAGCGGTTTGAACAAGAAGGGCATCGATTGTTTCAGGATTTTCAATTCCTAAACGCTGATCATGGTGCTTGATTTGCCAGGCCCCAAAAACAAAAGGCAAAGCGGCAACCGCCCCATAAAGCACCCAAGAAGAATAAAAATAGGCCCGAACCAGCAAAAGATTTGTCGCATAAACCCAAAAACTAAGCCCGTACACACCAAAAAGCGATGCTAACTGTATGGAATATGGATTTGCGGAAGCGGCTATCCCGATAGGGTTCCACGAGAAACCTGACAAGAGAAACAACCTACTCCACTCAAATAAAGTGGCAAGGGATGCAATCCCCAAAATTCTAACATATGACTTCAAATTTTGTTTTGTCACCTGAGCCGTAACAATCGCAAATGTTACGCCTATCGCAAAAGAAAGCAGCGTCCACAAAGCGTATATATATAAGTAGGGATGAGCAATAAACCAATAAAGCTGCACCATCTGACAGCCCATCATAAAAAATGCAGAAAGCCAAAAACGCCTTCTAGGGGCCATATTGATGGTGGCGCCCCAAAAGATCCCCACGCCCGCTATGGAAGCAAATAAACTCAAAAAGGAAGAGTGGACCGGTTGGCCAAAAGAAACGATTATAAATGAAAGGACAACAAGCGCGTAAATCATAATAATATTTTACGCGTACAATCAAATAAAATCCATCCTAAGATAAGAATGGATTTTATTAATAAGTCTTTAGACAGATGGTCTTGAAACTTTTGAAATAACCGCGCTTAAAGCAGCGAGAGCGCCAAATGATGCAGGCACTGCCCATGCAGGAATGCTGTATGCAGCAAATAATGCACCGAACTTAGAAGCCAAGAAACCGGTCACTGGAGCAGCAACAGCTGCTACTGCAGGAACAAAAATGATAGCGGCAGCAACAATTGCAGCAAGAGCTGATACTACTGCAACACCTGCGAAGAGGTTTGAAGTAAATCTGTGGCCATTGCTTACAGCAGGAGCTGGAGCTTTTTTAGGAGCTGCTTCAGCGTAAACGCCGGCTGTAATTGAACTTACTAGTGATGACATAATCCTCCAAATCAATATTATGGAATTTTGCGTTCCAAGTATGTGAATTACTACTATTTTCGTCAACGCATGAAAGTTGATGATAAGGTTATTAATTTTTTGCTATTCTAATTATCCATGATTTTAAAAGAATTTCGTTTACATCATCTGTTAAATTTCCTAAGTGGCTGGAATGGGGCTTTAGACCTAGCCTTGTCAGATTATTTCCGCCAACATAAATCAATCGGATCGAAAGACCGAGCTGAAATTTCTGAAGCGGTCTATTTCCTCATCAGATGGAAAAGATTAATCGATTTTAAACTCAAAAATCCGGACTGGGAAAAAAGAGTTCGGCTATTAAATACGCTCGACTTAAAAAAAATCACTAAAGATGAAAGCATTCCCGAATCTATAAGAGCCTCCTTTCCAGACGACCTATATGAAACTCTAAAAAAATCGTTTGGGGATAAGACGTTTCAAATTGCTTTAAACTTAAATGAAAAAGCACCTACCTACCTTAGATTTAATCCTCTTAAAACTGACCGCAACTCGTTAATTCAAGAGCTTAAAGCATTTGAGCCTGAAAAAACCAAACACTCTCCTCTCGGCATACTTTTAAAAAAGAAAGGCGCGCTTTTTGGTTTGGAAAGCTTCAAAAAGGGCATGTTCGAAATGCAGGACGAAGCAAGCCAGCTTGTTGCACTAAAGGTTAAAGCAAAACCCGGAGATAGAGTTTTAGATTATTGCGCGGGAGCCGGTGGAAAAACGCTTGCATTTGCTCCTCAAATGAAGGGAAAGGGGCAAATTTATCTTCACGACATCAGGAAAGGCATCCTATTTCAAGCAAAGAAGAGGCTTAAAAGAGCCGGCATTCAAAATGCCCAAATAATGCACTTCTCTGAAGAGGAAAAGCTAAACAAATTAAAAGAGTTTTTTGATTGGATCCTGGTTGACGCGCCCTGCTCAGGATCCGGCACCTATCGAAGAAACCCTGATATGAAGGAAAAATTTAACCTTGAGATGCTGGATAGGATCGTCCTCGAGCAAAGAGCGATATTTGAAAAAGCCTTAACTCTTTTAAGTCCGAATGGAACAATAGTTTACGCCACCTGCAGCCTGTTTAAGGAAGAGAATCAGGAGCAAGTAGATTATTTTATTAAAAATCATGGACTTGAGTTAGTTGAACCTCCTTTTCAATCTATCCCTGAAAAGGGAGAAATGGACGGACTTTATGCCGCGGTCTTTAAACGAGGTTAAAAGTCTGGAGGGAAACCCTCATTTTTATGTAGAATCAATGCCATGATAAAATTCTTGAAGTTTCTCTTCATCCCTTTACTATTGACTGCGGCTAAACCCGATATCGATCCTTTTCTTTTACAAAAAGACGATCACCTTAAAATTATCGTTAATAACCGAGTGCTTGCAGACGTTAATGGAAAAGCCATCACCTTGATGGATGCAGTGAAGCGGATGGATATCCTTTTTTTAAAGCAATTTCCTGAATATACCCAATCTGTAAACGCCCGCTATCAATTTTATCAGGCAAATTGGGAGAGAATACTTGAAGAACTTATTGAAAAAGAACTTGTCCTTGCCGACTCAACTGAAGTTAAAATGGAAGTGTCAGGCGCGGACGTTCGTCAGGAAATGGAAAATTTATTTGGACCTAACATCATTGTCAACCTAGACAAAATAGGACTATCTCTTGACGAAGCTACAAAAATTGTAGCAAGCGATATCGCGATAAGACGCATGATGTTCTTAAGAGTGACATCCAAAGCGCTCGGAAAAGTAACGCCGCAAGCCACCCGTGCTTTATATGAGAAGTTTGTTAAAGAAAACACTAAAGATCCAGTCTATTCTTATCGCGTCTTGACGGTTCGAGATGCAAAAGGCAAAGAGATCGCGGAAACGATCCTAGGCTTGATCAAAGAAAAAGGCAGTTTACAGGAAGCCGCCATGGGCATACCTCAAGCAAACATTTCCGAAATATTCAACCACACCCCTAAAGAAATTGCCCCAAAGAACATGGAAGTGCTTTCTAAAATGCAGCCAGGCCAAATTTCCGAAATTCAAGCCCAGCAAAGCCGCGCAGACAATTCTACCGTTTATAGAATCCTTTCTCTCGAAAAGTACACACC
>CAZABG010000016.1:0-36799 GCA_964483465.1 uncultured bacterium
ACCAACTATCTCTCGCCTTTAAACGAAATCGAAGATATTCAGTCGTTTATAAACTTTGTCGATCAAAGCGACGAAGAGCGGTTTGCCCAATATGTCGAGATTTTAAGCGAGGCGACAGTCGATAGCTCGGCATCTGAAATGATCGGGCGTCTCGATCAGGTTATCACCTTTCTCATCGATCATCTCGATCCTACTTTATATTCTGAACAAATTCATGAGCTGCAAAAACTGCTAAAAGCAAGTCCCTTCCTGCGTTCGATCCAAGTCAAGACGGGCCTCTATAAAATCATCTCCTTTATCCTCGAGCAAATAAAATCGGTAAGCCCCATGGAGCTTGAAGATTGGCTGCCTGAATATGACGAATTTGAGAAACCTGAAGAATTCATCCACCTTATTCGCCTGGCTCTTCTTTATCAGCGAATCGACATGGTGTTAAAAGACCCT
This sequence comes from uncultured bacterium, assembly GCA_964483465.1. Taxonomy (GTDB): domain Bacteria; phylum Chlamydiota; class Chlamydiia; order Chlamydiales; family Parachlamydiaceae; genus CAZABG01. Next base: position 445 of record CAZABG010000016.1, read on the forward strand.
ACAAGCGAAAGCTTGCTCGAGGAAATGATCGCTGAACTTTTAACGTATGAAGATTTTAACAAAGCGCTCAAAACCGCGAACAAAATCAAAAACACGGCCATCCGAAATAAAGTTTTAGACCGCATATCAAACACCCTTGCGCGCCCTGAAAATATAAAGCGTGCCCACAACTATTTAAAAGATGTGGATCTTACCAATCAGCTTTATCTCTCCCATAAAATGACGCAAGAGCTATGCGATGGGGAATTTTTCGACGAGGCGAAGGAATTTATAGAAAGGCTCAACAAGAAAGGCCTCAATACCGATAAGCTCTCTCACAACCTTGCGAAAGCGCTTCTTGAAAAAAACTAGCGTTCATTTAACCATGTTTTTTTAACAGTGAGACCAGTGAGAAACAACATGAGATTAATGAGGAGTACGTATTCATACATATAATTTTTGCTAACCTCTCATTTTTCTCTCACCAGTCTCCTAAGTAACAAATTTTCTTCTCTAAAGTCTCCGCGTCTCTGCGCCTCTGCGTTAAATATTTACAAGATAGTTATATCCAGCCATTCGTGTAGACCAAACAAAAGTTGAATTTTTAACGCAGAGGCGCAGAGACGCGGAGACTTTAGAGAGATACAATTTTAATCTTGTTACAATAATGGTACTGGATGGCCGCGGTCATCCTTCTGCTCACTGTTAAAAAAAGCATTTAACGATGCTAAAAACATGGCTGTGGCAAAAATTTGAATTCTCACCTAGAATTCACAACATGATTTGGTTTCTTTTTATTCCTTTCTTGCTTTTTGGGATTTCGTATGAACAAGTGGCAGACAAGATTTGGAAAAACGAATGCAATCAATCGATTGCAGGACTAACCACCTGGAAAAAGGGAGAGGATTTCGCCTCGCTCGGCATTGGCCACTTCATCTGGTATCCTGAAAATAAAATCGATCGCTATGAAGAGACATTCCCCTCACTTGTTCTTTTTTTAGAAAAAGAGGGCGCATTAGCCCCCGCCTGGACTAAAGGCAGATGCCCCTGGACATCCCGCGATCAGTTCTATGCTGAGATAAACTCACCTAAAATGGAAGAGTTAAGGGATTATTTGATCGCGACAAAAGGCGCCCAGGTAAAGTATATTGTTGAAAGGCTTGACCGCACAGCGAAAGACTTCCCGAAAGAGGTTTTGCCTAAGTATGAAGCGTTAAAAAAGGACGATAAGGGCCTTTTCGCCCTAATTGACTATCTAAATTTTAAAGGTTCGGGGCTGTCAGGGACGGAACGCTATCAAGGCGAAGGCTGGGGCTTAATTCAAGTCTTAAAGGACATGAACGGCATATCTATTGAGGCCTTCATTGAATCGGCCAAGCATAGGCTTATTTTACGGGTAAAAAATGCCCCTCCCGAACGAAAGGAACAGCAGTGGCTAAAAGGGTGGATTAATCGTGTTGAACGCTATTTAGAGCCTTAAATATTAAGAAACCGTTAATTTAATCACAAAACACTCTCTTTATCCCTTATAATAGTTGCGATGGATCCCATTTCAAAGAACGTTTCAGCCTTTCTAGATCTTTGCGGAATTGAAGCGGAAGGCCACCGAAAAATTATATTGATGAAAGTTCAGGAAGCGTTAAGCCATAGCGCGACTGCTACGAAATTTTCAAGACTTCCCGATATAACTTTTCATGGCGGACCCGTTGCCGATAAAATTTATGGGATAAGCCTTGCCGAAATCCAAAATCTATTTCCCGATGATGAAAAATTAGAGTTTGATACGATCAATGGAAAACTCATCGTCCCTTCATATTTTAAAGGCCTTCTCGAAAAAGATTTTAGCTCAATGTTTAAAGACCCCGAAAAAGCCGAAAGGATGAAAGAGCTTACTCTTAAAAACCAATTTCGCAGTATTTCCAAAGAAGCCGCAAATCTCTATCTTGCCACTCGTTTTGGAACGCAGCATTTAGAATCGATTGAAGAGGTGTCTAAAGAAGTTGTTTTTGAAACGATTTCTAAGGCTTACGCAAATGGCTACATGAATGATTCGATTCTATCTATCGTAAAAGAGACGATTCAAAAACTTGACCCTTCAAAAATCTCTGACATAAAATACGTTGTCAATTTAGTTTGCGCCTTAAAAACACGGCTTGAAATAAAGCCCGAAGTTTCGCAGTTTTTTAAAACAAGCCTTACCCATTCTAAAAAGTATAATTTCTTTGATCGCTTCAAAAAATGGCTGAACCAGTATCTCCCCCATTTCATCAGCCGAGCGATAAATCTCCTTCCAAAACACGACATTAAAGACTTAATAGAGATTCTATCTCCTATGGGAGATGGAGTTTGGGGCTTTGAATTTCCCTTTGCCCTTCCTAATGATAAGATAGCCCTATTCGCGCTTGAACCAATAAAAAACAGAATAACCTATTTAGACCTGTCCGAATTCAAAGAATTAAACGAAGCGGAAGTGAACTTCATAGCCGATTTCAAAAATTTAAGAGAGCTTAAGCTAGATAAAGAGGCCAAGCTCCCTGAAAGTTTTAAAGAGCAGCTTAAAGAGATTACCGTAATCTACCCGAAAGTTGAGGAAATGCCGCCTGTCAAAGCGGATTCCCCTGAAAAAGCAAAAGACGAGCCTCCTAAAAAAGAAGAGAACAAGCCGCCTGAAAAATCGCCTTCAAAAGAGATGCCTAACGCCTGCGCTTCAAAGGACGGCGAGGGTGCTTCGGCTCGTGATGATGCAAAGGAGGAGGCTCCCCAATCCAATTCGGTTCCTCCTGCAGCTGATGCATAATCTTCTTTAAGATCCAAAGCTCTCTTTTCGTAACAAGCGTTACGACCGTTCCTTCTCTTCCAATCCTTCCTGTTCTTCCTGAACGGTGAACAAAAACATCGGGATCATCAGAGAGCTCGTAAATAAAGACGTGCGTCACATTCGAAAAATCGAGTCCGCGCGCCGCAACATCGGTTGCGACAAGGAATCTCACTTTGCCGGAACGAAATTTATTTGTGATAATAGAGCGTATATCCTGAGTAAGACCCGCATGAAGATAGTCTACTTGGGGTAGCCGTTTTTTTAAGGCATGGCATACTTTTTCCACCTGAATACGCGAATGGCAGAATATCATCGCTTGTTTTGGATTCATCTTTTCAAGCAATTCGATTAAGTTTTGATCGCGATCGCCATGTTCAAGATAAACAAACTTTCTATCGATATTCGGCGGAGGCGCATCGGCCGGTTTAATCGTTACCGGATCATGCATAAATTGTTTTGCGATTTTTTGGATCGGCGCCGGCATCGTGGCTGAAAATAAGCAGGTCTGATGCTTTTGCATCAAACAGCCCATGATAAAATCGAGATCATCAATAAAGCCCATGCTAAGCATCTCGTCCGCTTCATCAAGCACAAGGCTTTTTACATGCGACAAATCAATCGATCTTGAATAAATAAAATCAATTAGCCTGCCGGGCGTTGAAACAAGCAAATGCACTCCCGCCTGAAGTTTCGCTCTTTGTATGCTCGCATCTTCTCCGCCATACATGGCAAATGTTTTCACGCCTCTCAAGCCGCCAATTTTTTGCGCTTCGACGGCATACTGCAAAGCAAGTTCGCGCGTCGGCACAATCACAAGGCCCTGAACATGCGGAACCGTAATATCCGCCTGATCGCAAAGCGGAATCGCGCAGGCGGCCGTTTTACCCGATCCCGTTTTTGCAAGCGCAATCACATCGCGTCCTTGTAAAACTTGAGGGATAGCTTGCGCCTGAATTTCGGTGGGCGCTTTGTAGCCGTTTTTTTCTAGAGCGGCAACAATTTCGGGTTTAAGGCCCATTTCTAAAAATGGGGAAGGGGCAGGAGGGGTATCAGTTTCCATTAATCTCTACTATATAGGGTCATAAAATTTCTTGAATCGTGAAAATCGAGGGAAGGATATTTAATTGCATAAGGAGAACGAAAATCACAGTAAAAGCATAAAACGATAATATCAAAAAGAGCACCGGTTTACCACCTTTAACCATCTCAATGCCTTTATATCCGAGCTGATAACGTCCAATCCAGACCATTAAACAGGGTATAATCCCATTCAGGATAGCGTCTCCAAACCCTCCTGAGGCGTCAAGAGCGACAATAAAGGCCCTTTCAAAATAATTGGCAAAAAATAAGGTGGGAACTGCCACAAGTAAAGCTAAAAGAACCTGGCCAAAGCCGGATTCTTTAATCTTAAGGCCGTCGGATAAAAAGTCGAATAGCCCGAGGGCAATGCCTAAAAACGAGGTCACCAGGGCAAAAAAAGCAAAATATTCAGCTACAAGGGCTAAATAAGGACCGTGAACATGCGACGATAAAAATTCCGTTGCCGGCTCGCCTTTTAATAAAGCGTCAAGAAGGCCCTCTTTACCTTGAACAGGAACAATTCCTAAAATAATCGCCTGCCAGATGATATAAACGAGTAAAGCAAGGCTGGTCCCAAAAATAATCGCCTTTCTTAACGCACCCGCGTGCCGCTTTAGATAAGGAGTCAAACTTGGAACCATCGTCTGGAAACTAAAAGAGGTCAAAAGCAAAGGAAGCGCCATCCAGGCGACAGGCCAATCTCTATGCCTTAGTTGTTCCGGCTTCACCTCATCAATTCCCATGCCGACAAGGCAGAAATAGGCTGCAATCATCGCGATAAATAAAACCGCGTTCACGCGCCCTACTATCCTGCTTCCTAAATAAATTACGGAACCAAATAGAAGGACAAATATAACGGTGCCTAATCCCTTGGTGACATTAAAGCCGGCACTATAAAGCGAATTCGCAATTTGCACACCGCCGCCGGCTGTATACGCTACAAGCGACGCATAACAAATGAATAAATATAAAACCCAGCTTACCGCTTTACCAAACGGTCCGAGAAGCCTCGAAGACATAGTAATAACATGAACGCCCTCTTCCATCCATAAGCTGACTTCGAGCAATAAAAGAGCGGTTAGCGTCATCATCAGCCACGCAAGCAGCATAACGGCAAGCGAAGGGAAAAACCCTGCAAGCCCTGTCGCTACAGGAAGCGCGAGCATTCCGCCGCCGATGCATGTGCCTGCCACTAAAAAAATCGCCGAAAGCAAAGTAAAAAAGGAAATCCGCTGATACATAAATTCCGTACTATACTGAATCACGCATTTTTACCACAGTTCTTGGAGAACGTTCGGTTTTAAGCTATTTTTTTTCAACAGTGAGACCAGTGAGATCATTGAGAAGCTGCATGAGAGATGTGAGAGGTTTGGGAGGTCTCTCAAACTTTTATAATATTAATTGGATCAGAGTAACACCCAACCTCTCACTTTTCTCATGTTGCTTCTCACGGGACTCACTTTTGAAAAAAAGCTAGAGAATACACGCCACTTACTGTTGAAAAAAAGCTAGATAATACACGCAACTTACCGGATGCAGACGATCTCTTCTTGCCGTCCGCCTGTGATCCTCACATGCCCGTTTGGATCAAGATACAAATCAAGTTCGAGGCGTACCCCAAACTTGTTCGGCAAATAGATGCCCGGCTCTATCGAGCAAAGAGATCCCGGAAGGAGCTGCCTTCTTTCGTCGGTTTCAAGGCTATCGTTATGAGCGCCGGGACCATGGGTGGTTTCATGAATGTTGTGTCCGAGACGATGGCAAAAGAAAGGGCCGTAACCTGATTCTTCTATGACTTCTCGAGCGGCTCTATCGACCGCTCGACCTTCTATTGGCTCTTTGCCGTATCTTTTCTCGACATAAGCAATAGCCTTATCGCGCGCTTTTTTTACGACATCAAAAACTTTCTGAATTTCCGCGGAAGGCTCTCTTCCTGCAAATCCCACACGGGTAATGTCTGCGATAATTGAATGAGGCTTATCTATTTTTCCCCAAAGATCGATTAAGATGAAGTCGCCTTCGCGAATGACAACATGCTCCGACTTATAATGAGGTAAAGAAGAGTTTGCGTTGATAGCAACTTCAGGCTCCCCTTCCGTCAACATATTGTCTTCTTTTAGTAAATCCAGAATAAAGTTGCACGCTTGCCTCTCGGTCACTTTTCCTAACTGGGAAAAGATAAACTCCCATGTATCTGCGACAATGCGATCAAGATTATTCGCCGCTTTCAAATGCGATTCAAATTGATCAGGGCTAAGAAGGCAGGTAACCGCCTGATATAAATCTCCTGAAGAAACGACTTCCGCCCCAAACGAACGGATAAGCTCAATGGTTCCCGCATCCACTTTAGAAACTTCGGGGACAGCGGCATTTGGCGAATATTCCATCGCGATTTTTTTACCTTGGACAAGCGCCTTTAATTTACTTTTCAACTCTTCATAAGAGTTAAAAATATCGGTTCTGCCCGGATGGGTTTTTAAAGGATTTTCTACGGCCGAGACCAATTTTAAGGGTTCGCCCTCTTTAGGAATCCAGTAAAAGAAGCGCCTTGTCAAATGTGCGGAAGGATCAATCTGTAAAAAATGGATCGCAAGAGGATTTAGTCGCTTAAAATCGTATAAAAGCCAGCCGTCGATATTCAGTTTCTTTAGCCATTTTTGCGCTTCGCTTATCTTAATCATATAGCGTCTTTAATAGCGCAGCGGAGGCTATAATGCGAATACTTTGATGACTTGCCCCCATTGCTTTTAGCAAAAAGTCTTTTGATCGAGGGTCTTCAAGCTCGCCTATCGCCGTAATGACAATCTCCTTTTTTTCCATAGGAAGACGATCATAATGGCTTTCAAGAAGGTCTAATACTTTTTCTTCAGGATCCCATTTTGATAAAATGAGCGCCGCCTGCAGCTGAACATTCGGGTCTGAATCGGTCAAAAGCGATTTCACAATATCAACCGCGTTGTCATCCCCTTCTGTCAAAATGAGGGCAAGGGACATCGCCGTAATACCCCAGTTCGGATCTTTAAAGAAATCGCGCGCCGCGTTTGTCGCTTGAGGATATTCTTTGATCGCAAGAAGGTTGATCGCCTGAAGACGTAAATCTTTATCCACTACTTCAGGGTAATTAGGAATGGCAGGATCATGCGGCACCCGGCTTTCAGTCAAATAGGGGATCAATCCCGCTTGCTCTTCCATCCAAAGGGTCTGTTTGCTGCAGCATTGCTTGTAAATCACATCAAGCGCTTGCGAATCTTGAATGGCATAAGCGAAATTGAGCTGGACAAAAGGGTCTTTCGAAAGGAAACGAAATTTCTTCGCAAGCTGAACGCCGCGCTCTCCGCTTATGCGTGTCATCCCGGCCGCCTGCCTTTTTTCCTCTTTCGTCCCCTGCTTCATCACCATTTCAAACCAATCATCGATCGGTAGATGCCCTGTTACAAGTTGATGATAAGCAGACGAAAGCTGCACCGAAAAATCATTATCGTTTAGTCCAGACTCTTGATGAGGCGTCTTTAAAAGGCCAAGGCCCTGCCAGGCAGAAGCTCTAACTTCCGCGCGCGGGTCGTGAATAAGCGCAATCAGAATATCTTCATCTTTCTTGTCTTGGAAAAAAGTAACGACTCTTGCCGCTAAATCGCGTAAAGCCGCCCGATCGGAATTTTTTAAACGCTCAAGTTCCTGCCGCGGCGACCCTTCATATAAATGGACCAAAGCTTCAACAGCAGAGCCTTTTTCTTCCATCGTGATGTGGCCGGAACTTACAAGGTCTTCAAGATAGGGCTTTGCGCTTTCGATCTTCATCGTTCCTAGCGCTTTGATTAAGGGAAGGCGCACCATCCACTCTTGCTCTTCTCGAATCCTTTTTAAAACCGCTTGCCTAAGAGGCTCATCTAAAAACTCTCCCGCCACCTGGGCAGAAATTCCCCTTACGGCCGCGTTTGAATCGTTTAAAAGCCGACTCAATATGAGTACGCCTTTGGCATCTTGGCTTACAGCCGCGGCAAGGGCGCTCATAACACGAATCAAAGGCTTTGAGCTTGCCGCCCCTTTTTGAATAATTCCCCAGGCCATCTCTTCCTGGATTTCGCGCCTTTCCTCATCGCTTCCCTGCCATTCTGGATAAAGAGCGAGCATCTTCTCTTCTTCTCCATCCCTTGCGTATGCGGTAATCGCCTGGCGAATTAATTGAGGCGTATGCGCCTCTTTTGCAAGCGCCTTCTCCGCCACATCGCGCGCTTCGCGCACGTTATGGATGATGAGCTGATTTTCAATGATCGTCTCATTAGAAATAAGAGATGCCAGCAGGAATATCATTTAATAAGTTGTGAAAAGGATTTAAAATTGGGATGTTTTGAGTCTTGCAATAGTTCAAAAATGACCGCTTCAGTCGAACTTAACCTCGCGCCATAATCGCGAATTTCAGCGATCGCAGTCGAGAAATCATAAATAGATCTCGACGAAATGGCATCATTTACAACGACCACTTGTTTACCGGCTTGAACCAAATCATAGACCGTCTGCTGCACACATACATGCGCTTCAATGCCCGCGACTATCCACTGTTGATAATCCGGAAGGATCGACGCCCCAGAAAAGCGGGTCTTTTCAGGAAGAATATTTTTTGAATCGATCAAAGATTTTAATGAATCGATCGTCTCGCCAAGGCCTTTTGTGTACTGCTCGGTCGCATAAACAGGCACATGAGCGAGCTTGCATCCTTTAATCAGAAGCGCCTGTTTTTCCATCATCTCGCAAGGATGCTCGACAAGTGGAAATAATTTTACTTGTACATCCACAATCAGAAGCGCCGCTTTTTTAGGGTCTAACCTAAACGATTTCATCCCAAACCTCCCGCCATGCTTCTTCCGCCAAGTAAATGGAAGTGAAGATGAAATACGGTTTGTCCCGCCGCAGGCCCATTATTGGTCACAAGGCGATACCCCTCTTCAATCCCTTCGTCTTCCGCGATTTTTTGAGCGGCTTTTATTATATCCCCGATAATCGAGAGATCTTCTTCAGGAACCGAGTGAATATCCTTATACGCTTTCTTAGGCATAATCAAAATATGGACCGGCGCTTGCGGATGGATGTCCCGTATCGCTATAATCTTGTCGTCTTCATACACTTTTTCACAAGGCAGCTCGCCGCTTATGATCCGAGAAAAAATCGTCATGGTTGCTCCAAACAATATTCTAAAGCTTTTAAAGCCGCTTCTTTCGTTTCCCAAACAGAGATAAAACGCCCTTTGTGGCAAAAGATAGCGCCTTCAATCCCGCTTGCTTTTTTTAATTCGTCGCCTAAAAGGCCGGCCCACTTTTCAGGAAGGGGCTTACGCACACGCATCCTGTGTTCAAGATTTGGCGGAATGCCGCGCAATTTCCAGTGCGAGCCTGAAGGCATGACGACATAAAGAGCCGGATGATTTTCACCATCCATCACGAAAAAATTGTCCATCCAGGGAAGCGATTTATCAAAAAAGAGGTAAGGTTTATTTTCTTTCATGGCCTTAGCGACCTTCTCTTTACATGAGGCGATATAACGGTAGCGTTCGTAAAGACGTCTTAAATGGCCGTAAGCCAGATTCAAGGCTTCATCAAACGCTTTATTCCATTCCTCTTCTGTGACTTCATGTTCGATGGGAGCAAAATTGCCTATCACCATCGAATAGGTCGAGATGCCGGGGCCTGCCGTTTCGACGCCGTTATCGTGCGCGTCAACACCGTCAATGATCGTCTTTTTAAAGACTTCAAAGGCCTCTTTCTCGATCACTTTCGTGTCATAAAGATATTTTAAAATCATGCCCGCTGAACTTAAGGGGCCTGTATAATCAACCTGATGATGGTCGAATTTCTTTTGGTTCGGATCGTAAACGCCACCCACATCGCATACAAATTCACACCGGTTCAACACTTCGGGATCGCGTGAGCGAACAATTTTATTCCGATCGATTAAACCAAAGAGAAGGAGAAGCGCGCAGGCAGTCACTTCGTCGGCGTGAAAACTTCCACTGTGTGTGCCAAAACTGCGAGGTTCATTCATAAATCGATCATTATAACTTAATTTTATCACTTATCAACAAGTTTTCATTCAAACCTAACTTGCTGAAAATCAGTGAACATAAAACTGAATATAAGTCGTAAACCGTTCATAATGAATAGATTAAGGTTTTACCTAGGAATAGCCGCCCTATCTGCCTTATGTTCAAAACCCTTTGCTTATCATCACTTTTTCCACACGTTTCACCCGATTTACCTCTAATTTCCCACTAAACATGCGTACATATAGCGTACTACTTTAATCGTTTTTAAAAGGGAAAAATGAGACATGCATGTTCAACTTATGAAGTTATTTGCTCTGTTTGGTATAAATAAAATCCTATGGCGAGCTTTTTAGAATCGACCCACTATGACCTTGTTACTCCAGACGGAACGATAACCGACTTGAAGAAGATCAGCGACCGTGAAGCGCTTGCGACTGTCTTTATCGAAAAAATCAATCCCCTTTTTGTGGGATATCATATCGACATCTCGCGCGTCACATTCAACCTTAAAAGTACCCTTGCGCAAGTAGGGATCGACGGGATCGGGCAAGAAATCAAGCTCGATTACAAATCGCATTCAGCCGAAGCGATCGTTAAATTAATCGCGATTGATCAGCATGGGGAAGCCATGCTCAAGCTCATTACGAAAGGGGCGACCATCGGAAAACTTTTTGCCGCAGATGAAAGGCGGCGCGTTCGCGATCCCGACTACCTTTCGAGAATGTTCGGGCGCGCCGACCGTTGGGGAAGACCCCTTCTTTCTCTTGGCGGCCTTCATGGGTCAAACGATTTGATTCTTGATAAAGTCGATGGAAGAACCGTCGCCTATCTGACTTTACAAAACGGTCGCGTTCAATACGACGAATCTATTTTTGGTTTTTTGCCGACGCTCGCAAAAGGGCTTCCTCTTAATATGTCGATGAGAGAGATGGTCCAGCTGCACCAGGAATTTAAACCTTTCCTCCCCCGCAATGCACAAGAAAACGAACTCCTTTTAGTGAAAACGCTCCCCCTTCATATCCGTACCGTCTTTGGCAAAGTTGTCGATAGTTTCTTATCAGAGGGGTATAAGCATACTTCGGCAAACGTCCTTCAGCCGGATACGTTTGCTTCGGGAGATATTTACGAATTTTATGGAAATAGCAAACGGGAAATCACCGATGTGCCGCTTGAATTTTATACGCTAGAACCTTACCGCGAGCACGTCTTCTTTAGCGACCGCGATCAATTGAAACGGGTACTTGATGAAGTTACGCCTCTCTTTGACGCTTTTAAAACCGCTCCGATGCCAATCGAATTGAAAGCCGCCGTTTTTGTGGTAAAAAGCGATCAGCTTCTGCACTTAAAACCCTCCGACTGGGTCGCTCGTGAAACGCACTTTCATGAATTTCCCGGTCAGGCGCAAAGTTCTCGCCAGGCGCTTCAAGTAGAAAGATATATAGAGCAGCAGCCTGACTATCCTTTCTTAAAAGCGATCGAAGATGAAAAAATCACCAGCCAAGGTATTTTGCTTACGCGGTATTTCCCCTCTCCGCTTATGAAAAGGATGCTTTTAAGCGATGAGGTGCAGCGCCTTTTAAAAAGGATCTACTTTCAGCACGCGTCCTATACGCACCAGCAATTCTTTTCGGCGGAAGACCGATCACTCTTGCATGACCTTGATAAATTCGCGATACCCGTCTACTGGGTCGATGAAATCACCAAATCGATTTTGCAGTATGTGCAAAAGCCGAATCAGGATTCGGGTATGTTTGTTCCGGTCGAGCACATTGAAGAGTTCCTTAAATCGACCGTCTTTGGGATCTATGGCTCCAATTTGATGGAAGGTGATTTTGAGCATGAACTAAAAACGCTCATGCAAGGCATACTTGATATGCGCAATACGATGACCCACCCTCTCTTGCATGTAGGCACCCCGATCGCGCTTGTTACGGGCGGCGGTCCTGGCGTTATGGAAGTGGGTAATAGGGTAGCAAAAGACCTGGGTATTCTTTCATGCGCAAATATCGTCGACTTTAGCAACCGGGCAACAACCGTCGTCAACGAACAAAAACAAAACCCTTATGTCGAAGCGAAAATGACCTACCGCATCGATAAACTTGTAGAACGCCAAGCGGAATTTAATCTCGACTTCCCCATCTTCCTTAAAGGCGGCATCGGCACCGATTTTGAATACTGCCTCGAAGAGGTGCGCCGCAAAGTGGGTTCGCAAAAATCGTATCCTATTCTGCTCTTCGGCCCCGTTGATTACTGGAGGGAAAAAGTGACCTCGCGTTTCCAATGCAATCTCAAGACAGGGACCATTAAAGGATCGGAATGGATCTCTAACTGTTTCTATTGTATAACGAACGCGAATCAAGGGCTTGAAATTTACCGCCGCTATTTTGAAAACCGGCTGAACATGGGCCGTGACGGCCCTGTCTACGACGAGGGGTTCTGCGACGCCAGCAAAATTATTGATATGGTTTAGGGGCTTGCGATACGTGAATCTCTCCAGCTTTTTTTATTGCGATACGAGAATCTCTCGGCTTTTTTTCAACAGTGAGACCAGTGAGAAGCAGCATGAGAAAAGTGAGAGTCTATTCTTTCCCTAACTTCTATATAAAAAGAGAACCTCTCACTTTATTTATGGTGCTTCTCACTGTTGAAGAAAAAAATGGATAAACCAACTCTTCGATATTTAAGAGAACATTCTCTTTCTGTGAAAATAGTGAGAGTCTATTCTTTTTCTAACTTCTATATAGAAAAGCTAACCTCTCATTTTTCTCATGCTGCTTCTCACTGGTCTCACTGTTGAAAAAAAAATGGATAAACTAACTCTTCGATATTTAAGAGGACTTTCTCTTTCAGTGAAAACAATGAGAGTCTTTTTTTTCTCTAACTTCTATATAAAAAAAAGCGAACCTCTCATTTTCTCATGCTGCTTCTCACTGGTCTCACTGATCTCACTGTTGAAGAAAAAAATGGATAAACTAACTCTTCGATATTTAAGAGGACATTCTCTTTCAGTGAAAATAGTGAGAGTCTATTCTTTCCCTAACTTCTATATAGAAAAGCTAACCTCTCATTTTTCTCATGAAGCTTCTCACTTATCTCACTGTTGAAAAAAAAATGGATAGACTCACGCCTCGATATTTAAGAGGACATTCTCTTTCAGTGAAATCAATGAGGGTTCATTCCTTCTCTAACTTCTATATAAAAAAGCGAACCTCTCATTTTTCTCATGCTGCTTCTCACTGGTCTCACTGTTGAAGAAAAAAATGGATAGACTAACGCTTCGCTATTCAACGCTCGTTAATATCTTCCGGACTGTAAAAAGTTATAGATACCTGCCCTTAAAAAAGGACTCAGCTGATCGCGGGGAACTTTTGCACTTCCGCGCATTCCTTCTGAAAGCAAATAATTAGGCTGCGTTTCGCTTAAAATATTTTTCCAGTGAGAGCGGCTATAATTGGGATTTTCCGCTAAAAAGAAATTGAGTTCGGAATAAGAAGGATCAACGGCGTTTACGCTCTCCCCTTCTAACTTATAATTTTTCCACCCTTGAAATGCCTTTCTCACCGTCATCGGCATTTCTCGCGCGTTTAACAGATTTAAATTTTCAAAAGAATTTCCACCCTTTATCAATTGCAATAGCTCAATATATTCATCCGGTGCGTCTTTCCAATACTTCGGTTCCCACTGAGGATCTTCTTTTAAAAACTCTAAAAATTCTCGCTGAGGAATCGGACGGGAGAAATAGGCATAACCGAGTAATAAATTCCAGATATGATAACGAAATAAGACTTCATTTGGAGCTTCTACCCAATTGTCCGCAAGTTCAGGTTCAACCGTCACCTCTCCTAAATACTGAAAGGCGGGCAAATAACCGCTCTTGCGTTTAGCGTTAATCCGCATGAATTCAGGATTCTGCCAAAGGAACAATGAAAAATCACGATTGCTGACTTTTAGAAAATCGCGCGAAGCTTTGAACTCGCTGACTTTTTCGACATTACGTACGGAGAAATACCAAACGAGCGCCGCGAGTAATGTAAGCCCAATCGCCCAAAACCAAAAAGGGTATCGGTTTTTCCGATACCCTTCTTGTATAAAATCCTCTTCTTTGAGGTCGTCCATTACCAGCCGTAGGTAAGTTTAACGGCAAAGTAGTTGGTCGCCTTGTGGCTGAACTGGCCTTCTACTGAATATCCATCATGATATTCGATTCCAAGTCTCAGCTTTCTGTCTGATCCGCAAATTTTTCCCCACTCATATCCGAGAGCGTAGGTCGCGTCTATGTGGCGTTTGAAATCTCTTGAACCTCTAAAGAAGCAAGCGACATAAGGCTGTCCGTAAAAATTACGTTTGCAGTCAGAATACCCAAGTCCAGGCACTCTGATTTCCGCGCCAAGTCCGCTAAAGAGACGATGATTTCTGAAGGACTCGTCCTGGTGGACGATATAGCCGATACCCGCAAAAACTCTGATGCATTCGCCGAATTCATACGATCCGTAAAAATCCAAATATTCCGCGCTAGGATTTTTTCTGTTAAACCGAGGATGGTTGAGCAGATACTCGTCGCCGATGTGGCTTGATATATGATAGCCGCGCAATCTGAAAGACCAGCAGTCAAACGCGTAAATCAAAGGAACGCCAATGTAATAGTCGGCGTTAATTAAAGGGCTCGATTCATGAAGCGGATCGAAAATAGCCCATACACAGGCTTCTAGATCAATTTCAAAATCGCCGCCATAAGGCCAGACGTTTTTCCATCTGATAATAGGAATCGTGTCGCCGAAAGAAACAGGAATCGTGTTCTTTGCGAAAATCCTGTCGTTCGCTCTCCATGCCGCGCTATAGCAAACCTGTCTTGGATCGGCTATAAAGGGCTTGAAATTAGGTCCGTTATCAGGAAAAAATTCTTCGCATCTATAACCGCAGCCCCATGGATCGCTGCAAGTTTTGCATTCAGCGGCTTCAAACTGTTCCACTTCGTATTGTTGAGGAGCCTCTTCGCAAACCGGTAATTTTTTTACACAGCTGGCAGGCACCTTTTTCGCGCAAGGGCATACGCTTCCGCAGCCGCAATGGCCCTCATAATGATGCGAACACTCGCATTTGTCTCCGCACCCGCATCCGGCCCATATGCTGCTGAAACACATCAGCGCAATCACTATCCATTTCATAAGTTCGCTCCGCAAATAAAGATTCTTTAATACGCTTCTTTACCCAATTTTTTCAAATCAAAATTTGCATGACTGCAGAAACTCTATTTCAAAAACTTGCTTGCCATTTGAAAATATAACGGGATTCCAAAGATCACATTAAAGGGAAAAGCAATGCCGAGCGATAAAGGAATATAGATGCCTTCATTTGCTTCAGGAATTGACAATTTTAAAGCGGCAGGAACCGCGATGTAAGACGCGCTTGCCATGAGAATGGAAATTAAAAATCCGGTGCCGACATCCAGATCAAAAAAGATACTTATAAGAATTCCTGCCATCGCGCCAATTAGCGGCGTTATGATGGCAAACAAACCAAGCGTCCAGGATAAATTCTTAAAATCCTCCCGCTTTTTTCCGACAAGATAACCCATGCTGGCGAGAAAAAAGGAGAGCACGCCTTTAAAAGGTATCAATAGGTAGGTAATTACATATTCATAATTTAACATGGAAATAAGAATACCCGACGTCATTCCCGCCAGAAGAAAAAGAATCGCTTTATTCAAAAAGGTATGGATGAATACCTCGGAAAAATTGGTTTTGAGCGATCGATCAACCAGGCGATAAATGAAGAGGCCTGAAATGACTGCCGGCACTTCCATAATCGCAAGCGCCGCGATAACGAAACTCTCGTAATTCACCCCCAGCTTATCTAGAAAAGTCGTTGCCGCAACAAAGGTCATGACGCTGATCGAGCCAAAGCAGGCCGATATCGCAATCAATGTCTTCGATTCGATTTTGGTTAAGCGCCGTAAAATCGTAAAACAAATGATGGGTTGAACAAAGCCCCACGCGCCCATGACTAAAATAAGCGCATAAAGCTCATTATCGACATTTTTAAATACCGCTTCGCCCCCTTTTAACCCGATGGCAAAAAGTAAAAATGCGGTTACGTAGCCGTTTACTTTTGAAGAGAAATAGCGATCAAGCGATTTGCTCGATAGTATTAACCCCAACACAAAACATAAAATGGGAATTGAAATTATATTACTCAAAAAAAGATCTAGTGCATTCATATAAATATTTATTAAGGATTACAAAACATACAAAATTGAGGGTCTGCTTTTTCAGTGCTGATTATTTTTTCCACTGAATGATCACACTTGCAGCATCCTAAAATTTTTTTCGCGATAAGCGGAGTCGGCGCGTCGCATTCTTGGCATAGAAGGCCGCCGAGTCTTTTCACCACTCCAAAACCGGGCGTTTGACAAGAAGGGCATAAACTAATCAGTCGATAGGCAAGCTCTTTTGCAAGCAGGGAAATGACATTCATCCGGCTTGGATTCATGTGAGCCCGCATGTCGGTTTCAACTAAGACCCTTTTTTCTTTGGACGCCTCTTTTGCTTTTTCAAACGATTCCACTAAAACAAAATGATCCTGGATTCCTTTATAGATGACGCCCCCTTCTGCTGGTCGCAAAATGAGTGCGTGTGTTGGAAACTTTGCACTATCCGCGAACGCTTTTAGCTCTTCGATGGTAGATATCTTTTTTTTGTTAAAGTTCGTTTCAAAACTGATAGAGGATACGCTGACTTCAAAACCCCGTTTAAGATCCATAAAAAAAAGAATTTCATGGTGAGAACTGATAAATGGAATTTCAGGATGCGGCCCAAAACTCGCTTCGCTTGCAACTCCATATATTCCCTTCTTAAATTCAAGCCCCCGTTTGCATTTTTCTCTTACACAGTCGAGAGGCGATAGCTTCCTTTCAATTTCCCCGGTAAAAGTTCCAAGCTGGTCGGTATCGATTTCAGCCTTTTCAATTTGAAATCCCAGTATTTCTTTAAAGATCGGCTCTATCGCTTTCGCTTTGTCATGCAGGCTTGCGACGACGCACATTTCGTTTTTGTAGATCATTTTTTGCCCCTCACTTGCAAATAATAACGACCCCGTTTAATATTAGTTAAATTAATAATACTAATTTGTAAAATAAGAATTTCTAATGGATTTTGCTCTTCAATGTTTTCTTGCCGTGGTGAAGCATAAAAGCTTTACGAAAGCGGCGGATGAAGTTAAAAGAACGCAGTCGGCTATTACGCAGCAAATCCACAACCTTGAAAAGCAGCTTGGCGCCGTTCTTTTCACCCGTCAAAAAAACCTTACCCTAACTAAAGAGGGCGAGCTATTTCACCAATACGCGCTAAAAATTAACGCCCTCTATAAAGAAGCGTTTGATCGTTTTAAATATCCGGAACTCGATGGTGAAGTAAGAGTGGGTGTTCCGGAAGATTTCGCGACTCTTTTTCTTGCGGACGTACTTAATGATTTTACGGAAATCCACCCTCGCATCTTTTTGAAAGTGGAATGCGACCTCACTTTAAATCTAATGGAACGATTCAAAAACGAGCAGCTTGACCTTGTCGTCGCGAAATTGAAATCGGCCCGTGAATTTCCGCATGGCGTTGAAATCTGGAAGGAGCCGCTCGTGTGGGTTTCTTCGAAAAATTTCTCGCACCTGCATGAGCCTATCCCGCTTGTACTATCGCCTGAGCCGTGCGTATACCGCTCCCTTGCCATCGACGCCCTCGAACGAGCCCGCCTCCGCTGGAGAATGGTCTACACAAGCCCTAGCTACGCGGGCATTATAGCCTCCGTCCGCGCCAATATGGGCGTTACCGCCCTCCCCATCACCATGATCCCTGACCCTCTCCAGCCCTGCTCCTCACCCTCTCTCCCCTCGCTCCCCGACATCCACGTCTCGCTCCTCAAAAACAACTCAAGCCCAGCCATCGACACGCTCGCCCAATTTATCCTCGAAAAACTCAAGTCAGCAAAAAACCCAAATCTCTTGACTTAAAGCATTTGCGAATACTGAAAATAATCCATCAAAAGAAGGTGTAATTTTGGGTCGTAATAAATGGAATAATTTTAAGAAGTTCGTTATTTGTTTTTTTTCTCTTTATCATATGCATCCCACCTTTGGATTGCATCGCCCCCTAAAATGCTAACACCTGAATTAATTAACCAAAAACCTGTGGACTTACAGACAGGAAGGGGAACGAACACCAAAAATACGCCGCATAAGGTTACGGTAACTCCCACTAATACAGGTATGGGTACATCTATATCTTTATTTTCCGATTTACCCATTATGAAATTTTGTTCAAAATATAAATCTGCTTCGTAAGAAGAATAGGGAATATCTAATTCTTGGCATTGAGCGAACCATTCTGCTCTATGCTTATGCTTTTTTTCTTGCTTATGAAAATCTTTTTTTATTTGCTTAATGTAACGATCATCAATATTATGACCTCTTGATTTTGCTTCTTTTTGAACTAAATCAATCTGCTTTTCGATGTCTATTTTATTCCCTGTATACTGTTCAACATCAGATTTAACATCATACATGTATCCAACTATCTTATTTGTATCCCCTCTGTCTATTGCACGTTTTATTTTTTCAAAGGTTTTTTCAATCTTTACGCCAAAATTGATTGACAGTGGATCCATATTTGCATTTGTAGAATAAGATTGAATTGGAATAACTACTGTAGACGAGAAAGCAACAACTGTAAAACATGTAACCAGATCATTAAAGATAAAATGCTTGAAAAAATTAGCCATAGAGATCTCCGTTTAAGTCTATTTGTATATTTAACGTTATGTATATCTAACTCTAGGTAGAGTAATTTCCAGAAAAAGAATGAAAAGCAAAAAGTTGCAAAAATAATCGCTAGATATGTTGGAATGTATTCAAATCCTACAATATTAATGTTCATTTATCACCCTTCATTTTTTTTCTGAAATTATTATTCAGATTTACGATTTTGAAGGGAGATTATTTTATCGAGTTTAACTTGAGGACAATTCTATGCCTGATCTAATTCTGTTATCTTAAAATTTTGATTTTGGGGGCGTAAAAAAGGAGCCACTTTTGTGGGTTCCTTCGAAAAATATCTCGCACCTGCATGAGCCTATCCCTCTCGTACTATCGCCTGAGCCGTGCGTCTACCGCTCCCTTGCAATCGACGCCCTTGAACGGGCCCGCCTCCGCTGGAGAATGGTCTACACAAGCCCTAGCTACGCGGGCATTATCGCCTCTGTTCACGCCAACATGGGCGTCACCGCCCTCCCCATCACCATATCCCCGACCCCCTCCAACCCTGCTCCTCGCCTTCTCTCCCCGACATCCACGTCTCGCTCCTCAAAAACAACTCAAGCCCTGTCATCGACACGCTCGCTCAATTTATCCTCGAAAAATTCAAGTCAGCAAAAAACCCAAATCTCTTGACTTAAAGCCCCCCGATCCCAGTATACTAACGTGCACTTCGGGGCAATAGCTCAGTGGTTAGAGCGACGGACTCATAACCCGTTGGTCCCTGGTTCAAGTCCAGGTTGCCCCATTCATTATAAGCACTTGTGAGCATGAATCATCTTGATTCATTCTCCGGTTCAAGTTTATATTTTAGCCCGCGGTACGAGGGCGGTACATTGAAAATCAATATTTACCAGCATTAACCATCCAACCGCTCAAACACAAAAACAAAGGTTTGAGCCGTGGCATCTATAACTAAGCGAAAAAATAAAAACGGGACTAGTCATTGGCGCGCAATCGTGCGTATTAAAGGACACCCTATTGTCTGTAATCATTTTGATCGGAAGCAAGAAGCTGATGACTGGTCAGCCGATGTCGAAAGACAAATTAAACTAGGTAAATTCAAATTGGCGACATACCAGAAAATGTCGAACGCATCAGAAAACATATTGAACAATTCAAACATGAAAATACTCCACCTGCTGCCAATGGACAGGTTCTTCGCGTGCTCAATCGGTTTGCGCTGATTGCAGCCGCTGGCACTCTAGCGACCGAACTTGGGATCACAGGCTGGCCTAAAGAAGATGCAGCATGGGCGGCTAAGAAATGCTTCGAGGCATGGCTTGAAAACAGAGGTGGTATCTCCGCACAAGAAGGGCAAGAAATGCTGCGACATGTACGACATTTTTTCGAATTGCACGGGAATGCGCGATTTACTGTAATAGATGACGGCGACGAAAGAATCACCATTAACCGTGCCGGCTACAAAAGATGGGATCAAGGCAATTGGCACTTCTTCGTTTTAACAGAGTGTTTTAAGCAAGATATTTGCGCCGGCTTCGATATGCAAACTGCAATAGCCATTCTGATAGAAAGAAGGTGGTTAATCCCTGACGCTTGCGGTAAGACTACAAGGGCAGAGAATTTACCTTGCTCTAAGTCGACAACCCGATGTTATCGGTTCGATGGAAACAAAGTCTTTTCAGACGAGATTTAAAATAGGGGTGAGATGTGTGAGGTAGGTGAGAAATATCACCTACCTCACACATCTCACCCAAAAACGATGAGCTAATAAAAAAGGACAAATCATGACTACAGAAAAACAACTTCTTGCAAACATCCAAAACGCTCAACTTTCCTCAGGTCCAGTGACGGCTAGTGGAAAGGCGATTATCTCGACAAACGCCATCAAACATGGCATCTTTACTAAAGACCTCATTTTGACTTCTGACATAGAAATTGAAGATGACTACCGAGAAATTTTGAATAACCTACTAGAGTGCCTTTCACCATGTAATCAAATGGAAAGTTTGCTTGTAGAGAAAATTGCCGTTGACTTCTGGAGACTGCGACGGGTAATCAGGTTTGAAACTGGAAGCATAACAAAAAGCATTAAAAATCTACTTGATGAGTTCTACTCCTATGGAAAACAAAACAATGAGAATATCGATGAACAGATTCGTCACAATGAACAGCTCATTGAGTGGAACCAGACCTATCTAGAATGTCTAGCCAAACAAGAAGTGACTTTTGACCAGCCCAAATGGGAAGGCAATGATATTCATAGTGACATCATAGAAGATTTCTACTTGATCGCAAAGTCGATTACCTTGCTCACAAAAGTGGAGAAGGAAATGCTGTATAACTCATACGACTTGGATTTTGATAAGCTGCAAACCTTATTAATCAAATATGGCTACTCCGAAGTAAAGGAAATAACTGCTAAACTCATTGAGCTCTATTCCCAACAGAATCAGCACCTTGAAAAAGAAATCCGTAAGCTGTCCGACCAAAAACTTATGAATGATTCATCTAACAAGCTCACATACATGCTCGGAATTATCCCTCCGATAGATAGTACAGACAAAGTTGTGAAATATGAGCGTTCGCTGCAAAAATCGATTTTTCAAAACCTTATTATGTTGAAAAAACTGCAAGGAGCATTCTAAAAATGGCTTTGTTTTAGAAAATAGCATTTCCTAAGCATCTTCCTCATTTCTCGGATGATGTTAATTGCCAAGCTAAAAAAATTGGATGTTAAATGAAGCATTTAACTAAAAATATTTTTTACTAGATCCCTGAGGGTTTCTAGAAATGTACGATTGTGTAGTTTTATAGGTGAGTCGCTTTTTCCATCTATCTTTGGTAAACTGGAAATTGAGGCATTCCCTAAAGTCTTGGAATGAAGAAATTTAAGATCTATGACCTTCTCTGCAAGACATCCCGATAACATACTTAGATGCCATTCAAATTCACTTGAAACATCTAATACGTTATACTTTGCATGGATAGCTTCATGCAATAATGTTGCTGCAAATTCTTTAAGGGAAGCTAATTGTGATCGATGAACAACTATCCAACCCTCTCTCGACATCCAAAGACCAACCGTTTCTCTTAGACCTAAATGATCTTTTTTCATTGTTTCTGAAATTCTTATATCACGCACCACTTCTGGTCTGCCATCTAACAGTTTTAGAATCTCTTCTCGATAGTTCCATACCAAAAGCTCTTGCTGCGACAGAGTTTGCAATTCAACCCACGTAAATTCGAATGATTCACCATATTGTCTGAACAATTCATTAGCCTCTACAACTGGTTGACCTTCGATATCCGAAATACCTTGAATCTTCGTAACCAAAATGTTGGGTACAGCAATAATTTTATGCCCTCCTGAGGCAGCAACATCTACAAGAAAAGGATTACGAGCAAGTTCATCAGCACTTGCAAATACCACTTTTTCTTTTGCATTTAGTATTCTTGCAGCATGACTCTGCACATCAGACCATGCTAGTTCATCATGTGCCTCGCCTATAGACCAAAACTGAAGATCCTTTGCCAATGCATCTGCAATAATTTCAGATGTACAATTAATTAATATCGATCTAACTCTATCTGAATAGGCTACCCTCCCAAGATTCTGACGCTCTCTATTAAGAGCTTTCTTGATCTTTGAGTCTAAAGAAGTAATGTTATAGCTGAAAAGAAATTTTGGTTCCCATGCAACACACATACCGTTAATGAAGATCTGCCCTTGGCCGTTAAGACATGGATAGATGTCCCCAAATTTTGTCGCTTCGATAGGATCGACTACTAAAAAATGAAGAAACATGTCTCGAGCAACTTGAACATCAGCATCATTAATACTAGATAATCTGCACTCCGTTCCAATCAATTCAGGATTTGATGGAGGATTTAGAACTGCATGTAAAGTAATTAGGTCATCAAACGAATGCTTCGTTAAACGTTCTAGGGTTATATCGCCATAACGGGAGAGAATTAATACTTCTATTCCGTTTCTTTCAAAGGTAGCAAGAGCATCTTTCAACCCAATCCCAAACTTACCAATCACTGCAGGATTATTAAGTTTTTCCGGATTCTCACTTTGAATAAGATTCTCGTATTTTATCCCTCGTCCATAATCTCGAATAGTCCAGCACCCGTTCTCAACTTTATTGATTTCGGGCTTTCGAGTTTTTGTTAGAGTCGATTCGTCAATTGCATTAGCAATAAGTTCCCTTACGGCATGCGCAATCTCCCAATTCTCAAGGATTTTATCAATATTAAGATCAAAGTATTTCATAGCTTGTGCACTCTCATTATAAGCGTTCTCCAGCCTTTCAACTTGATCTATGCTTTGGAATTTCATGAATCACAACGTCATTACCGCAGACATTCTTCGCAATATCGCATAGGTGTCGATGGTGTGTGAAATAAAGCACTTGTCCGACCTTTGCGATCTCAGAAAGCTGACGTATCGATGTCTCCATTCGATAATCATCGAAAGTTTCCATGATGTCGTCTCCAATGAAGGGAAGAGTCCCTTCTTTACTACAAAACCAACGATATGCAGCTAAGCGAAGAGCGAGGTACATTTGGAAGCTAGCGCTCTTGGACATCTCATTCACTGTTATAGATCTTCCATCCGACCGAACTGCGAACAATAGATCTCCCTTTTGACCAGGTTGTGTAGTCAGGCGAGTATAATCACCAGCAGTGATTGCACTAAAAACGTCTGCCGTTTGTTTTAGAAGATCCGAACGATGACGGTCGCGATAAGCCATTAGCGCGAGGTCAGCAGTCATCAAACCCAAATGAAGCGCGAGAGCACGGTCAGTTTTGTTAGCAATCTCAAGCAAAATACTCTGATACTCCTCATTCAGGCGAGTCACTCCTGCATCGCATCCAATTGCCTCGATAGATCGAAATGCATCTTGACGCTCAGCGATCCGCCTTTCAAATTCTTGTTCCGCTTCTTTACAGTCACCGTCGATTTCGGCGAGTCTGGTCTCTATATCTTCAATAGTTTTAGTTTCAAGCATCGCATCAGCATCGGCTCTGGTCTTTGCTGTTATATGTCCGAGCAAGCGCCTCTCTTTTTCTGAGATATCCTTCACTAGCTCGTGTTTTTTCTTCACTTGGTCAAGGAGGAGAGCAATATGGTCAAGAGTGGTGATTTCTTCGAGTATAGGGAAATGGGCAGCCATTTCTTTGAGACGTATTTCAATACGAGAAAGTTCTTTTTCCGCTTTAATAAGTCGCACTTTAGCCTGACTGAAGCTGCTGGTTGCAGCGTCGTGCAATGTCTCTACATTCCGAGCTTCTTTCAATTTTAACTGAAGTTGTGAAAATTGCGCCGATAAGTCGTTCTGCTCTTCCAATCCAAGGGTATGAATAAGTTTACGCACACGATTGCGAAAGTTATCGCAGTTGGTCTCTTGTACACTCAGTTCTTCAGTGAGAGTCTTTTGTTTTGTTACCAGCGTGACCAGATTACGAAGTGGATTCAGCAATGCTCGGATTTGATCTACATTTCTCAGTTCAAACCAGCATCCATCAATAGCGTCCTTCCAATTATTTTGCCAATGTTCAACCTCAGCTTCAACAGACTTGAAATTTTTTTCTCGGCGTTGTACCTGACTTTCTGCATCTGTAATTGTCTTTTTCACATGGTCATATCGAGCCTTGCTTTGAATTGCCTCGTCTCGATAGGGTTTAGTGATCTCGCAAAGCTCTTTGAGATCAAGTGCTTCTGAAGGTCTCGGGCGGACTTTGGTCAATGCTTCCAGGAGTTTCGTTCGTCGAACATTATACTCAGTCCGGATTTGATCCAGATCGGCACAGTATGAGTCCTCATCTTCTACAAGGTCGCGCACATTCCGAACGCTTTCGAGCCATCCTGCAAGATCCTCGACTTGAAATTCCTCTGGTAGTCCAGCTTTCAGAAAAACCGGCCTTATCTCGTTCTGAAGCCGTTGAATATCACTTTCTATTCGATTAATCTCATCGACAATGAAATTGAGTTTGCCATCTATTTCAGAAAGATCCAATTCAGCAATACGAAATTGCGAAAGGCGATCCGTTGCTGCGAGCCGCTCATTGCGAATATGGTCATCATCAGCAAGTACTTTTTCAAATGCGTCGGCAGTTTCATTATCAAGCTTAGTTCGATGTTCTATCCATGCGTTGTCGCGCTCGTTTCGAACCTTTGCCGCGCAACTATCAGTGATTGCACCTAGCTGGTTTAATAGAGTTTTCACTCTGCTATCAAGTATGGCACGATTCTCAATGCATTGAGTGTGCTGCATTTTTTTGTTAGCAAGTTTTTCTTTAAGCCCTTTGGCCTTCTCACGCCATCGTTGTGTTTGCTCAGGCGTAGGAAAGTTCTGGGATTTGAAATCGTTTCGATTCCCAGTCCAATGGACTAACTCTTCAATTTTTCGCTTTAACTTTTGCCTAATTCCAGATAGTGTTTTTTCAGCGAAATCTAAACGTAGCTGTATGTCATCTTTAGCGTATCTATCGAACAGGGCTACAAGCTCCATCACTTTTTCATCAGGTGGACCTGCTTTCTTTTCGTCCTCTCGCAATTGAGATAGATTCACTTTTGCGTCAGAAACCTCTTGTCGTGCGGAGTCCAGACGCTGCATTAGTTGCGCTTCCTTCTGCAAAAGAGTATCCAAACTGGCGATCATGTCATCTGAAATAACAAAATCGGTTAGCTCAGCAGAATTACCTGCACCAAGTCTCTCTCGTATCCCCTCCAGATTAATATTGATCTTTGAGAGTTCGACATACAGCTCAGGCAAGCATTTACGCGCAGCCTTATCAAATACCGCCAGAGTCGCGACTTCTTCGAGTTCCTGATACATCCCTATGATAAGAGGGTCTGTTGGCAAGTTTTCGATTTCGCTCTTAATGTTATCGATGTCAGTCTGAGCATCATCTTGATTTCCCTTAGCAACGGCCAGCTTTTTCTGCAGATCCCTTACTTCTTCGATCCAATCTATGGGCACATTCGGGAGATGGACGATAGGTGCGAGCTCATTTTCAAGCACCTTCAAATCATCATGTTTCACAATAGCATCTTTTAATAAATTAAGATTGCGACACTCATTGCGAAGGACATCTCGCTTGCTTTGGGAATCTGCATAGGCTTTTTCCGCACTCTGGAGCGTTTCTGCCAAACGTTCATAAATGCTTACCTGGATGTCCATTTTTTTTCGATCTTCTTTAAGCTGTTTTAGATTCTGTTGTAAAGAAATAATCTCAGAAGTTCGAGAACGTTCACTATAAATACTATCAGCACGCTCCTTGAGCACCTCAAGCCTTTTGCTTAGATCTGCCAAACCAGTTGTACCTGCAAAAAGCAACCGACCGAAATCTCCCTTACTAGCGAGAATTTCTTCTCCACCCAGTTGAATAGTTTCGTCATCAAGAGAGAACATCATTTGATAACCATCGCGAGATAACCCTTGAAGAGCAGAAGTTAGAATTTTCTCGCCAATTGGTTGGTCGTTCTCGCCTAGCAAATTTCCATTACGCCGTTTAATCCTTACAAGTTCGACTGTAGTATTATCTATCTCTAGGACAGCCCCAATACGAAGAGCATTGTAATCATGCAAAAAACAGTATTTAGTGCGTTCCTCTATCCCAAAAAGAAAATCGAGATATCCGTTGAATGCGGTAGATTTTCCGGCTTCATTTTCACCAAATATAATATGAAAATCAGAATTGTTCGTTGGCCGTTCTCCAAAATCAAGAGCAAAGTCTGTAAAATGGCCATAACGTATGAGATTAAGTCGGCGAAGACGCATTATATGTTCTCCAACTTGGTCTCGCTACCTTTGAGTGAAGCTATCACGGCAGTGGTCCCCTCAGAGAGGAAGCGTTTAAGGATGTCTTTCCTACTGTCTTGATCTACGCCATAGCAATCCCGAAGTTCGGGCGGCAGTGTACTTATAGCTGTCTCAAGAAACAAAGTCGCTTTCTCGAGAAAACTGTCATTCTTCGAGACCTCCAACATAAGTTTATTCAACTCATCAATAGGATCTGTGTCGCAGCTAGAATAAGCCAATGGTTCGATCTGATTGTCAATTCCATCTATAAAGACATGATTAAAGTGGAGCGCCGCTTCGTAAGCCTCCCCTTGCAAAAGATCGATATCTCTTCGCATACGCCAATACAGCGGTGAAATTCCTACAAGGACTATGCGACAGATTACATACTGTGCCTTAGAGACTCTTCGCCCCTCCTCCAAAGCCTTACGGACTGCTTCCATCGCTCCAGACCATTCGGCAATATTTGTGAGATCCACTTGAACTCGCTGGAATTCGGAATCGGCAATAAATCGTTCTTCAATCCGTATGCTCTGATCAGAGACTTCAACAATTGTTACAGATTTTGATCCTTCTTCCCCTATATCACGACCTTGCGGGATACCCGGCATGACAACGAACGGATATTCAGAATAAATTCGACGGCGATGTATGTGGCCAAGAGCCCAATAATCAAACCCATGAGCGCTAAGTTCACTAAGAGAGCAAGGTGCGTAAACATCATGCTCTGCTGCTCCAGCCAAACTAGTGTGCATGATCCCTATGTTGATGAGCCCAGGTATAGGCTTTTTATATTTGCATAATAGGCTTTCTGGAGCATGACGTTGAACGTAGCTAACACCATGAATTGCAACTCCAAAGTCTCTTAGTTCTTCTACGCCGCCATGACCGGTAAAAACATGTACATTCGCTGGGAGGTTAAGGTGTCGTGTAATCGATGATTCAGAATCGTGGTTACCTCGGATCATAAAAACTCGGATATTGGCTTCTTTAAGTCGGCGCATTTGGTGAGCTAGAAACGCCGCAGTTTTCATACTCCGCAGATCACCGTCATAAAGATCGCCACCAATGATAAGTGCATGCACTTGCTCATCAAGACAAAGGTCTATA
This sequence comes from uncultured bacterium, assembly GCA_964483465.1. GTDB lineage: Bacteria > Chlamydiota > Chlamydiia > Chlamydiales > Parachlamydiaceae > CAZABG01. Next base: position 28,041 of record CAZABG010000016.1, read on the forward strand.
ATTTTCTCAAATGTTCGGCGAGTCGCACTCCCTATGAGTTCTGCAATTTGTGGATCTCGCAATGCCAAGCTTTTAAGAGGAGAATCAAGATGAATATCAGCTGTATGAATGAATTTAAACACAAATCACTTATTATTAATAAGTTATATAATATATTATATTCAGTAGTATTCATCAATTACAGATATTATTTGGATTTTAATCGTTAGTATTCACAAACTGCGATGCGTATATGATTTTCAATATATCCACAAAACTATACCAATGACCTTGATGAAGGTCATGATAAATATAGTAGACTCTTCTTTCACTTTCTTTATCATTAACACACTATCCTTGAAGCTAAAAGTCAACAGATGCAATTTCAATGTTTAACAATTAAAAAAACTTCTTGAACTTTTTTATATAAAATATTTTTTAACCATATTTCTTTATGTTAAATCGCAATTTATACTAAATCAACATTAACATTGAAATATAGTTCACTTTATTTAAATATATTAACATAATTAATTTATTTCATATTAACAATGAATAGCAATATTTTTTATATGGTTTTTTAAAGGCAAAAATAGATGAGATTACCAAAACTAAAAAACTATTTATGGGTTCTCATACTTGGTTTTGTACTAAGTGGTTGCGAGAGCAATAGTGGTTATGATTTCGACAATGGTTATGAAGCTGCTTGGAATGGTGAGAAGGCACCGACAAGATTTTCTAGCCAAGAATATCATAATGGATATGAGCAAGGCTTACAAGACGCAGCTATGTATGATGAAGGATTTTATGATGGTTACAAGCGAAAGGAGCCAAAATTCCCTAAAGATTTGGACTACATGGATGGTTATAAGGATGGTAAAAAGAGAAGATGAATATTTTTATAATTGCTGTCTTAAGATTATTAATTCTAATTAAGTGTGGATACCTCTCTCGTTATCGAAGGGGCTGATATAGGAGTTAACGTTCGCTGGCTGATCGACCGTTTGCCTGAATATGTGGGGAGAAAAGCTATTTGGGAAGTACTGCTGGCATATCGCAAAGAAGAACAGGTATATATCTATGTAGGAACCATTGCCGGGCGCATTGTTCCACCAGAGGGAACTGAAGGGTTTGGGTTCGACCGCTTTTTTATGCCTGAAGGGGCGGCGAAGACCCTTGCATCAGATAAATCTGATCAATACAATGCACGAGCCTTAGCTGTGCAAGCTCTCATGGACGATGAAATCTTTAAAATCATGCCGGTGATCAAGGAATGGGGCGGCTCATGGCAGTAACAACAATTTTTCCAATCCATAGTGTGTCTGACAAAGAGACTGGAGTGGCAGCCGATGGTTTGACCGAATGGGTGGACAGGTCACTAGTGAATCTGAAATGATAAGTTTTCGTTCGCCCATTTTGAAGCGTGAAAAAATTTGCAAAGGTATCTTGAAATTAATATTAGCCCACCCGAAAGCCGACAAAGACAGATACATGGATATGAGGGGAGGAACATTTGATGATCCACTTTTATCCGTTTTCATGAACGAACTTGTTAAGAGTAAAGACCTTTTCTTTTTTGATCCCGCTTACTATTCAAGTGGCCATCATCTTTGCTGGGTTCGCTACTAGTCGAGTTAGGACTCGGGACATATTCTGGTACACCCAGAGGTGTCGTGCTACTCTCCAGCGAATATTCGCCTTTGGGATCATTTTTAGTGTGGCAGATGATCTTCCGATTGAAGGGTTGTTATGGCATGCACCATTCCCACCGAGAAGAACCACGGTGCAATGGCGGTACGACGACTTTCATATTGCACCAGCCCAACTCAATAAAATCCAGTAGCATTATAAACGGAAAGCCTTTACCATCATGTTCATAGCGGTTGGATGGTATTGAATAAAGTGGAAGACCACCTCCCTCATAACCCGTTGGTCCATGGTTCAAGTCCATGTTGCCCCACCACTTTATCCACTAAATTCTCGACTTCGTATATTTCCTTTGCTCAATTTGAATTTGTCCAATATACGCGAAAGCCTGAATATATCCGGTTAAATTTAATTGTTTATAATTTTTAAAAATGAAATTTGAGCGAGATTGTTTAAACGCGACAAACTATTTAGTTGTAGCCCTAAAGGACTTAAACATTTTATACTTATATCCCTCTACAATATTTTAAGAAGTAAGATTGTTTGATTTATTGAACCTTTAACTCTTATCGCACAAATAACATGAGCATCCTCTTTTATCATTACAAACAATCTAATAAAAATTAAAACTTTCATTTTATGTATAGAGTAATTTTTTTTTTTGCAACACGATCAATTTTATTTAGTAAGGCAACAGAATGGTTGACGGTCTCATCAATGAGAGCTTTGATAATATTTGTTTTTTGATATTGCCCATTATTGGTCTTATAGTCGGATTTACCCTTGGAAAGTACCGAAGATGGGTGGTTGAAAATATCGGTGAAGCTCTGGTGAGACAAGCGTTAGAGGAGTATTGCGAAAATAAAGATGCACATGTTCTAAATTGCGCTACATTACGTTTAGAGGATGGTTCCACTACCCAGGTGGATCATATTTTGATCAGCACAAAAGGCATATTTGTAATCGAAACCAAGCATTATAGTGGATGGATATTTGGCAGCCAAACTTCTAAGCTTTGGACTAAGATTATCTACAATAATAAATACTCGTTCCAAAATCCCCTATTTCAAAACTATAAGCATATCAAAGAAATACAACGTATTTTTGATTTCTTAAATCCTAAACTAATTCATAATATTGTTGTTTTTAGTGGAGATTCTAATTTTAAAACTCACAGAATCGATAACGTATGTAACTTAGAAGAGTTGATTCCTACAATAGAGAAACATTCAGATGGCGCTTTAAGTTTAAATCGCGTTCAGTTTTGCATTGGAAGGTTAGAGTATATGCGTTTAAAATTAACGCAACAAACTGATGTTGAGCATCAAGCATATTTAGAACAAAAGTATGGTCTATAGATCTACGACTCATCAAAAAGATGAGCTAATATATGTTCTTTTGAAATTTTTATAATTGTAAAGCAGCCCTCTGATAAAAATGCTTTTCAAAGCAAGTAAGCATATTCGATTCTCTAAGGAGAAGATTGAAAGCTATTGGCGTTATTTCAATGTCTTAAACAGCCAATAACTTGAATTAACGGGCAATTACGATAAAGCATGGCTGAACGAACATCTTGGCCAAACTGTTACCCTTTCAGGCTATCTATGGCATGCGCATACTGCACATCATCATAGGCCTATTCTCATGGATACCGATCCATGGTTCAGTATGGATTAAAATATTTTATCTCGTGTTCCAACCGGGAGATTCTCAAGCATGGGATCAGCAAGGTAAAGCTTGTAGATGAAAAGAGCAAAGCCGCCTCCGATGATAACGAACTCTCGCCACGGTCCTAGCGACTTTAAAAATTCTGAAATGATCTTGTCTTCTTGAATCTGCTTCATTTGTGTTTAAGATGTTTGTAGATGCGTTTCATTTCCGGGGCTCGCTCTGCTATAAATTCTGCTTGCTCTTGTCCTCGAAGAGGAAAATGATAAAGATCTAAAAAGGTAAGAAGAAGCGGACAAACGCCAATTTCTTTGGTGTCCTTCCTATTTTGCTTGAGCAGCATTTTGTAGTAAGGCTCGATCAGCAAAACCTCATACCCTCTTTCTTGAGGCTCTAATTGTAAAGCGCTTTCCAATTTCTCTCGTATGGAAGGATCGAGGACATACAATTCTAATCCATCCAGATTGGTGTTCTTGTAACCTTGTGATTCGGCTGCAGAATGAAGAGCCAAAGTCACGTCTGAGGAAAGCCCCGATTTCTTTAAGGTCTTGAACCATTCTGACTTTCCAGAAAGAGCAGAAGCGTATGTTCTGATTTTGCATTTTTTCACGATGTTATAATTCTCTAACCAGCTTTCTAGAAGTTCTTTTGCTTTATTAAACGAAAACTTTTTAGCAGTTCTCACTCCCTCTATTTGCAGAAGTCCTTTCGATACGAGAATATTGAAAACACGCTGAACTAAACCAAGACTTACCCCTGCTTCTTTAGCAACTTCCCTCAATGCGAAGTTTTCTTTGGAAAGCCCTTCTCGAAGAAGCCAATCAAGGATGAGGGAAGACTTGTCAGCATAGACATTCCCTTCTGCGGGATCTTCGTTGGAACTTACCAGGAAACGACCTTTCATTGCGATCTCCTTCTGTTCATTATAATAACCTGTTCAATATATATTGAACAGATAGAAATAGTGAACAGTAAAAAATCATGGAAAGAATCCGTGAATAGTTTTCTATATAATTTATTTTAAAAGGCTTATGCACATATTACGAATTAATGAATTCAGTTTAGCAGAATCCTCTTTGATGGAATAATCTGTGTATTCTGTCGCAAGTCATGAGGATTATCAATGCAGCCAATCAATGAAATCTTAAAAACAATTACATTCCCTATCTGGGTCACTTGGGGAATATCTATATTGGCGCTAGTATTTAGCACCATAATAACGATGTATAGCTCAGCAGAAGAAATAACCTTTTTAGCTTCGATTCCATTACCCGCATTTTTTTTCGTTGTGTTCACAATTGGATTAATTTTTTATTGTGCGAACGATTCAGTGAGCAGAAGAAAAAAACACATTTTAGAAATGACAAATTGGAAAAACGAAATATCCGCAATGAAAATGCCACAAAAAAAGTGAACAAAATACTGATCTCACCTAAAGAAAATAGAATATAATTCTTAATGTGGATGTATTTTAAATAAAGAAAATTTTTTATCTCATGTACAAGCTACGAATTTTTATACGAATTCTCGCCTTGGAGAACAGCAAAAACGAAGGAAACGATCGCCATAAGCTCTGGCATTAAAAAGAGCTATAAAAAAGCTGTCATGTTAATCTCATTTAAAAACAAAAAAACCTTTATTTAATCTAAAACCAAAAATAATAAAAATTATATATGGAAAAGAAAGATAAAATTGCTGTTACACTTTCTTCAATCGCATCGATATTATATTTCCTAATTGGCGATTACAACTATGCAATTCTTTTTGGAATAGTTGTCCTTATGGGTTCAGGAACATGGATTTATAAATCGTTAAAGAATCAATGAATCACTGTTCTATTCAAAACTCTTACACAGAGACTCGCTCTCACTACTTTACTCTATTTAATAACAAATGGATGAAGGCTCTCCTTGCCGTGGTTTTGGTGCAGCAATTGTTGGTAGCAAGCGGCACGTATTTTCTTGGCACATTGACGGCAGAGTTTCCAACTGAAGGATTTCAGTTGAACTTAGCATTCTTGCTGCTTGTATGCATCCTGTTGCCGGGAACAGTTGTTCATTATGGAGTGGCTTGGTGCATGGCAAGGGCGCGTAAAATGACGCAGAATGAGTATCTTAAGCACTATATTCAAGCGAATTTTAATCATCCGACTCATTGGCGCAATGAAAAATCAAGGGAAGCTAGGCATGATATGATGTGCCGAAGCGGACAAGAATCAGTGCAGTCAGCGGTCAATTTTTTTGGGGATTTTGCTGCTACGAGCTTAAATATTATCCTGAATACAATCTCGATCATTTTAGTTACGGATTTCGCTCAGGGTGTTGTCATTTTAGTGGCGGGGCTTTTGGGGCTAGGTATCATCCAATTTAATAAACAAAGGATCGCTGAAAGTAGCAAAAACGAAGTCCTTGCCGATACGCGCTTGAATGGCCACTTGAGTCGGAGCTGGGATAACATTATTTTAGGAAATCAGTTGTTCTATGACCGTTGGAAGATGCAATTTGCTTCATTGTTTTCGGATTCAGAAAGAGCTGCTGAGCAAACTGTTAAGATGAGGGATTGGTCGGTATCTATTGCTGCCCTTGTGACTAACGGGCTCGTTTTAGGAAGCGCGCTATTTATGATCTGGATGCATCAAAATAATACCGCTTTTGCGTTGGCTATGCTGGTGATGTTGCCTAGAAGCCTTCAGACCGTGATGCATATCCAGATTATTCAATCGTATTTCGCGAATTGGAAGACTCTTCAGGAAAAACTAGCAGTGACAAATAAGAGCCTTTCGATACCTGATTCTTTGGATTTAAGTGCTTACATCAAACCAGAAAGTATTCAAGTAAAAGAACTTCAAGGCTCTATAGATCATATTGAGGCCCACTTAAATAGTTCAACTTGCGGACGTTACACAATTACGGGCCAAAATGGTTCTGGCAAATCCTGCCTCATGTTAAATTTGAAAAATAAATTTGGGCTGTCTGCACTCTATCTGCCTGCACAGCATCAGCTTTTTTTACATGATTCTCAAGTCAATCTATCTTCTGGTGAACTTACACTAGCAACGTTTGAGCATTTAAAAACGCTAGAATGTAAAATTCTATTACTTGATGAGTGGGACGCCAACTTATCTTTGGAAAATCGATCGATTTTAGATCATGTCCTCGATGAAATAAGCAAAAAACGGATTGTGGTGGAAATTAGACATTCAAAATCACCTTTTTCCAGTGTCTAATACAGTCGCAAGATCTGTAATGTTAACGACAAAATGCTCTGGAGGCTGCTCCCATTGTCCCTTTTCTAATCCCCTACTGAAACAACTTTTTTTACCAGCTGAGACAATAATCAAGATATTAAAACACACAACTGAAAAACTTGTGGTCCTTTCAGGAGGCGAACCATTCGAGCATCCTGAAATTCTCAAAATACTGACTAGTCTTCCTGAAGTAACGACCCCCTTTAGAATCGCAACTGGGGGTTTTGTTAAGTTTGATCTCTGGATTGAACAGTTACAAATCCTTAGCAAACAGAATACTGCCTTCAAAGGCATTTCAATGGGAACGGACGTTTTAAGTAATCGGATTAATCAAGAGATAGTAAACAGTTGGGTCGAAAGGAAGAGGTTTCCCAAAAATTCGTTAAATGTCTTAATGATTTAGAGCAACTTAAACCATTCGAAATTTCCGAAAGGTTCAAAAAGTCGCATCATGCTGCGACAATTTCCGTGGACCATTTGTGGACCACTGGCATGCAAAAAAGTGCGATAGATGCCGTAAAACAAAGGTTTATTAAAAGATTTTATAGAGAAACTTTCAAAATTTTCACCCTCATCCATAACCTCAGACATTTGGGAATATATGAAACAAAACAATTTGAAAACTACTCTATCTCCATTATTTGGTAAGGAATTGAAATTGATCTCATCTCATGCAAAAAAGTTGTAAATCCGGATGTTTAAAATAATCCATTTTCAACTCATACCTTAATTTTTCAACAAAATAGGGAGGAAAAAATCCTTAATTTCCAATATTACTTGCTCAAGAGGTACTGGATTATGCCCAATACCTTTGAGAAAAGAATCCCAGCGCTCTATGGTCTTTGATGCGTTGTAAAAAACTTCAGAAAAGGCTTTTGGAACTTCCCTAACAACTGTTTTTCTATTTTGAAATACATCTCGAATGACAGGCTCTATTTTATCAGGCTTGATTTGAAACTGATTGACCATCGTCCATACGTCATAAAAATCTTTCATCCTGCTATTTGCAAGACCAAGCTTAACCATTGCATCTAGCTTTTCAGCAATCATAGTTTCTGGAGTATATCCCTGAAGTTCCGGAGAGGGGAATTCTAGTAATGTTGGATAGTCCAATTTGGCAGGTTTTGGATAGATCTTATCACTGAATCCAATATCGAGTCTTAATGGTAGCTTGGCAGTATGCAAACTAGCTAAAAACCTTGCTGAAAGTCCTGTATACTCAGTATCAATTTGCGATTCAGCTAAGACAAGATTTGTAGAATCGAATTCAATGCCATCATGGAGGACCGGTTGAGAGCAAATCTCTTTTAGGATCCGCGAAATATTTTCGATGGAATTGTTCGCTTTAGCCAAAAGATCTATATCAACAGTAGCTCGATGTGTAGCGGGATCCCAAACCATTAACATGAGACCACCTTTTAGAAAGAATGAATCTTTATGTTTGGAAGCGCTTAGTCGATACAGGAACCTTTCCATAGCATAATACCGAAGAACTTCTTGCGTAGGTCGATTTTTCGTTAATGCAATATTCTTTAGTTTTGTATAAACAGATTCAGGCAAATTTATCTTTTCAATATTCATATTTACTGACTCACAATCGTTTCAATTATGGGTTGAAGAACTTTTTCAACCCGACAAATTTTTGCATAATCATATAGCTTATCAAGATCCGTTTTCCCTTTTCTCCAGTACTCTTTGAATGCCTCCAAAACAACATCCATGCCGATTTTTTGTCGAAACTTTAGACAGTCAGCTAAAGTCTTTTCAATATTGTAAATTTTAACAGGAAAACCACTAATCGAAATTTCTTCCATTCCAGCTTCGTATGCACTTTGGGAATACCAAAAAATGCGTAATGGCGGATAATTTGGTTTTGGCAACCTTGAGGTTCTTGGTAAAGCTATATAAACGAAGTGAGGAATTTGAGTTGTCAGCTCATAGTAGGCTAAAGCTGATATTAGACAGACAATACCTTGAGGAATTCTCTTGGCAACCAGAACCAAATCGGGTTCTGAAAAATCGGGCATTGAAGCCAATCGAAAAACGCCCCTTCCTAAAGACTCTAGAATCCCTTCATCCCGTAATCTGTATAGATAAACAGGATGAATCCCCAATTTTATAGCTTCAGCCGTACGCAAAATGCCGTTGTGCTTTCGAAAAATTTCTATAGGATCATTTTTTCTTGGTTTCATATGATAAAAACGTTTGCACTTATTTG
>CAZABG010000017.1:0-36346 GCA_964483465.1 uncultured bacterium
GTAGTCGGACGCCTCTTCGGGATCAAAGCTGTAAAACTCAATAGGATCTATAGAGTCATTAATTTCCATTTATTATGAAAACCCTCTGACTCTAATTTTATAATATTAGTTAATTAATGTTTGTTAAAGAGTTAGTTCTTTAAGTTTATTAATTAAGCTTAACGCCCTTTTTTCAAGTTCCAGGAGGCCGGATTCTACCATATCGTAGTTTGGAGTCGTGACGCCGCAGTAGATTTTGACCTTTGGCTCGGTTCCTGAAGGGCGGATCATGACTTTAGAGTTGTCTTTTAGCCAGAATACTAAAACATCCGACTGCTCAAGGGTTAGAGGTTCTTTTTTGCCGGTAACGAGGTCTAATTTTTCGCGCAGCTGGTAGTCGTCGATCGCGATAACCTCCTGATCGCCAAACTTTAAGGGCGGATTCGACCTAAGCTTGCCGACCGCTTTTTTCATGGCTTCGTTTCCTTCCTTGCTTTCTGGGAACTTAAGCGAAGCAAGGGTTTCATAAAAGAGACCATACTCTTTGAAGAGCTCGTCTCTTAAGTCGATAAGGGTTTTATTCTGCTTTTTGGCAAATCCCGCCATTTCAGAGATCAAAGCGGACATAATTAGGGCGTCTTTGTCGCGGGTCTGTGTGCCGTAGAGATAACCATAGGACTCTTCGCCGCCAAAGACAAAGCGGTAAGGATTGCCGCTTTGTTCCCAATCGCGAATTTTTTCAGCTACATATTTGAAGCCTGTCAAGACGTCAAAGCAGGCATAGCCGTTTAAAACCGCAATTTTCCGGAATAATTCTGTCGTTACAATCGTTTTGATAAATGCCGCGTTAGCCGGCAGATCGATCTTGTTTTTAATAAGGTAATGAAGGCAAAGGGAGGCGATTTGATTGCCGGTAAGGATTACCGCTTTTCCGAGGTGCCTGACAGCCACGCCCACACGGTCCGCGTCGGGGTCGTTTGCGATCAAAATATCATGTTCTTCCTTTAGAAGTTCTTCGATGCCCATGTTTAGAGCCTCTTTTTCTTCAGGATTCGGCACAGGAGCGTAAGTGAAATTGCCGTCGGGTTTGCTCTGCTTTTCAACGGTTTTGAAATGACTTACACCCCATCTTTTCATCACTTCAGGCATAAGGGTGATCCCTGTGCCGTGCAATGGGGTATAAAGAACTTTCACCGGCACTTCGCCTTTAAAAAGGCGAAGCTTTTCTATCGCCGATAGATAGCTATTGTCGATTTCATCTAGCACCCATGTAATCAAAGGAGATTTTGGATCGCCTACCTTAATGTCTGCGAGAGAGTTTAATTTATATACCTCTGAAATAATGCCTATATCATGAGGCGGAAGGACCTGGCCACCGTCGTTCCAGTAGACTTTGTAGCCATTATAATCTGGCGGGTTATGTGACGCGGTAATCATGATGCCGGATAGGCATTTTTTGAATCTTACTCCGTAAGAGACAAGGGGAGTGGGTCGAAGTTCTTTAAAAATAAAGGTTTTAATGCCGTTTGCGGCAAGGACTTTCGCCGATTCCAAGGCAAAGTCATAAGAGTGCTTTCTGCCGTCATAGCCGATAAATACCGACGGATGTTCCACGTTTTGCTTTAAGAGATAGTTTGCGAGGCCTTGGGTCGCTCTCCTTATTGTGTAAACATTCATCCGGTTCGATCCGATGCCCATGATGCCGCGCAGGCCGCCCGTACCGAATTCAAGGTCGCGGTAAAAAGATTGATTGATTAAGTCAGGATTATTTTTAAGTTTTTCTTGGATCCACGCTTTTGTTTCCTCATCATAAGGCTCTTCAAGCCAGTGGTTCGCGTTCTTTACGGCAACGGGATCGAGCGTTTTCGTATTCATAGAGTGATTCCTTTATGACTTTCAGGGAGACTTTCGGGGCGTTAGGTGTAATGCCTTCGCAAAATTTTGCAGCCTCATGCCAATCTTTTTTTGATTTAAGGTTCTGGGTCCACCAGGGATAGGTGCGGCATTGGGTAGGGCGGGCTTCATAAACTTGGCAGCGGTTATCTTTTAAGAAGACGCAGTCGAAATTTATAGGGTCTTCAGTGAGAGAACGTTTTCCTTCAATGAGCCGGGTATATTTTTTTAAAAATTCTTCTTTTGTAAGGGAGAGATGATCTGCAAGGACTTCAATTTCAGCGTCATTGATCCAGACGGCTCCTGGGGAGCCGGTGCAGCATTTACCGCAGCCGGTACAGGCAAAGGGAAGTCCTTCATCGTACCAGTCGGTCACTCGTCTCTATCCTGTCGGATCTGTCTTATCCCGCTCACAACCATTAAAATAAGGAATACGGTACATACGGCCCCTACGGCTGCGGCTTCGATGAAGAGCGTGGCAAGAAAATTCATAAATTCCATTATAGGGTTTTACGTTGTCAACAATCAATAAGTTTGCTAGTTTTGATCAGCAAGCTCGCCTTGAGGCCGTCTCCTATTTGTGGATAACTTTGCGAATTTTTTTTTCGCTTAAGCAAGTTGTGGGAAGGAATTCAAGGCGAGTATTTTTTTGAATGAAGGAGGTGTCCGGCAGATACAAAACTTTTTTTAGCTTACTGACAAAAAATCTAAATTCAAACGAGGAAATAATAAAATAAAATGCAAAAACAAAGAGAACATTGGAGCTCTCACTTAGGATTCATTCTAGCCGCCGCAGGATCAGCCGTAGGCCTTGGAACGCTTTGGCAGGTCCCTTACACGACGGGAAAGAATGGTGGTGGCGCTTTCGTTCTTATTTATATCTTGTGCATTTTACTGGTAGGAATACCGGTATTTGTTTCCGAGTTAATACTTGGACGTAAAGCTCAAAAAGGCGCTGTCGCGACATTTGATGTCCTTACACCCGAAAAACCTTTCTGGAAATTGGGGGGATGGCTTGGCGTCATCACTTCTTTTGTGATCGTCTCTTATTATAGTGTGATTGCCGGATTTGGCTTGAACTATACCTTAATGTCATTAAACCAATTTTACATTGGAAAAACGCCTACGGAAATTTCTGCGGTTTATGACACCTTGACCCACTCTGGCGATATCGTAATCTTCTTCCACCTTTTATTTACCGCCCTCACTGTTGGTGTTGTATATTTGGGGATTAAGCAAGGGATTGAGTTCTGGAGTAAATTCATGATGAGCGGACTTTTTATCATGCTCATCGGTTTAACTCTATATAGTGTTTCAATGCCAGGGTTTAGCAAAGCGGTTCACTTCCTTTTCTATCCTGACTGGACCAATTTTAAACCAGCGTCAGCGCTTGAAGCTCTCGGCCTTGCGTTCTTCACTTTGAGTGTTGGCCAAGGGATTATGATCACTTACGGCAGCTACATGAGAAAGTCGGAAGACATTCCGAGAACCGGCGGAATTATTGGATTTACCATCGTCGCTGTTGCGGCTTTGGCAGGTCTTATGATCTTCCCGATTATCTTCAGCTATGGATATGAGCCTTCTCAAGGTCCTGGCCTTGTATTTAAGACATTGCCTGTATTGCTTTCGCAATTGCCTGGTGCGTTGATCCTTTCGACAGTCTTCTTCCTTTTGTTCGTTTTCGCCGCGTTGACATCATCTATTGCGATGGTGGAAGTGCTTGTTTCGACATTGATGGACTTGAAAGGTTGGGAGCGTCACAAATCGGTAATCATTGTAGGTATCGTTTGCTTCCTGTTCGGTATTCCATCGGCGCTTTCTGATACGCCTTATCTATTTGGTAACTGGAAGACAATTTATGGCATCAACTTCTTTGAGACCATGAACCAGCTCGTTTCAAACTGGCTCCTCCCTCTTGGCGGTCTTTTAATCGCCATTTATACCGGATGGATTTTAGATAAAGAAATTTCGAAAGAAGAGTTCCAATCGGGCTCTACTTTGAAATATCTATGGAAGCCATGGTATTTCTTTATTAAGTATGTGGCCCCGCTTGCGATCCTTTTGATCATGCTGCAAAACGCCGGCATCATCGATATCAATAAGTGGACACGATAGGGAAGGATGGAGGATGAAGGATGAATAGCAATATTCTTCTTCATCCGATTAAGTAAACGTTAGAGCATCCTCTACTACTAGTTTAACCGCCTCTTTCACATCCCGCTTATCTAAACAATTCACTTCGACAACGCCCGCGAGGTTTAAAGCTTGCGCTTTAAACTCAAGTGAGCTTGCGGGTATGCTGCGCTCGAATGCTTTATCGGCAAAGGTTGCAAGTAAGTAAATTTTCGAGATGTTGTTTTCCTTTAGCGCCTCTACATGCGCATCGACTTCTAAGAGTCTGGCTAAGACGGTTGTATTGCAGACGACAAAGCCGATACGTTCTCCAATAGATGAAAGATTCGGATTTGTGGAAATACGAAGCGTTATTTTCTTATCATTAGCATATAGAATTCGAGTGCCCTTTTCTTCGTTCTGATTTCCTAAAAGGGTGTTTTTGAAGGTGGTTTTACCCCCTCCGCTGCCTATAACCGTAATATCTATAGCCTGGGTATTTTCTGAATAAGATCTATAAAATGGAGCAATCATACCCCTTAATTCTACATAAAGAGTATGAAGCTCAGATTAAGTAATTGTTTAGATTCTAAAAATATTCAACCTGATTAGAAGTCTTTCACGTCAGGTGGAGCCATTTTCGAATCAACTGTTTTAGTAAATATTCCAAAGCAAGAAAATAGATCTAAAAGCCAGCTCCAGAAGGTTCTTTTCGGCAAAACTACGGCTTTTATTTCTGTCATCACGGATTCGACTTTATTTTCCAGGTGTGATAGGGCAATTTTTTTAATTGCTTTATCTACGCTTGATTTATCGGTGCCGTTAACTTCAATGACACCGTTTAGATTTAAACTCGATATTTTCTCATTTAGTTGTTCTGAAGTTACGTTGCGAGGTTCATCGGCATGGGTCGCAAGAATATAGATTTCCTTAAAATTATGCTTTCGAAGCTGTTCAGCGAGATAATCGATTTTTTGTAAACGATCGGCTTGGGTTAGATTGCACACAATAAGGCCAACGCCATCATGCGGTTTGTCAGAATTTTTTGCGGGTCCAACAATGAAGCCGATCCGTTCTAGTTCAACTGGTTTTTCAAGTTTTGAAGTAAGATGGATAAGCACATTTTTACCAACCTCAACTATTTTTTTTCCGCTTTCAAGGTGCTGCGTTTCTAGAAAAGTATCTCTAATAGTTGTTTTTCCGCCTGAACCTACTAACACCATGTTAATAGATCTGAAAACTTCTGTTTTAGGTAGAATCGGAATCATTTTTACACTCTTACTTACGTATATTAAAGAAATAATTGTAACTGAAGAGTTTTAAGAGAATATTAAGATAACGTTTTTTTAAAAAGCCGCGAAGGAATCGCGGCCTTTTATATACGTATTAAGCTTTTTCTTCTTCTTCAGGAGCGTCTGCGATGAGAGCTTCTGACATGAGGACGATGCCAGCAACGGATGCGGCATAGGTAAGCGCAAATTTTACGACTTTTGCGGCATCGATAACGCCTGCTTTAATGAGATCTTCGATCGATTCGTTAAGCGCGTTAAAACCTACGTTTGGAGCGGCTTTTTGCACTTCACGGACGATCACGTTGCCGTCAACACCTGTATTGAACGCGATTTGACGAAGAGGGGCTTCGCAGGCTTGCGCTACAATTTTAACGCCAAGCGCTTCGTCTCCCGTAAGTTTTAGCGAAGAGAGTGAATGGGCCGCGTTGAGGAGCGCTTTTCCGCCGCCCGGAACGATGCCGGCTTCAACGGCTGCTTTTGTGGAAGAAAGAGAGTCTTCAAACTGCTGCTTCTTCTGCTTCAGTTCAGGCTCGGAGGGCGCACCCACTTTAATGACCGCAACGCCGCCGGTTAATTTAGCTTTTCTTTCTTCGAGCTTTTCTTTGTCGTAAGAGGAGGTAGTATTGGCAACTTCATTATCAATTTGTTTGATGCGGGCTTGAATTTCAGATTCTTTACCTGCGCCATCGACAATCGTTGTGTGCTCTTTTGAAATCGTCGCTTTTTTGGCCGATCCTAAAGCTTCAGGCTGGATATCTTTTAACGCCATGCCGACGTCATCAGATACAACGGTTGCGCCGGTAAGAACCGCGATGTCTTGAAGCATCGCTTTGCGGCGATCTCCAAAGCCAGGCGCTTTAACCGCCGCTACTTTTAATGTGCCTCTTAGTTTATTGATCACGAGAGTAGATAGGGCGTCGCCTTCGATGTCTTCCGCGATAATCAAAAGATTTTTCCCAGTTGAAGCAATCGTATTAAGAATGGGAAGAAGTTCGTGAATATTATTAATTTTCTTATCAGAGAGAAGAAGGCTTACATCTTCCATTTCCACGATCATTTTATCTGGATTTGTCACAAAATAGGGGCTTAAATAGCCTCTATCAAATTGCATCCCTTCTACGTTTTCGACGGTTGTTTCCGTTCCGCGCGATTCTTCGATCGTAATAACGCCGTTTTTGCCGACTTTTGCCATCGCATCCGCAATGATGTCGCCAACCTGGGTGTTGCCGGAAGCGGATACCGTTGCAATATTGCGGATTTCCGCGTCGCCTTTAACAGGAATCGCTTCTTTATCGAGATATTGGGTAATCGCTTCAACGGCTTTATCGATACCGCGTTTGATTCCAATAGGGCTTGCGCCGGCGGAGATATTTTTGATTCCGTTTTCAACAATCGCAGAAGTTAAAAGAGTCGCGGTAGTTGTACCATCGCCGCATTTTTCTTTTAATTTTTGAGCGACTTCTTTTGCCATTTGAACGCCCATGTTTTCATAAACGTCATCAAGCGTCACTTCTTTTACAATGCTGTTGCCGTCGTTTGTAACGGTTGGCGCGCCCCAGCTTTTCTCGAGTCCCACATTGCGGCCTTTCGGTCCCAACGTAAAGGCGACGAGGTCCGCCAATTTTTTAATCCCTTTCTGAAGCTTCAGGCGGGCATCTTCGTTAAAAATAATTTCTTTAGGCGTAGTCGACATGGCTAGCTCCGTAATTTAAAGGCCCGATTTTAACTTGGATAGCGATCCCTGTCAATGTTTTACCTCCCTTTTAGCGCATTGCAACTTCAATTATTTCAAATAACTATGTTTGACAGTGAGTGGATGGAAGACTAAGCCTTCCTATATCATTTAAGTAACAAGATTTATTACATGATCTTCTCAAGCTAAAGCTTGAAAGGATTCTTTAAAAAAGCTCTCAATAGCTACTGAAAACACATTTATTTGCCGCATTATAGAGTTATTTTTTTGTAGTTCTATCCTGCCGGCGCTAAAGGCGCCGATCCTGCCCCACCGAAGGTGGGATCCTTAGTTCATGCCGTCAAAGACGGCATGAACGTGATCCTGTTAATGACTTTCAATGGATCATGATTTTAATAAACCTTTTGAGAGTATTGCATGCATGAGGTTTTCGATTATTACTCCCTGAAATAAGGCCATTTAACAGGATCACGGCGATGCAACTTACAGTTGCATGCCTAAGGATCCCACCTACGGTGGGGCAGGATCGGCGCGAGACCGCGCCGGCAGGATAGATGAAGTAATTTTGTTGTATTCTCAGATAACAAGGCGCGGGTAGATGTCCACGCCATCTTAAATCTTTTTTACAGGATCTTCTCAAGCTAAAGTTTTGAAGATCCTGTAGAAAAAACATATAACAAATTTTTCTTATAGGATTTGTTACTTAGGAGATCCGTGAGAAACAACATGAGAACAGTGAGAGACTTAATTCTCAAAACTGTAAATTTAAGAACGGGGATCTTCTCAATCTTGGCAATTGAGAAATAGAGAATCGCTCACTGTTCTCATATTGCTTCTCACTGATCTCACCGTTGAAAAATAACCTGTAAAATAAGTTGAGCTATTGAAAAGACAGGAAAGATTTAGTCAAAAAAAAAGCGGAGGAATTTCTTCCTCCGCTGAAACGAGCATCAGGGTTTAGCTTAGAAGCTATGACCCCATGAAAGACCAACAACCCAAAGTCTTTGCTCGAGGTTGGCTTGACCGCCACCGAGGAGCTGAGGAACTGAGTCATCAGACCCTTTGAGTTTCTTGTTGAAGCCCCAGCCGAAGAATCCAGAGAATTCATTTGCGCAATCCCATTTATAGGTAGCGCCGGTAAGGACAACATTTTCAAGTGTTTCAAGGGTAAGCGCGTTAAGCGCTGTTTGGCTTTTTCTGATTGGCATGTTCACGTGACGGAAACCGACACGGAATGTCCAGCAATCGTTGAAAGCATAATCAAGACCAACACGGTAGTAGGTCTGGTTTTTCCATCCAAAGCCAGGACCATTGTTTCCACCTAAGGTGTTTGGTTTAGGTATAGTACCAAAAGGAAGTGTAACAGTGGCGCCTCCAAGAAGAGGGTTGTGAACCGCTCTAATTTTATTCCATTCGATATGTTCGATATCAAATGCAATCGTTGCGCACTCCATAAATCTCCACGAAATACCGAAACCGATTTTTTGTGGGATATTAAATCTGCCGTGTTCAGCGATGAAGCCGCGATATTTGTTAAAGCGGGACATCTTTGTTTTTGGCTGATATGTCAAACCAACAGCAATCGTGTCAGTGATGTGCCATTGCCAACCGAATGTAAGTCCAAGACCGTTGGAATAGTTATACCCTCTATTCGTTACGGCGCCTGGATCTACGCTGCCCGGGTTCGTAAGTGTTGGAGTGGTATCAAAACGTTGGAAACCGTTAATTTTGATTCTTGCGATTTGCCAATTTAGCGATACACCAAAATTCATGCAGTTCCATCTATATGCAACGTAAGGCGAAACTGTTTGGTTGATATATTCCAAACCGCCAGGCGTTGTACCGATAAGTACTAATGAATCTTTATAAGTTACTTTGCTGTAGTTTCGGTTATAAGACACGAGACCAACATACCAGTTACTTTCGCAGTTGCAGCCGCCGAGATTATAGTTAATCCCGAAGTCTGGCGTCGCGATCCACCAACTCTTGTGATATGGGTTTCTTGAGCCATTCACAAGTGGGTTTAGTGGTGCAATAGGCGATGGACTCGTCCTATTGTTCTGAAATTCTGCTTTACCTTTGAAGTTGGCATATGTTAAGCCAGCATCAAATCTATTCTCAACATCAGCTGCCGTTGCAGGGTTAAACCCGGCGGCAAGCGCGTCTTTAGCGTAAGAGATACCAACCCCGCCCATCCCAAGACTCTTGACGCTCATAATGACCGCCTCGGCTTGAGGAGCGCAAAGGCTGAGTAATCCACCCAACGCTAATGCGTACCGATACAATTTCATCGGAGACTCCTTTTCCACTATTTAAATTCAAAGCTTAGTTCATAAAAGAGGCCGACGTTTTTGTAAACAAATTAATTATAGAAGTTCGCTGTATAGGTCCCGTTTTTTTAGATTAAGTCCGCGAGTGACGAATTCAATGGCGTCTTTTTTGCTGAGTCCTTTTTCATGGAGCTCTTTTATTTTTTCTAAGAGAGCGGCTTTATTTATTTCCGGTTCCTTCCCCTCAATCGCAACAACAATTTCCCCTTTATATTCGCTGCCCATTAATGATTTTGCGGTTCCTCGTTTGATGGTTTCAAACTTTTTAGTAAGCTCGCGTGTAATTGCGATCATCCTATCAGGCGCAAGTTCATTCATCAGTTCAAGAAAGTTATCTATTTGATGGGGAGTTTCAAAAAGCAGGGTAGTACCTTCATAGCTGAGCGCCTTTTGTAAAAAAGGGGAGCGTTTATCTTTTGGCATAAACCCAACAAATTGAAAAGGTTGGGTTGCAAAACCTGAGAGGACGAGCGACATGATCACCGCGTTTGGACCGGGGATTAAAGTGTAGGGAAGTCTCTCTTCAATAAAATAGTGGATCAGCCTTTCTCCCGGATCAGATATGCCCGGTGTTCCCGCGTCGGAAATGAGGGCGACTTTTTTTCCTAATTGGATGTCGTCGCCGATTTTTTTTAAGCTGGCAGCTTCATTAAACATATGAAAAGATTGCAGCGGTTTTTTGATATGATGGTGATTGAGAAGAACCTGGCTCGTTCGAGTATCTTCGCATAGAATATAATCGACCGACTGGAGCGTCTCGATCGCCCGTAAGGTCATATCTTTTAAATTACCTATGGGCGTCGCGACTAAATACAACATAAGGTGGCACCCAGATTCGAACTGGGGATCGAAGCTTTGCAGGCTTCTGCCTTACCACTTGGCCATGCCACCATCCTGTAAGATACGGAAAATCTACACGATTTATTCCATAAACGTCAAGCTTGTTCAAAAAAAATTAAGCCTATAAGCTTCTAACATCTTTATATGACACACGAACAACTTTTTGAAGAATATATAAAAACACGTCCACGAATTGCTGTAGATAGTCGTTTGGTCAAGGAAGGCGATTGGTTTTTTGCGCTGAAAGGCTTGAAGACCGATGGGCACCTTCACATTGAGCAGGCGCTTGATTTAGGGGCAAAAAAAATCGTCGCATCTCACGGCCCACATGCAATTGTGGATGATGGTTTGACCGCTATGCAAGAGCTTGCGCGAAAGTTTATAAAAAACAGTTCGTCGAAAGTTATCGGCGTAACGGGCTCGATTGGAAAAACGACTACCAAAGAATTAATTTATTCCCTCCTTAAAACTAAATTTAAAGTAGGAAAGACGGAAGGCAATCAAAATTCTCAGATTGGATTTCCTATGACCTTGTTAAATGAAATCAAAGGGGATGAAGACTATTTGGTTTTAGAAATGGGAATGACAGAGACTGGCAATATTGAAAAGCTTGTATCCATCGCGCCGCCGGATATTTATGTCGTAACGATGATCGCGCCTGTCCATATCGTCCATTTTAATGATATCGAGGGAATTGCAAAGGCAAAGGCTGAAATTTTTGTTCATCCTAAAACAAAAGTGGGCGTCCTCAATCAAAAATGCCTATCCTTTAAAACGATTTTGGAAAAACCGGGCGCAGACATTTATTATTACGGAAACCAAGAAAATTATCCTGAGCCTAAACTTCCGCGCCAACATTTTGAGAATTATTACGGCGCCTGCAAAGTCTTTGAACTTTGCGGAGGAAAAAAAGAAGAAATGATCACAGAATTTCCTCAAGTCGATAGAAGATTTCAAAAGCTTGAAAAAAATGGGGTTCATTTTATCAACGATGCGTATAATGCCTCAGAAATTGCTGTAAGCGCCGCGCTAAAAGAGCTTCCCAAAGCACCAAAAAAAATTGCTATCTTAGGCGAGATGCTTGAGCTTGGGAAGCTTTCAGAACAGGCTCATTTAAATGTAGCAAAAATCACTCTTGATACAGTAGATGAAGTGATTTTAGTTGGAAAAGGGACTAAGCCAATACAGGATTTTAGAGAAAAAAAAGGACTGAAAACCCCTTTATTTGAAGACTATAAAGGCGCACTCAGGTATTTGAAAGAGCGAGTTGAAAAAGACGATCTGGTTTTTTTGAAAGGATCGAAATCATGGACTTTATGGAAGGTGTTTGAAGAGTTTTAATCATGATATTTTTTGTCATCGAATGGCTGAAGTACTATTTATCGGTAAAGTTGCCGCAAGTGTTTATATACACTTCTACCCGTATGATTCTTGCGGCGCTCACGTCTCTTTTAATCGCCATTTTTTTAGGGCCTTGGTTTATCCGAAAATTATATGAACTTAAAATCGGTCAGACTATTCGTACCGATGAATGCCCTTTGCTTGGCCAGCTTCACCATAAAAAGCAAGACACGCCTACGATGGGCGGCATCCTTATCATTTTTTCGATGCTTGTAAGTCTTATTTTGTGGATGGATCTTACTTCGGTATTCACGTTAATGCTTTTCATCACGACCGTCTACCTTGCCCTTCTCGGAGGAAGAGACGATTACTTAAAGTTGAAGTATAAAAATACGAAAGGACTTGCCGGCCGCTACAAGCTTCTCTTTCAAGGTTTTCTTGGTTTGATGATTGCGGCCTATTTTTTAGTGCCGGGAATAAGCGATGCGCTTCATGTTGGCGATTGGTTCAAACCGCCTGAAATTAAGCACGCGCTTACCGTTCGCGGAGAGCCGCTCCATTATATGGTGCCGATGAGTTTAGCGAATTATGCGGGAAGCGTCTATTTTCCTTTTGTGAAAGATCCTTTATTTATAGCAACTGGAGCCGGTTTAATTTTTACTCTCTTTTTTATTATATTTACCATTGTGGGCGCGTCTAATGCCGTAAATTTAACGGACGGCCTGGATGGCCTCGCTGCCGGATGCCTTACGATGGTTGCTATGTGTCTTGCTCTCTTTGCGTTCGTTGCGAATAATGTCGATTTAGCGAATTACCTTAATATTTTGTATATTGAGGGAAGCTCTGAGATCGCGGTTTATTTATCGGCGCTTGCCGGCGCCTGTCTTGGATTTTTGTGGTATAACGGTTTTCCTGCGCAAGTATTCATGGGAGACATAGGTTCTTTAACGCTCGGCGGCGTTCTTGGCGTTTCCGCTGTGCTGCTAAAAAGAGAGCTTCTCTTAGGCTTAATCGGGGGAATCTTTGTTGCGGAAGCACTCTCCGTTATTTTGCAGGTTTTATCGTATAAATACCGGGACAAAAAGAGAATATTCCTCTGCGCGCCTTTACACCACCATTTTGAATACAAAGGATGGCCCGAGACAAAAGTGGTTTTAAGATTTTGGATAATCGCCTTGATCCTCGCTTTAATTGGCCTTGGATCGTTAAAGTTCCAGTAGGTATATGAAAAAAGCGATAGTTTTAGGTTTGGGCGTCAGCGGAAAATCTGCGGCCCACTTTTTGAAAGAGAAGGGATATGAGGTATTTACTCATGATAAAGATCCTTCAAAAGCCATTGATTTTCCTTTTTTATCCGATCCGGGCACTGATTTTGACTTAGCTATACTTTCACCCGGCATTCCTCAGGCAAACCCGATTGTTGAAAAACTCAATAACGCGGGCGTCGAGGTAATTGGCGAAATCGAACTTGCTTGCAGGTATATCAAGCAGCCGATGATCGGTATTACGGGTTCAAATGGTAAAACAACGACTACCTTGCTTGTTACCCATGTACTAAATCATCTTGGCATTGAAGCGGTGGCGATGGGCAATGTAGGGATTCCTTTAACGTCCTTAAAGAATGACCGAGCCATTATTGTCTGCGAATTAAGTTCTTATCAGCTAGAAACGCTCAAAGCAAAATGCTTGAACCAGGCAGCGATTTTGAATATCACTCCGAATCATCTTGATCGATATAAGGTTATGGAACGATACGCCCAAGCTAAGTTCCTCATTCAAAATAATTTAAAAGATGAAGGTTCATTGCTTGTTCATGAAAATATCCTGAAAGATTTCGGAAATTACATCACTTCCAAGATACGGGTGTTTTGTTCAAGAGAGAATCATAACCTTGAGAATCTGGATGCCGCTTTTAAATTGTGCGAGCCTTTTGGCATTAAGCGAGACGATTTTGATAAAGCGGCGCTGAGTTTTCAAAAGCCTCCGCATAGAATACAGTATGTGACTGATATTAAAGGTGTTAAATTTTTTGACGATAGCAAGGGAACAAGCGTGCATGCGACATTGCGTGCCGTTGAAAGTATGCAAGGTCCCGTTATTTTGATTGCCGGCGGAGTTGATAAAGGCTATCCCTATACGGACTGGATTATCCCTTTCGAGAAAAAAGTTAAAAAAATTATTGCTATTGGCGAAGCAGCGCCTAAAATTGAAAAAGATTTAAAAGGGAGCATTGACGTGATGCTCGCGAAAACGCTAGAAGATGCGATATTAATTTCGTATCAGGAAGCGTTAAATGGGGATAACGTCCTTCTTTCACCGGGATGCGCAAGTACCGATATGTTTAAAGATTACTCCGAACGGGGCCTTTCATTTCAAAAGGCCGTGAGAGGAATTAAAGAGAGAGTAGTATGACAAAAAGAGATACGATCATTATAGCCGCATTATTAAACATGGGGCTTCTGGGATTATTGTTTTTTACCGCGACACGCGATGTGGGGGGAGAATCTCTACCCACCGTAGAAAACGAGCCGATTCAAATCGCGATGAATGACGAGCCGCAATCAGCGCCTCTTCCTCAGCTTGACGATACAAAAAAAGACGATGCAAATGAAAATGATGAGATTGATCAGGCTTTAAAAGAGTTTTTGCCTGAAGAAAAGCAGCTTGAGCCTGCTCTTGCGATCGATCAGACATTAAATCCGCCGCCTGCTCCGCCTGCAGCTCCAGCGCCAGTTGAAAAGAAAGCGGAGAAGAAAGAGAAAACCGCATCGAATGTAGTTGAAGTTACCGTGAAACGCGGCGATATGCTTGAAAAAATCGCAAAAGCTAACAACACGACTGTTCAGGCTATTAAAGAGGCTAACAAACTGACTTCGGATAATCTTAAAATCGGACAATTTTTAAAAGTTCCGGTAGATACGCTTCAGAAGAAAAATGATAAAAAGTTTGCTCAAACAGGTGAAAAAGAAGATAAGACGATTGCGGCGAATTCTAATGAACCCGTTTATTACACCGTAAAAAGCGGCGACAACCCATGGAAGATCGCAAAGCAATTCAAAGTGAACTTTGAAGATATTCTCAAGCTTAATAACATGAGCGAAGAGAAAGCAAAGAACTTAAAAGTCGGCGATAAAATCCGGGTGAAATGAACGCTCTTCAAGCGAGACTGATCCTCATCGCGACGGCCATATTTACACTTGGCCTCGCGATGATTTTCTCAACAACATCTGCCGAATTGATAGAAGGTTCTAAAGGGGAAACCCATACCCAGCTATTCAAGCAAATAGGATATGCGGTCTTAGGCGCCGTACTTGTCTATGCCATATTGAAAAAAAATATGGATTATTTTTTAGAGAAAAGTCCTCTTTATTTAAACATCATTTGCGTTCTTCTTGTTCTCGTTTTGCTGCCCGGAATCGGACGAGAAGTTAACGGATCTAAAAGATGGCTTAATTTATTCGGGTTTTCCTTTCAGCCCTCTGAATTCGCCAAGATTATCGTACCGGCCTTTTTTATCTATGCTTATTTACGCCTTCAAGATTCGAGCCTTAAAACCTTTTTGAAGTTGCTGGCGAAGGCTGCGGTTCCTCTATTTTTAATCATTATCGAGCCGAATAACGGGACCACTTCGGTTATTGCAATGGCATTATGCGTCGCTTTTTTCTTGCTCGAAGTGCCCTTCAAATACTGGGCGATTCCTTTGCTTGCCTTCACAATCGTTGGCGCAGTTTTTGCGTCTCAGCTTCCTTATGTAACGAAAAGGCTTAAAGTTTATCTTGATCCTGAAAGCGATTTAAAAGGGAAAGGGCATCAACCGTATCAAGCAAAAATAGCTGCAGGGTCGGGGGGAATGATTGGAAAAGGGCCTGCGCAAAGCTTGCAAAAACTGAGCTATTTGCCTGAAGCGCAGAATGATTATATCGCGGCGATTTGGGCGGAAGAATTTGGCTTCATCGGCGTTTTTGTGCTTGTTTCTCTTTACATGGCGCTTGGTTATACGGCCTTTGAAATCGCCATGCAAGCACAGGTTCCATCGCATATGGCATTTGCTGGGGTGATTGCGTTTTTGATAACCTTTCAATCCTTTTTAAACCTAGGGGTCGTTTCAGGACTGCTCCCTTCAACAGGATTAAATTTACCGCTCTTTAGTCAAGGCGGAACGTCATTAATGGCGAATATGGCGGAACTTGCCTTACTCTATCAACTTGCGGAGAAAAAATTATGTCAAAAAACGTCTTAATTGCGACAGGTGGAACGGGCGGACATATTTTCCCCTCCGAGGCGCTCGCAAAAGATTTGACCGCGCAAGGGTATCAGGTTTTGTTTGCCGGCGGAAAACTATCTGAAAACCGTTTTTTTTCAAAAAATTATCCTTTTGACGATGTTCCTGTCACGCCTTCATTAAAAGACATTTCTACTCTTTATAAAGGCGTGAAAAAGAGTCTCCGCCTAATTAAGCAATTTCAGCCTGACGCAGTCGTTGGTTTTGGAAGTTATTATAGCTTGCCCCTTTTGATTGCTGCGGTACTAAAACGAATTCCTCTTGTCTTATACGCAGCCGACAGAAAGCCAGGAAAGGTCATAAAAGTTTTTAGTCCTTTTGCAAAGGCTGTCGGCATCAATTTCCCCGATACGTCTTTGAAAGGGGAATGGGTGGGAATGCCCTTAAGATTTAATCCTGAGAATATTTCAAAAGAGGCAGCTTACCGCTATTATCAGCTTGATAAATCAAAACCTGTATGCCTTGTTTTTGGAGGATCTCTGGGTGCGAAAGAATTAAATCGACTTGCTTTTGAAGCTCTAAAAGATCTTCCTTTTCAAGTGATCCATTTTACCGGCTCTCTTGAAGAAGCGGGCAAATACGCAGTCCTTTATAACAACGCAAATGTTAAGGCGGTTGTAAAAACTTTTGAAGCCAGAATGGAATTTGCCTGGGTGATTGCGGATATTGCATTAACACGAGCTGGCGCCGTGAGCTGCGCGGAAGAGCGTGCTTTCAAAGTGCCCGGACTTCTTGTTCCCTACCCCGAGGCGGCAGACGATCATCAGACCTCCAATGCGGAAGGGCTTGTAAAAATGGGATTATGCGAATTAAAGCAAGAAAAGGATTTAACAGTAAAAGATCTAAAAACGATTTTAGAAGATCTCTACAAGAGCCGTGATGAAAGAAAGAAAAAAGCGGCAAGCCATTCAACCCCTTATACATTAAAAGATCTGGTTATAAAAAGCCTATGAAAACGAAAACGCATTTTATCGGAATCGGTGGTATTGGAATGAGCGCACTTGCGCGTCTCCTAATTGCCAAAAACGAACCTGTATCGGGAAGCGATATAAAAGACAGCTCCATCATTCGCGATTTAAGGCAGGCAGGAGCGGATATTCACATCGGCCATGACGCGAAACATTTACCGCAAGGAGCGCGTGTTGTCGTTTCCTCCATGATTAATAAAAATAATCCCGAGCTAGCTCTTGCGGTGAATCCGATTCATCGCTCAGATTTATTGAATGAATTGATGCAAGGACAAAAGGCGTGCATTGTCGCAGGCACTCACGGCAAAACCACAACAAGCTCGCTTCTCGCGCATGTGTTAAAAGAGGCTGAAACTTATCCAAGCTATGCGGTAGGCGGAATTATAAAGAATTATGGCCTGAACGCTGAACTCGGCACGGGTCCTTATTTTGTAGCCGAAGCGGATGAAAGCGACGGCACCCATATCAAATATCAACCCTTCTCTCTCATTGTTACGAATATTGATCAAGATCACATGGAGCATTATGGAACGGAAGAGAGATTGATCGAAGGTTTCAAAGCGCTAATTTATAAAGTAAGCGATTATTCTTTTTTGTTTACTTGTGGAGATGATCCGATCCTGCGCAGCCTCAATCTGCCCGGTGAAAAATATGGATTTGGCGAAAATAACTCCGTACGCATCTTATCTTATAAGCAGTTCGGTCTTGAGCAATTATTCAGCTTAAATATTAACGGCAAGATCTATTCCGATATTTTTATTCCCCTTATAGGTCGTCATAATGTTTTGAACGCGGCAGCTGTATTTGCGCTCGCGCTTAAATTAAATATTCCTGAAAAAGCAATTCGCTGCGCATTTTCAACTTTTAAAGGCGTCGACAGGAGAGCTGATTTTAGATGGGAGAAAAAAAAGGTGCGCATGTATGACGATTATGCCCACCATCCTGAAGAAGTAAAAACGACAATCAACGCCTTTAAGGAAGCGTATCCCCAAAGAAGGCTTATCGTTGTCTTTCAACCGCACCGTTATTCTCGCTTAAAGGATAATATGGATGCCTTTTCAAAAGTTTTGAGTGCGGATCTCGTTGTGATCACGGATGTTTACGCCGCCTCTGAGAATCCAATTGAGGGGATTACAGGCGAAAATTTAGCGAAAAAAACGAGCAAGTCTATTTATATACCGCGCAAAAACTTGGCTCAGGATTTGGCGTTGCTGATCCGTCCTTTCGACGTGGTTCTAAGCATGGGAGCCGGCGATATAACCCATTTAAGCTATGAGCTTGAACCGCTAGAAATAAGAAATTTGCAATTAGGGCTAGTTTTTGGAGGCAAATCCAAAGAGCATGAGGTCTCGTTTCTTTCGTGTAGAAATATCTATCAATCCATAGACCGAAATTTATTTGATGTGACGTTATTTGCCGTCTCAAAAGATGGAGGATGGGCTTCAAAGGAAAAAGCGCTTGCAATACTTGATAAAGAGACGAGTTTTGAAAAAGCCAGGATTGATGAAGATATTTTCCGCGATTTAAAAGCATGCGATATTGTTTTCCCGTGCCTTCATGGAACAAATGGGGAAGATGGAACGATTCAAGGTTTTTTTGAAATTCTTGGAGTTGCCTATATAGGGTGCAACGTAGAAAGCGCGGCTATTGCGATGAATAAGGCTTTAACCAAGCGTCTTGCCTCTTATGATAATATCCCTGTTGTTCCCTTTGTCGATTTTATCAAATGGGAATGGGCGCAAAATCCGGATAAATGGATACGTGAGTGCGAAGAGAAATTGCGCTACCCGTTATTTGTGAAGCCCGTTCATCTTGGATCCACATTTGGCGTTAAGAAGGTGAATGACCGCAATGAGCTTATAGAGGCAATTGCAAGCGGCTTTGAATGCGATTCTCATCTTATCATTGAAACGGGCGTCGATGCGCGCGAACTTGAAATTTCCGTTGTGGGCGCAGGTCCTTATACCCTTTTCAATCCGGGCGAGATTGTGGCTTCGGGTACGGTATATGATTATGATGCCAAATATGGCGCGAATGCGTTCAAGACAAATGTTGAGGCCCCTTTGACCGAAGAAGAGCAAAAAAGGGCAAAAGAGCTTGCAATTCGTTCCTACCAGTCCATCAGGGCGAACGGGATGGCAAGAGTCGATCTTTTTTACTTAAAAAGTGGCGAGATGGTTTTGAATGAAATCAATCCCATTCCCGGGTTTACGCAAAATAGTTTGTTTCCGAAAATGTGCGCCCATGGCGGTTTTGCGACGACTGACCTTATCACAAAATTAAGTGAAGAAGGGCTTGCCAATCAATTACGAAGGGAACGGGTGTGTTAAAAGCAATCGTTTTAAGCATCGTTTTAGTCTCAGGAATTCCTTGGGGTTCTTATCTTGGCTACAACATGTACAAACGACATCTTGAAAATGATAACAAATATATTTTAAAGGCGATTGTGACAAAGCCGGAAGGTTATAATATTCTTCCTTCCGCTTTTTTTAGCGAAAAATTGGGCCTTGCGATTGATAAGCCAATAAATCTTTACAGCTTTCCCCTTAAGCAGGGTGAAGAGAGGTTGATGGCCTTCCACGTATTTAAAAAGGTTAAAATTAGCCGAATTCCTCCTTCTTCATTATTGATTGAATATGAACTTAGAAATCCTCAGTTTTTGCTTGCGACGCTATCTAATACGGCAATCGATCAGGAGGGAGCTCTATTTCCTTATTACCCCTTTTTTACACCAAAAAAACTTCCTGAACTACGTTTGAATGGCGATATCAAGTGGGGAGATAAAGTGGATATTTCGATTCCTTTAAAATTGATAGAGGCGTTGCCGAATGTAAAAGCGATCGATCTTAGTAAAATGGATCTAGATTCACTTGGAGAAAGGGAAGTAATTCTCAAATGGGGCAAAGGGTATGTGCGCCTTAAAAGTGAATACCTCGATAACATCAAGTATCTAAAAGAGCCTCCAGTAAAAAAGGAGCTGATAGATGCAAGGATTGCAAAGCAACTTATCATTAAAGAATTGGAGTGATCATGGGCATTGAAATCACTTGGACCGTCGCGAGCATTGACGAGGCGCGAAAAGTAAGCCGCTATCTGGTTCAGGAACGGCTTGTTGCGAAAGCGGAAATTACCCCTTGGGTTGAATCCATATTGCTTTTGAACAATCAGCTTGAGACAGTGCAAGAAACAAAAGTGACCTTTAAAACTATTGAAGAGAACCTATCTCAGATAGAAGAGATTATAAAGAAGAATAGCCGGTATGAAATTCCGGAAATAGCCTGGAGAAGTATCGAGGGCGGCAATGTCGAGTTTCTTGATTGGTTGAAAGGATCAATAAAAGGGTGAAGGCAGAAGGCTATAAAAAGTAGAATAGCGGCATGAACCTCTGCTAAGTATTCTTCTTCCTTCCGCCTTGCGCCTTTTGTTATAAGTGCTTGAAGATTAGCAAGAAATATATCTTCAGATTTATAGTAGTAAGGACTAGATCCTAAAATAAAAATATGATAGGTTAACGCTTAAACACCTACAACCTCTTTATCGAAAACAGGAAAAGAAATGGCATCTTTAAATAAAGCAATTATTGCCGGAAGGCTAACAAGGAAACCCGAACTGAGAAAAACTCCAAACGGAATCGCGGTGACAGACTTACTCGTCGCTTTGAACCGTGAGTTTGTAACATTAAATGGTGAAAAACAGCAGGAAGTCTGTTTTGTTGATGTTGTTGTCTGGGGAAAGCAAGCTGAAATTTGCGTACAGGTTTTAGATTGTTCCTCGACAGTACTTGTTGAAGGAAGACTTCAACTCGATACGTGGGTTGGTAAAGATGGTGAAAAAAGATGTAAGCTAAGAGTTGCTGCAGAAAGAGTTCAGTTCCTCGATCGCAAGCCCCATACGCAAGGGGATAAGAATCAGGAGCCGGTTTGCGCACCCTCTTACGAAGATAAATATTAGGAGTGATTAGCATGGGGACTACGGAAGGAGTCATCGAAATCGAGCAGAAGAAAGTGGGCGAAGTATTAGTCGTTCGCTTGAAAGGTAGACTGGATGCCATATCAACTCCTTTAACTGAAAAGAAGACCTTCGAATTTATAAATGAAGGGCAATATAAACTTCTTATCGATTTCGCCCATGTGGATTATATTTCAAGCGCCGGGATGAGGATGCTTCTATCTTTAACGAAGAAGTTAAAGTCCCTTTCCGGTAAGCTTGTTCTGTGCAATGTGACACATAACGTAATGGATGTTCTCAAAATGTCGGGATTTGATCATGTTCTAGAGCTCGCCCGCACAGAAGAGGACGCCCTCAAAAAGTTTTAAGGTTCTATGTCAACGGGTATCTCGATTGAGAAAGAAGAGATCGAACGGATCTTTGTCGGACTCGCGAGCCAGGCGCAAAAAGATATCCCCATTAAACTTGAGAAGAACAAAAAGCGGGTAATTGTTCTTGCAGGTCCCACCGCGACCGGAAAATCGGATCTCGGCCTTGAGCTTGCTCAGATGATTAACGGTGAAATTATCACCGCTGACTCTATGCAAGTTTATCGCAATATGAACATCGGAACCGCGAAGCCATCAAAAGAAGATCAGGAAAAAGTTCCTCATCATCTGATCGATATCCGCAATGTAAATGAAATTTTCAACGTAGTGGATTTCTATTACGAAGCTCGCCATGCGCTTCTCGGCATTCTTGAAAGGGAAAAAGTTCCAATAGTAGTTGGCGGATCGGGCTTCTATCTTCACTCTCTACTTTATGGACCGCCCTCAGGACCTCCATCGGTTCCTGAATTAAGAAAGAAGCTTGAAGATGAAATGGCTGAGAAGGGCTCTCACTTCATGTATGAAAAGCTCTGTCAGCTAGACCTTGAATACGCGAGAACGATTACCAAGAATGATAGGCAAAAAATTGTACGTGCGCTTGAGATTATCGAGCTGACAGGCAAGAAAGTGTCAAAACTTTCCTGGAAACAAAGAAAACGGCCTCAAAATTACGACTTTCGATGCTGGTTTTTACATAGACCTAAAGAAAAGCTATACCATCGCATAGAAAAGCGGTGCGAAAAGATGATCCACGACGGTTTAGTTGATGAAGTCAAATATTTACTTGGCGAAGGGATAGAGCAAAACCCCTCTGCCGCCCAAGCCATCGGCTATCGTCAAACGATCGATTTCATCAATTCCTCTCAGACAAAAGAAGATTTTAATCACTATCTTTCGACTTTCAAACAAGCTTCCCGCAACTATGCCAAGAGGCAGCTTACGTGGTTTAGAAAAGAGATGAATTATAAATGGCTCGACCTCGATCTGCATGATCATGAAGTGGTTTTGGATATTATCAAGCAAGACTACGAAATCGGATTATAATTTTCTTGTTTCTACCTTTCAAATCGTGCCCCTAAAAAGGCTATTTTTTGACAGTGAGATCAGTGAGAAGCAACATGAGAAAAGTGAGAGCTTGCCTTTTCATTAAAGGAATAATAAGTTTTTTAATAAATTAGTGAACCGCTCACATCTCTCATGTTGCTTCTCACTGGTCTCACTGTCAAAAATGCATGTTCAGTAGCGGGCTTTTAACGTTGGAGCACGTTATTAAGAAGAAATCATTTAATTTTGCTCTCGCTTTTGTGGTTTTTAAAATTGCAAAGGTGTTAGAATCTTCATTCATTCAACTAAGAAGCTTGGCTTATGGAAGAAACCATGACAGAAAACAAAGAAGCGGCATCCGCTTTATCAGAAATCTCCACAAAATTGGATGCGGTCAGTCTGCCTGAAGAAAAACTTCAGATATTGATCACTTTCATGGAAGCGAAAATCTCGACTTCCTCCCATCCGCAATTTAAACCGTTTTGGGAAGCGAGAGAAAAGTGTTTAGAACTTTTCAAAGATGTGGAAAATCCTCTCGTCAGAAGCCAGCTTTGGGCCAAGTATAGCGAACTTTCAAAAGAGGCAAGACGCTTAAAAGAGCTTCTTGATGAAGAGAGCGCGTTCAATGTTGAACAGATCGATCTCGCAATAAAGGCGCTTGAAGAAGAAATTTCGAATCTTAACGAAACTTTAGAGCAAAGCCACGATGTCGATCTTCCAAGAGTGGAAGCGATCTCTAGAAATATTGGTTTTTATAGCGATGTTCAAAAAGAGCTTAATTTCTTGAACGCCTACGCATCTAGAATTCATGCTTTAAGAAAAGAGCTGATCAAGACCGAAATGCGGATCAAAATTAAAAACAAGTTCTTCGATCGTCTTTCCGTTTTAGGAGATCTTTTATTTCCAAGAAGAAAAGAACTTATCGATATCATTAGTAAGCAATTTGAAGAAGATGTAAATCACTTTATTGAAAAATATAATGTATCAAGCGCAAATGAATCTCCTTTTGCTTTAAAAGATGAAATTAAAGGACTTCAAGGCATTGCCAAGATTTTAACTTTGTCTACTCATGCTTTCAAAGAGAGCCGTTTAAAATTAAGCGAATTTTGGGACAACCTTAAAGTACGTGAAAAAGAGCACAAGAAAGAGCGTGCGGAATTGAAAGAGCAGTTTAAGCAGAACTGTGATGAACTAACCGCTAGATTGGATGAGATCAAAGCAAGATACGAAGCGAAAGAGCTTAATTCAAGTGCGCTTGACTCTGAACTCGATCAGTTTGTGAAAACGATGCGCGATGTTCAGCTTGGCCGTGATGAAGTTAAATTCTTAAGAGAAAAACTCCATCAATTTAATGATGAGCTAGATAAAGAGCGTCAAAAAGAATCTGATGAAAGAGCAAGACAAGACCAGATCCGCGATCAAGAGCGAAAAGAACGTCTTCTTAATTTCAAAAACCGCATTCTTGCTCTTTTAACGGAAGCTGAGAATCTTGATATTACTGAAATTAACTTAAGAAAAGAGACGCTTGTACAGGAGATCAATGCTTCTAACTTGAACCGCGTTGAAAAGCAAGAGCTTGAAAAAGAGTTCAAGCCTTTCAAAGAATTGCTCGCTGACAAAGAAGAAGCGAAACTTCTCGCTCTTTCAAAAGATGATAGAGAAGCGATCAATAGTTTAAAGGAAGTTCTTAAGCAAAGAAAAGCCCGCCGTCAGGAAATTAAGGAAAAAATGGATGAACTTCGCAAGAAAGCGGGTACCTCCGGCCTTGATTTTACGAAAGCGATTACTCTAAATGAACAGATTGCTGAAGAAAAAGAAAAGCTAGATAAATTGACAGATGGTATTAAAGAAATTGAGGAAAAGCTTAATACCTTTAAATGATCCACGTATTTGATCTAGACCATACGTTAATAAGAGGAAATGTCAGTTTCCTCTTTGGTAAAGAACTTAACAGAAAAGGGAGCCTACCCACCGGAAGGCTCCTTTCCATGATATTTGCTTATTGTCTTCATAAGGGAGGATTCCTCTCTGTGAAATCTCTTCATTTCACCTGCTTCAAGACGTTTTTTCGAGGGTATTCACCCGATTTGAATGTCATTGATCCGTTTTTAGATACGCTTTCATTAAATCCTTCCGTTTTCGCTAGGTTTGAAAAGGCCAAGGAAAAGGGGGAAAAGACTTATCTTCTTTCGGCGTCTCCTGATTTTCTTGTAAAACCTTTGGCAAAAAAACTCGGGTTTTATGAATGCGGAGCTACCTTATACGAAGTTGACAAAGATCATAAGATCTGCGACATTGCCACCATAATGGACGGGGCGGCCAAACTTGATTATTTAAAATCGCTCTCCATCCCACTCGATAAGGTCGTATATTATACGGATCATATTATCGATCTCGTTGTTTGCGAGGCGGTTGGAAAAGTTACGGTTGTAAATCCCAAGTCCGATTTAAGAAAAAAGGCTATTGAATCCAGGTGGGAGATCCTTGATGAATCCGCGATTTCAGGCGATTGCCAGTTTACAAAATGTAAAACCTAGACCTTCACGGGCAACATTCCAGACCTTTGCAGAAGGTTTCGGATCTTACATCTTCAATCTAAAAGAAATGAAAAAGGCGCGTCCTCCTGACGTCTATCAGAATGTGCTGCGTGCGAGAGAGGGTTTAGAGCCTATAAAAAAAGAAAATGCGGACGCCATCGCAAGCGCTTTAAAAGAGTGGGCAATATCGCTTGGCGCGACTCACTACAGCCACTGGTTTCAACCTTTAACGGGTGCGACAGCTGAAAAGCATGACGCTTTTATCGATTGGGGCGGCACCGATGAAATTATCGAAAAATTCAGCGGAAAACAGCTTGTGCAAGGCGAGCCTGACGCGTCCTCATTTCCATCAGGAGGTCTTAGATCTACCTATGAAGCACGCGGCTACACGGGATGGGATCCAACGTCCGCTCCCTTTATCTGGAAAGCAGGAGATGGGGTAACGCTTTGCATTCCGTCTGTATTTTTCTCTTGGACAGGGGATGTTCTTGATACCAAAATACCACTTCTACGCTCTGATCAAGAAATATCCAAAGCTTGCTTAAGGCTTTTAAAACTTGCCGGTATCAAAGCTAGTTACGTCTATTCGACGCTAGGTCTTGAACAAGAATATTTCGTCATCGACAGAGCTTTCCGCAACATTCGTCCTGACATTATAATGACAGGAAGAACCGTGTACGGCGCAAGCGCTCCGAAAGGACAAGAGCTTCAGGATCATTACTTCGGTGCTGTAAAAGATAGAATCCTCTCTTTCATGAGTGATTTTGAGGAAGAGGCGATAAAGCTCGGAATACCTTTAAAAACACGCCATAATGAAGTGGCTCCCTCGCAGCATGAGGTAGCTCCCGTATTTGAAAAAGCGACAAGAGCGGTCGATCACAATATCCTTTTGATGGAGCTTATGCGGAAAGTGGCTTCAAACCATGGTTTAAGCTGCCTTCTACATGAAAAACCTTTTCAGGGGATTAACGGATCCGGAAAACATATGAACTGGTCTTTATCGACCGACACTGGTTTAAATCTCTTAGATCCATCTGATACACCCGGCAATAATTTGCCTTTTATCGTTCTTCTCACGGCAATATTGAATGGTGTTCATCGACACTCGATACTACTTAGAGCCTCTATCGGCTCAGCAACAAACGATTTTCGATTAGGCGGGCATGAAGCGCCTCCTGCTATAATTTCCGCCTATCTTGGGCAGGAATTGGAAGCTTTATTGGAAGAGATTGAAAAGAAAGGATTTAATCCGAACAAAAATTCTAAGAACAAATTTGATTTGGGCCTTTCCTATTTGCCTGATCTTTCAAAAGATTCGACGGATAGAAACAGGACATCGCCTTTTGCATTTACCGGAAATAAATTTGAATTTAGAGCTTTAGGTTCATCCGCAAGCCCGGCGCTTGCGGCAACGGTCTTAAATCAAATTGTAGCCGAAAGCCTTAATGAAATTCTGGATGAAATTGAAAATGGGTTGAAAGGTAAAAATGATTTGGCTGAAGCGGCTCTTGGCGTAGTCAGAAAATACTTGATCGCTTCCAAAAATATCCGTTTTCACGGCGATAATTATAGCGAAGCTTGGGTAAAAGAAGCGGCATCAAGGGGACTGCCGAATTTACACAAATCGTATAAGGCATTTGAAGCTCTACGTTCAAAAGAAACTGCAGAGCTATTCAAAGGCGTTCTGAGAGAACATGAGCTTTTATCTCGTTATGAAATTTTGACAGAGAATTACATTCATCATATCAATATCGAAGTCAATGTAATGCTCGATATCTTTTACTCGATGGTCTATCCGGCAGCTATTCGTTATCAAACTGAACTTGCAAAATCGATTGAAGCCGTACACGATTCGGGCATTAAATCGACGGCTCTTAAAACTCAGGAAGAACGACTGGTTCAGCTCATAGAATTGATATCTGATGCTCTGTATGAAGCAGAAGGATTAAAGGCTGAAAGAGACAAAGCGTTAAAGAGTACCAAGAAAAGCGAGGCTTTCGGAGAAAAAGTATCTGAAAAAGCCTTTTTATTGAGAGAAGCGGTAGATAAGCTGGAAGCAATTTGCGATGATAATCTATGGCCTCTTCCTAAATATCGAGAAATTCTCTTCCTATCATGACGGGCTTTTTAGGGGGTTCTTTTGATCCGATCCATTTTGGCCATTTAAACCTGGCCATTTCTTTAAAAGAAGCCGCTGGACTTGAAAAAGTAATTATATGTCCTGCGTGGGTCAGTCCCTTTAAAGAGGGGAAAAAGATGACGAGTCCGGAGCATCGGCTAAATATGTGCCGTCTTGCTTTTGAGGATTTGGAGGGCTTCGAAGTTCTTGATTATGAAATCAAAAAAGGCGGTCCAAGCTATACGATTGATACTATAAAATATTTGAATCGTCCGTTGAGGCTTCTTCTCGGCGATGATCAAATGGAGGATTTTTCCCGGTGGAAAGAGGCTGATCTTCTTAAAAAGCTTGCTCCTCCCTTAATTGGGTCGAGGCATAAAAAAAGCGGTGAACCCCCTATTCCCATCATGGAAATTTCTTCGACCTTGATCCGGGACCGTTTAGGAAAGGGTCTTCCCTGTACTCATCTGGTACCCCATAAAGTGTTGGACTACATATTCAAAAACGACTTATACTCTTCTTCCGATAGATGAGTATTCCACGGGAATTACATACTATAGCCCAAGCCATTTTCGATAAGAAAGGGATTAATATATTGGGGATTGATGTAAGGGGATTCAGCTCTATGACCGATTTTTACCTCATTGCTGAGGGGACGGTCGAAAGGCATGTCATTTCTCTTGCCCAGTCGGTGATGGAACGGCTCGCGAAAGAGGGGGTTAAGCCTCTTCATACCGAAGGCCTTTCCTACGGCGATTGGATCGTCCTTGATTATGGCGATATCGTGGTGCATTTAATGGAAAGTGAAATGCGTGAAAAATACCATCTTGAAGCGCTATGGCGTGAAGGAAAAATAGTTCAGTTGAAATTAGAGGTTCATAATGTCTAAAAAGCGAATTGTCGTGACAGGGCTTGGAGTCGTTTCTTGCTTTGGCAATGATGTCGAACTTTTCTATGACTCGCTCCTGAAAGGGTTAAGCGGCGTCTCTTTGATCGACAAATTTAACACGGATGAATTCGCGACTAAGTTTGCCGCTTTCATTAAAAATTTTGACGCAGGCGATTACATCGACAAGAAACAGGCTCGCCGCGTCGACCCATTTATTGCCTATGCGATTGTAGCCGGTAAAAAAGCGTTAGAGATGGCAGGCCTTTATCCTGAAAACCAACTTGATAAATCAAGAGCGGGTATTTTAATCGGATCCGGAATGGGCGGTATGGGTCAGTTTGCAGACGGCGTCGAATCCCTTATCAAATCGGGCCCAAAACGAGTCACTCCCTTTTTTGTGCCGTACATTTTGACCAATATGGCAGGCGGCCTTCTCGCGATGGATCTTGGTTTCATGGGGCCCAATTATTCTATCTCTACCGCATGCGCGACAGGAAATAATGCGATCATTGCGGCGGCGGAACATCTACGAAGAGGCGATGCCGACCTTATCGTTTGCGGGGGAAGTGAAGCGGCCGTTATTCCTATGGGAATCGCGGGCTTTAACGCTTGCAAAGCTTTATCGACTCGCAACGATGATCCTGAAAGCGCGTCCAGACCCTGGGATAAGGACCGTGATGGCTTTGTGATGGGTGAAGGGGCAGGTGTTTTAGTTCTTGAAACATTAGAACATGCCCAAAAGCGCGGAGCCAAAATCCTTGCAGAGTATTTAGGCGGCGGTCTTTCGTGCGATGCTTATCATATAACGGATCCTCGTCCGGATGGAGAAGGGGTAAAAGCGTGTATTTTAAATGCATTGAAAGACGCGGGCGTAAAGGTAGATGACGTTAATTACATTAATGCACACGCCACTTCAACTCCTGTCGGTGATATGGCAGAAGTGAACGCGTTGAAAAAAGTTTTCCCGAATCCATCGAAAGTCTCCATGAATGGAACGAAATCGATGATCGGACATGCTTTAGGAGCTGCAGGCGGACTTGAAGCGGTTGCTACCGTGATGGCGATTAAAACCGGAAAAATTCATCCGACTAAAAATTTAACCAACCCAACTGAAGGGATAGATTTTCATCTTCCGGTTCAGGCGGAACCCTTAGACATTAAAGTGGCGATATCGAACTCTTTTGGCTTTGGCGGACATAACGCAACTCTCGTATTTGCTCCATTTAAATAAATGAAAAATGAAACGTCCTATGGGGTAATTCCGGTCATGTACAAGGACCAAATTCCCTATTTGCTTTTGATTCAGCATCACTCTGGTTTTTGGGGTTTTCCAAAAGGGCATAAAGAGAAAGATGAGACCGATCTTCAATCGGCTTCGCGCGAGCTTAAAGAAGAGACAGGCCTTAGTCTAACCAAGCTATTGCACGAAGAGCCTTTTGTTGAAAATTACCGTTTTCGTCATAAAGGGCAACCGATCTCAAAAAAAGTTTTGTATTATTTGGCCTTAGTTGAAGGAAATCTTTTTGTTCAAGCGGAAGAGGTTAAAGACGCTAAGTGGGTACCTGTTACCCAGGCCGAGGCGTTTGCGACCTATTCAGAGGGGAAAGCTCTCGTTAGAAAAGTCATTCAGTTTTTGTAGTTTGTTAATCTTTAATAAAGATTGCCCCACTTTATTTAAGCAATACATATTTCCACTTATAATTATAATATAATATGAGGTGAATATATGGCAGTTCCCATAGGGGGTGCCGGCGGCGCTCCTAATCCCTATCAACCAGTTGATCAGACAGAACCTATTGCTAATGCCAATGGACAGCAAGAAAAAGCGCTTGAAGATGCACACGAAGAACCATTAGCTCAAAATCCTTGGGGCGATGATGTCGCCGGGCAACTTCCTGACGGAACCTCGTATTATATTGATTCTTCCGGAGAAGGTTATATTCTCAAAGACAGCGAACACGCTGAACTTCAAAGAGAATTCCATGATAAATTTGGACCTTTCTATAAGGATGATAGTGGAGTTAAGTTTAGCCTATCAGGAGATGCCCGAAATAACTTTGTAAGTAACGAAGACGGCACAAGAACATACGACGATAGATCGTTAAATAAATGGGGTGATAGTCCTCAAATCGATGATTATGATAGAGAATGCTATCGTGATAACACGGGCGAAATCTACTATTTGCAAAAAAGTAGATATGCAGATGAAAGTCGAATTTTTTACGATAAAAACGGTCAGGAGTATTTCAAGGATTTACTTGGAAACCGATTTGAAAAAAGAAACGGCCCGGATGGGGTAAAAGCCTTTCCTTTTGAATTTAATGAAGTCTTCGATCGCGTTCAATCAGATGCACGGCTCGTTTTTGATCAGAAACCAAGTACAAGAGACCTCAATGATGTCGCAGAGGATCTTGAGGGGCCTGCGTTCGATAATATTCATGACGCCAATGTGCCGCCGGCGGGAGGCAAAGATTTAAAGAATGTAAAGGCGAATGACATTACAGATGATGTCAAAAAGAAGATCCAAGAGTTCAATCAGGATCATGATGCGGTTACTGAAATTGACATCTTAAAAAAGCATGAAGCTGCCGTTGATAGAAAAAATATGTGGATAGGAATAGGCGTGGGAGTGCTTGCGGTGGCGGCGATCGTTGCTATCGTTGCTTCAGGAGGTATTGCTGGAGGTATTATAGGTGCCGTTGCAGCAGGGGCAATGGCGGGTCATCAAGGTATTCATGCAGGCACAAGAGCTCCTGAAAACCAAAGCCGGGAAGCGGGTAAAGCAAAGGCGCGTATGGAAGACCTTATTGAAACAGACAGCCAATTTATAAAAAATCTAAAAGCGGATGATGAGAAAAGGGGAATTAAGCGTGATTTTTCAATCCTAAGTGAAACGGCAAAAAGAAAGGCGGAAAAAGAATATAACGATCCTATTACCAATCAAGTTGATGACTTGCTTGAAGGTCTTGGCGAAGATGAGTTAGCAAATAGAGATTTGGGCAATAAAGATGATTGGGATTATACGCTTGAAGGTGATGACGGAAAATCCGGCAAAAAAGCAAAAAAAGAAAGAGATGATATATTGAACGACGTTGTTGAAGACGATATATACAATCTATAGCCGCTTTTAAGTAAATTATGAAGATTATAGCACACCGTGGCGCCTCTCTTGAGCTTCCAGAAAATACAATTGAATCTATTATACAAGCTTTCAGCCACAGCGTTGATGCGGTTGAAATCGACGTCCATCTTTCTAAAGATGAGATCCCCGTTGTCATTCACGATGACTCTTTAGAAAGGACGCACGGCGATAAAAGGTACGTGCATGATTGTTTGGCAAAAGACCTTCCTGTTCCCACATTAGCACAGGTCCTGGAGCTTAATAGAGAGTGCTATCTTATGATTGAAATTAAGGAAGGGCGACATGATGGGAAGAAACTTGTTGAAAAAGTCGTAGAAATTGCAAGAGGGCATAAAAAAATTGTATTAGCTAGTTTTTGCCACGATCTTTTGAAGGGAATAGAGGATTTTGAAGTCATGGGCCTCTCGTCCGAGAGAAATCACATCCCTCCTTTTGAGTGGATTTGTTTGGATCATAATATAATAGATGTTGATTTGATGAAGGAGCTGCAGGGTAAGCGCGTCTGGAGCTATACCGTCGACAATCCGGAAAAGGCCTATTCTTTGCATGAGATGGGGGTGGATGGTATAATTACAAACGATCCAAGACCGCTGAAAAAGAATAGGCAGACCGTCAATAATTAAATTTAAATTTAGGGGGCTGAGAGTGTCCATGATTCCCCTTAAAAGGCTTAATGTTGAATTAGTTGGAATAGGTCAAAGATTGGGTAGAATGGATGTCAAAATCCAATTTTTGAGTTAATTCCTATAAGTGTGTTATAGTGGTGAGCTTTGGAGGAATAATCCCTTGAAAAAGATTATCACAGCCTTAATTTATTTGTTTATAAAGACCATCC
Source organism: uncultured bacterium (assembly GCA_964483465.1). Lineage (GTDB taxonomy): Bacteria > Chlamydiota > Chlamydiia > Chlamydiales > Parachlamydiaceae > CAZABG01. The sequence goes on from CAZABG010000017.1 coordinate 31,613, forward strand.
TTTGGTTTCGATACAAAATCGAGTTCAAAGGGCTTGATAAAATCAACAAGTCAAGCATGTGTAAGCCGGGCGGCGTACTCTTTTTGCCGAATCACCCCGCTGTCTTTGTAGATCCTCTTGCAGCAGGTATTGGCGCCTGGAAAAAGAGCCCCATCCGCCCGATGGTGGTTGAGTACATGTATTATCATCCGCTTGCCCATTGGCTTTTCAAATATGTAAACGCCATTCCGGTTCCAGATTTCGCCTCGACAAGCAACTCTGTAAAAGTAAAGCGGACGGAGAAAGTATTCAATCAAATGGTTCAAGGGCTTGAGAAAGGGGATAGCTTTATGATCTATCCAGCCGGGAAAACCAAAAGTTCAAATAAAGAAGTTCTCGGCGGCGCCTCGGGTTTGCACCGCATACTAGCTGAAAGGCCTGAAACCAATATTGTTCTCGTTCGTATTAAAGGATTGTGGGGCAGTAAGTTTTCAAGGTACTGGACAGGAAGGGCCGCTCAAATGGGGCCGACCCTTGGATGGGGAATAAAACAGGTTTTAAAGAACCTGATTTTCTTTACCCCTAGAAGAAAAGTGATCATCGAATATGTTCCCGCTCCTGCCGATTTTCCTCGTCATGGAACAAGATTGGAACTTAATCGCTTTTTAGAAAATTGGTACAATCAGCCTGATGGTTTGACAACACAGGAAGGCGTTCATCCTGGCGATTCTTTAGTACTGCTTCCTTATTCTATGTGGTCTAAAGAAGTTCCAAAAATGGAAAGAACTTCTAAGCTTGAATTTAGTGTCGATTTGGATAAAATCCCTCGTGATGTCCAAGGAGAAGTTACCGAAAAACTTGCGGAACTTGCAGAAATTCCTCCTCAAAAAGTAAAACCCGATATGACAGTCGCGTCCGATTTAGGGCTCGATTCTCTTGATGTCGCTGAAATCATCGCTTTCTTAACTGAAAAATATGATGTCAAAAATATTCCTGTAGAAGAAGTGACAACGGTTGCAAAAGTTATGGCCCTTGCCGCAGGCCAGCTTCAGACAGAAGATACTGAAGTTGACGCTGTTTTTGATCTTCGGAAATGGAATAAGAAAATTAAGCGTGAAAGAGCCGCGACTCTTCCCGGTTCTACTGTCGGGGAAGTTTTCCTTAATGCCTGTGAAAAGTTCGGCTCGCGTATGGCCATGGCAGATGATCGTCTGGGGCCTATCGACTATAAAAATCTTAAGATTAGATCGATCATTCTCGCGAATGAAATTAAAAAGATGCCGGGCGATACGATCGGGGTGCTTTTACCTGCGTCCGTTGCCGCTTTCATGGTCATTATGGCCTGCGAGCTTGCCGGCAAAGTGCCTGTCATGATCAACTGGACGCAAGGTCCGCGCCACCTAGAACAGGTAAAAGAGCTTGCGAATTTGAAGACGGTTATCTCTTCATGGGCCTTTATCGATCGTTTGGAAGGTATTGATTTTGACGGCCTTGATGAACTCATGGTTATGTTGGAGGATTTGCGCAGAGGTGTTACTTTAAAAGATAAGTTGAAAGGCAAGCTTCTATCAAGAAAGAGTCCAAAAACTATTTTAAAGACTTTGAATCCAAAAGGAGCTCGTCCAGAAGATCCTGCTGTCATCCTATTTACGAGCGGAACGGAAAATATGCCTAAAGGCGTTCCTCTTTCGCACAATAATATCCTTTCAAATATGCGCCCCGTCTTTGATGACGTGCCGATTTTTACGGACGATATTTTGTTTGGCATCCTTCCACCTTTCCACTCTTTTGGTTTTACCGTAGCCACGCTGCTTCCCCCTTTATCGGGAGCAAGAGTTGCTTTCTTCCCAAATCCGACAGAAGGGAAAAAGATGGCGGAACGCTGTAAAAAATGGGGAATTACCATTACCTGCGGCGCGCCTACCTTCTTGAAAGGGATGATGAAGGGCGGAAATAAGGATCTATTCCAAACGGTAAGATTGAATGTAACGGGAGCTGAAAAAGCGTCTCAGGAATTATTTGATCTGGTAAGCGCGATTACGCCCGGAGAGATTATTGAAGGGTATGGCATTACCGAATGTTCGCCGGTTCTTTCTATGAATAGACCGGGAAAATTCCATAAGGGGGTGGGACAAGCGCTCGGAAATGTCGAATTAATGATTGTTCATCCCGACACGTTTGAAGTGCTGCCTCCTAACACGCAAGGGCTGATTCTTGCAAAAGGTCCGAACGTATTCAGCGGCTATATTAATCCTGGGATGGAGCCTCCTTTTGTTACGATCAATGGAGAAAAATGGTATAAAACGGGCGATTTGGGAAATCTCGATGATGAAGGTTTCTTAACAATATCCGGACGTCTAAAGCGATTTATCAAAATTGGCGGGGAAATGGTCAGCCTTGGAGCTATTGAAGAAGCTCTGATAAAAGCAGGCCCTGAAAAAGGGTGGAAGTTTGCTGAAGACGCGCCTTCGCTTGCTATTATGGCAAAAGAAAATGCGGGAGAAAGAACTCGTATTAGTTTATTCACCATTTTCAAAACCGATGTGGAAGAAGTGAATTCTGCTTTAAAGGATTCAGGTTTCAGCAACCTCGTACGCATATCGCAAGTAAACGTGATTAAAGAGATCCCAATCATGGGAACGGGTAAAGTCAATTACCGAGGCCTTGAAAAACTATAACACAATCTCTAAACTGGCAAGATGCTTAAAATTTTTAATACCGAATCGCGCGAAAAAGAGCCTTTTCACCCAATTGACGGACGCCAAGTCAAAATGTATACCTGCGGCCCTACGGTATATCACTATGCCCATATCGGAAATTTTAGAGCGTTCCTTTTTGAGGATGTCTTAAGAAGGACGCTTAAATACCTTGGATATAAGGTGACGCAGGTGATGAATCTCACCGATGTTGACGATAAGACGATCAAAGGCGCTTTACGTGAAAACGTCACTCTTGATGAGTTTACAAAACCCTACAAGGACGCTTTTTTTGAAGATCTTAAGACGCTCAATGTTGAGCCTGCCGAATATTATCCTCAAGCGACCGATTATATTCCCCAAATGATCGAAATGATTGAAGGCCTAGTTCAAAAGGGAATCGCTTATCAAGGTGCTGATAAAAGCATCTATTTTGCTATCCGCAAATTCCCGCGCTACGGCTGCCTTTCGCATCTTCATTTGGATGATTTGAAAACCGGCGCGTCGAATCGCGTCGAAGCTGATGAATACGATAAAGAATCGGCGTCGGATTTCGTTCTTTGGAAAGCCTATGATGAAGAGCGAGACGGGAAAATCTATTGGGATAGTCCTTTTGGAAAAGGCCGTCCCGGCTGGCATCTTGAATGTTCAACCATGGCGATGAGAATTCTCGGCTCTTCGATCGATATTCATTGCGGTGGAATTGATAACATGTTTCCCCACCATGAAAACGAAATCGCTCAGTCGGAATCCTATTCAGGCGATCGTTTCGTAAAATACTGGATGCATTCAGAACATCTTATTGTCGATAACAAAAAGATGTCAAAGAGCCTCGGCAACTTCTACACCTTGCGCGACCTTTTAGCTAGAGGCTATAAAGGATCAGAGCTTCGTTATATGCTAATCCATACGCATTACAAAACGCAGCTTAACTTTACCTTCCAGGGTCTTGAAGCCGTTCGTGCGTCGCTTGATCGTTTAAAAGCATTTATTATTCGTCTTAATGAAGTGGAAGGGCCTGAAACCGAATCGGTCAACTCCTTCATCGTTGAGACAGAAGCACGCTTTAAGGCTGCTTTAGAAGACGATCTTAACCTATCGCTTGCCCTTGCTGCTCTTTTTGATTTTGTTCGCGATGTTAATTCTTTGCTTGATCAAAATCGCCTTGGCGAGAGCGACGCGAAAACGACGCTTGCTTTCTTGCATCGTGTCGATTCTGTTCTTGGATTTTTGCCCTTTGATGTTAACAATGAAGTTGTTCCTGAAGATTTACTTGAAATGCTTTCAGTACGTATGACGGCCCGTTCCCAAAAGAACTGGCAGCTTGCCGATCAGATGCGCGACCAGATACAGGCGCGCGGATATATTATTGAAGATACATCAAACGGCGCACGCCTCAAAAAAACATGATAGCCCATACAAAAGACGAAAAATACCTCATAGCTCTTTACGAAATGACCCAGGAGATGGGAGAGACATATTTCGACAAGTATGAAGTGGGCATCCGCGCGCATCTTCAGCCGAAGGGGGTTAATGCGATTACTGTATTGTTAGCTCAGGCTAATTTCATCAAGAAAGGCGAAGCAGATTCTATTATGCTTACACCCCATGGGGAGAAGCTAGTTCTAAGACTTCTAGAAGAATAACTTTTTTTAAAAGAATTAGTATTTTTATTGTTGTCGGGGGCAGTGTGCCCTGCCCCCCGCACCCCCGTAAAGGCCATACTCGCTTCCTATTTTCAAATATCGCTCAGGTCGGCAGGTACAACCTAGACCTCCCTTCGTTCGCTTAAGCTCACTTCGCGATATTTGAAACTAGTTTGCGATTCTGGCCTGCGGGGCGGGCTTTCGCCCGCTCGAATCAACAGTCGGAGCTAAAGCTCCGGTCGGAACAAGCCTCGTCCCTCGGCATATGTCCCGGCGCTCTCAGCGCCGGCTAGTGCCGCTGCAAGCGGCACCATGCGCCTGCCGCAGGCGGCGCTACCCGGCGCTTCCAGCGCCGGCTAGTGCCGCTTGCAGCGGCACCATGCGCCTGCCGCAGGCGGCGCTACCCGGCGCTT
>CAZABG010000018.1:0-35812 GCA_964483465.1 uncultured bacterium
CATTTACTGTAATCAACTTTACATATTTTCAATATGTTCTGAAAAAAATTTTGAAAAAACTATTAATTATTTATTTGCTTTGTATTGTGAATTTGATACTTATAAATCAGGAGGTAATTATGCCAACAAAAGCCCGTTCGACTAAACGTCGAGTAACAAAAAAAACTGTAAAAGCTAAGACTGCTAGAAAGTCTGTAGCTAAGAAATCGACCGCTAAGAAAGCTGTAAAAGCTACTGGCGCTCGTAAGAAGACTGTGGCTCGTAAAAAGAAGCCAGCTTCGAAAAAGAAAGTTGCTGCGAAAGCATAAGCTTTACAGTTATTCCTTAGCGATGGAAGGGTTTATCCCTTCCTCGCACTCTCTCTCTCTTCAAAAACAAATCATCACCATTAGCAAGTAGTCGAGTTAGCGTAGTACGATTTCCTCAAACGTGCCCGTGCCCGTGTGCGTGCCCGTGCCCGGTTTCCGACGCACTCATTTAAGAAACACTAAACAAAAAAGATATGGGTAACCGTTTGGTAACGAAAAGATTGTAATCAAGTACTTGAAAAAATCGGGCACGGGCGCGGGCACGCACACGGGCACGGATTAAACAACCGTCGGGCACGGGCACGGGCACGGGCACGGGCAAGGGAGACATCAGGCAAGGGCAAGAATATTAACTACTTAATTCCATTTCCAATTATTTAATTTATAAAAACAACAATTAAATTAATTAAACTATATATTAACCCTATGAGACCCATATGGAAAGGATCTGTCAGTTTTGGCCTCGTTAATATACCTATTAGGTTATATAGCGCATCTAAAGCGCGCGAGTTAAAATTCAAACTTCTTCATGACGCGGATAAATCTGAAATTAGATATGCCCGTATTTGTAAAGAAGACGGAAAAGAAATTCCATGGGAACATATCGTAAAAGGTTATGAATATAAACCAGGCGACTATGTCATTTTAACAGATGAAGATTTTGATAAAGCGAATGTTAAACTAAGTAAGACAGTAGAAATTACCGATTTCACCAAAGAAGATGAAATCGATCCCATGCTTTTTGACACCCCCTATTATCTAGAACCTGAAAAGGGAGCGGCAAGCGCTTATAATCTTTTAAGAGATGCCCTTAAAAAATCGAAAAAAGTTGCAATTGGCCATTATGTTTTAAGACAACACGAGCACATTGGCATAATTAAGCCGCATGGAGATGTTCTCGTTCTATTGCAATTAAGATACAATGCGGAAGTTGTCGATCCAAAAGAAATTAAAACGCCCAAAGAAAAAGAAGTTACGAAAAAGGAACTTGATTTGGCTTTAAAATTGATCGATCAGCTCACAACACACTTCAATCCTAAGAAATACAAAGACCGTTATACCGAGCAAGTAAAAGAGATAATTGCTAAAAAATCGAAAGGGATCAAAACGACCGTTAAAAAAGCCCCTGTTTCAAAATCGGGCAAAGTTCACGATATCATGTCTCTCTTGAAAGAGAGCCTGGAGAAAAATCATGACCGTCGCAAAATTGCGTAAATATAAGGAGAAACGCGATTTCTCCAAAACACCCGAACCTAAATCCGGCAAAAAGGCAGTTATTGGGCTAAGCTTTGTCGTTCAGCGTCATGATGCATCGCACCTTCATTACGATTTTCGAATTGAACATGATGGCGTTCTTTTAAGCTGGGCAGTTCCGAAAGGCCCCTCTATGGATCCAGATGATAAAAGACTTGCGGTGCATGTTGAAGACCACCCTTTAAGCTACGGATCTTTCGAAGGAACCATACCTAAAGGAAATTATGGAGCAGGTACCGTTAGAATTTGGGATTCCGGCACTTATTTGGCCACAGGCGCAACATCAAAAACAGAATCGGAAAGAATGATCTCTCTCGGCCTAAAAAAAGGACACATCGCAATTACCCTTGCGGGAAAAAAACTAAAAGGGGAATTTGACCTCGTTCATATGCAGGATAAAAATTGGCTCCTCATAAAAAAAAAGATTCGAGCTCTCAAGCCATAAAAAAAGTTAAAACGCCTCCCCTTTCTTCCATTTCTCCCATGCTCGCGACTCTTATCGATGAACCCTTTAATGATGACGAATGGATTTTCGAAATCAAATGGGACGGCTATCGCGCTATCGCGAATTCAAGAGAGCTTCTCTCAAGAGCCAAAAATAGTCTGAATCATAAGTTTCCTCTCCTAGTTAAAGAATTGAATAGCATTAATGAGGACTTCATAATCGATGGCGAGATCGTTATTGTGGATGAATCGGGTAAAGTCAATTTTCAGCTCATTCAAAATTATCAAAAAAGCGGTATCGGGAAACTGTACTATTATGTTTTTGATCTTCTATACCTAAACGGCAAAAACATGATGGAGCTTCCCCTTCTTGAAAGAAAAGAAGAATTAAAGAGCCTTCTAAAACATTCTCGCCATCCCCATATCCTCTATAGCGATCACATTACAGGAAAAGGAAAGGCATTTTTTAAAGAAGCAGAAAAGCTTGGCCTCGAAGGAATAATGGGGAAAAAAAGCGATAGCACCTATATTCAAAGCAGATCTTCTCTTTGGGTTAAAATAAAAACCAAACAAAGACAAGAAGTCGTTATTGGCGGATACACTGAACCGCGCGGAGGCAGATCTAATTTCGGCGCTCTTTTGGTAGGATTAAATAAAAAAGGAAAACTCCATTATTCAGGACATGTAGGAACAGGCTTTAATGAAAGCACATTAAAATCGCTTTATGAAAAGATGCGAAAGCTAAAGACAAAAGAGTGCCCCTTTGTAAATAAACCTCATCCAAATGCTCCTGTGAATTGGATTAAACCCAAAATAATTTGCGAAGTGGCCTTTCAAGAATGGACGGAGGAGGGAATCATGCGTCAACCATCTTTTCAAGGTTTAAGAGAGGATAAAAAAGCAAAAGAAGTACTCCATGAACCTGAAATCTCTCATCCTACTAAAATCTATTTCCCGAAAGAGAAAATTACCAAAGGCGAAGTGGTTGAATATTATGAAAGAATAGGAGACTTTATTCTCCCCTATTTAAAGGATAGGCCGCTTGTTATGCGCCGTTTCCCTGATGGGATCTCAAAGCCGAGCTTTGTGCAAAAGGAAGCGGGCCATGTTCCTGATTTCGTTGAGACCGCAACTGTTCATCATGAAGACCGGGATGTGCATTACATTGTCGTTAACAACATCGAAACGCTAGCTTACGTCGTCAACTTAGGCTCGATCGAAATGCATCCCTTTAATGCCTCTTTAAATCACCTCCAAGAACCCGACTATCTACTCTTTGATCTAGACCCTGAAAAAATCTCCTTTGATGCCGTTATTAAAACGGCTCAAACCTTGCACGAAGTGCTTGATAAGTATGATATTCCAAGTTACTGCAAAACATCGGGGGCGACAGGGCTGCATATTTATATTCCCCTGGATGGAAAATATGATTTTGAACAAACGAGACAATTTGCCTGGATCATCGCGAGCCTTGTGCATGAAAAAATTCCCTCTATCACCTCTCTTGAACGAAGCCCTAAAAAGAGGCAAAAAAAGGTTTATTTGGATACGCTGCAAAATAGAGAAATGCAAACGCTTGCATCCGCTTATTCGCTTAGAGGAAAACCGGGCGCGACGGTTTCAACACCTTTAGAATGGGACGAAGTTAAAAAAGGGCTCGATCCTCAAAAATTCAATATAAAAACTATTTTTAAGCGTCTTGATAAATTAGGCGATATTTTTAAGCCTGTTTTAGGTAAAGGTATCAATATGAAAAAGATATTGAAGATGATCGATGACACCCGTTGACCTATTTATACGGCTGCTTGGTTTTGTTTATTTATTTGCATTCGGCGCCTTTATCTTTCAAATCAAAGGCCTTCTTGGAAAAGAGGGAATTTTACCCATCACCCGTTTTCTCGATTTTCTAAAAATACGATTTCATAAGGAGAATTATCACTTAAAGTTCCCAACTCTTTTTTGGATAAACGATTCGGATAAAGCGCTTCTCGCAGTCGTTTACACAGGAACTTTTCTTTCTTTGCTTCTAATGCTCGGAATATACCCTCCCCTCATTCTTCTCCTTTTATACCTCCTTTATCTTTCAATCGTCACAGTCGGTCAAATCTTTTTAGGATATGGATGGGAAGGATTTTTATTGGAAATTACCGCTCACGCTTTTCTTTTAACATTGACGCCTGTACCAGATATGATGGTGTGGCTTAGCGTGAATTTCCTCATCTTTCGTTTCCATTTCCAGGCAGGTGCCGTTAAAATTCAAAGTAAAGATGTTAATTGGCGCAACCTTACAGCCATTTCTTATCATTATGAAACACAGCCTCTGCCAAATACCGTCGCCTATTACATATACCGCGCTCCCATGTGGTTTCATAAGATGTGCTGCGCGGGAATGTTTTTTATCGAACTTGCCCTCCCCTTCGCCTTGATTTTAGGACCTGAGGCAAGGCTTGCGGCATTTATCGGATTTAGCGGGCTTCAATTCACGATTTGGGCCACTGGAAACCTTTCTTTTCTTAATTATCTCACGGTCACCCTATGCACCTTGCTTATAGCTCCTCAGCCAACCGAACAAGGAATTGTAATGGGCATTATTGGATCGCTTTATCTCGCGCTTCAGGTCGTACAATTTACCCATCACTTTTTCCCAAGACTTGCGTTTGAAAAAATCTTAGCTCCGTTCCACCCCTTTTATATCGGCAACCGATACGGCATATTTGCTGTAATGACGACGAAACGCTATGAAATCGTAACGGAAGGAAGCGACGATGGGAAAGAATGGAAGGAATATATCTATTGGTATAAGCCCTCCCTTTTAAACTGGCGCCCTCGCCGCATCGCCCCCTACCAGCCAAGAATCGACTGGCAAGCCTGGTTTTTACCATTTAGAGATTATGCCTACGATAGCTGGTATCAGAACTTTTTAAGCCATCTTCTAAAGAATACGCCTGAAGTGCTAAAACTTATCCGATTGAATCCTTTTCCGGATAAGCCTCCTAAATACGTTCGCTCGAGAGCCTATCTCTATAAGTTCACCACTTTTGAAGAAAAGAAAAAGAGCGGAAATTGGTGGAAAAGGGAGAATGCGGGATTCTTCGGCCCTACGATTTCCTTAAAAAGAGATGACGACCTATAGACGGCATATCACTTATATTAAAATAATAAATATATATAAACCATCGTTCAATGCGATTATCCACTAACTTTAATTCGATCTTTATATTTATAAGTTATATTATATACACATGCAGTTTCATTCTGATATTAGAGGGGTTATATCCTCCTTTTTAACACTTGAAGACATTCCCTCTTTAAGGGCTTGCAGTGGAATGAATGCACTTAAGTCCTCTGTAATTACACAACAAGCGGCTATTTTTGGATGGAATAAAGAGAAAGGCGAACCCTATGCCTTTGTTAAAAAACTTTTTGAAACGATACGTTTAGCTGAATATTATTCCTTTAGTCAAAAAGATTATATTTATAGAGACGGTCAAAAAATTTACGTCTTGAAGGTTTATAAAACCCTTATTCATTTAAAAAACATCTCTTTTAACAATGCCATTAAGGTTTTTGACGAACTTGATCCGGATAAACACCCATGGCATTATACGATCCTACATGTTATCGGTTTATCGGCTCTTAAAATGATTGCTCCCTTATCTCAGGAAACAAAAGATAGAGCTTTGATGAAAGCCGCGCGCTTTTCTTGCGCCCACATCTGCCTTAAAATTCTTGAACAAGGCGGAGATCCAAACTATATCCTTCAAAAAACTTGTTTTCATGAAGTCGTATTACGAGGGCAAGTCGCGCTTGCAGAAACTTTTCTCTCATTTAACGCCGATCCCTCAATTACCTCGATCGATTTTGAATCAACTTTGCAGATCGCAGTAGAATCAGGATCGATACAAATGCTCGAATTAATTCTCTCAACCGGAGTTCAAGACACGCCCACCCCGTCAGGAACCGCCTTTTCTAAAGCGCTTAATATCGGAAGAATTGCGATGGCAAAGATACTGAAAGAGCAAGCGCAGAGGCTTTGCCGCGATAGTTCTTTCAATTCTTACCTTCACCTTGCCATGATGAAACCCGATCAAAAATGGATGCTCGAACAATTTGACCCTACACCGCAGATAAATACGCTTAATAATCCTCTTATGACGCCCCTGCATGTTGCTGTTAATAATCGTAATGAGGAAGGAATTCGCTATCTTCTCGCGAACGGCGCAAATCCAAATATACGAGGTATTCTTGGGAAAACCCCACTAGAACTTGCCCCGGACAATTTAAGGCCTCTTTTTGGGCGTTATGCAAAACGTAGGCGGCGCACTCATGCTGCCAGATGAGATTCAAACTCATGTCTGTCAATATTTGACCCTTTCAGAATATCGAAGCTTCGCACTTACTAGCAGAAGGTATCATCAACTCGCGATTGAAATTCTTAAGGGAGAAGCCGATTATTTTGGGGGCACAAAAGAAGGTGCTTTCGCGTATTTTAAATCTTTATGCACCGTCATTCAATCCCCTTCATTTCCTCCTGAACTTATAAAAACAAAAAAGCCTTCAGATTCATCAGGAAAAAGAAAGCAGGGGCCGATTGATCATAGAGCGACGCTTCTTACGATCAGATCCATCACGTTCAGCGAATGCAGCCTTCTATTTGATAAATTATCAGAGGAAGTAAAACCTTTATACCCTCTTATCTGTAAATCTAGAATCGAAGAAGGAGACCCAATAAAGCTAGGAGCCAAGACCTCCGTTCTTCGTCTTGCAGTCCGTTTTCAATTTCATTTTCTTGCGGCAAGAGCTTTAGTGCTGGGTGGGGATCCTGATGTCCTTTACGGCATTTACAACGCCTTCCATGAAGCGATTTTAAGTAAAGATCCAAAACTTGTAGAACTCCTTTTACTTCATGACGCAGAACCGAATATCAGAACGGCTAAAAACAACCCTCCCCTTTTACTTGCAGCTAAAACAAATTGTCTTGCTACCCTAATGATCCTTTTAAAAAATGGTTCTAGAGACCATTATCACGCCGCATCCGATTTCCCTTCCGCCTTATACTTTTGCCTTGCAAAAGATTATATTGACCTCGCTCGCGCTATAAAGGAAAACACGAATATCCTTACTTGCCAAGATCGAAGTGGCGGAACCTACTTACACATGGCCATGCTTTTTCAACAAGATTGGATGCTTGAAAATTTTGATCCAACTCCTATGTTAAATTCTCAGGATCGGCATCTTAACACTGCCTTGCACATTGCGATGAAGCAGCATTACGAAGCAGGAATTCGGTTTCTCGCGCATCATCGAGCTATATATCAAATTGAAAATCTAGATCAAGAAACCGCTTTTTCTTTATGCCCTCCGCATCTTCTTCATTTATTTAATTACTAGCCATCTTAAAATTGAGAGGAATTCTACCTCATTTTTAACTAAGCTACTATGCAAGAGTCTATATGTTTTCAAACACGATAATTTGCAAAAAAGTAGCTTCCTTTCTGACTTTAGAGGATTATCCCGGATGCACGTGCGTTTGTAAATCCTTTCAAGGATTTGCGAGTTTCATTCTTAATCAAGAAGCTCTTTATTTTGGCGGCGATGAACAAAATGCCCTTGCGTATCTAAAAGGACTTTGCAGTCTCATTAAATTGAAGAGCTTTCCTTTGAGAACATTAAGCTTATATTCTACCCTTCTTAAAATTCGAAGCATCACGATAAGGGAATGCTTTGCAATTATAAATCATGATTCCTTTATTCAATTGCTGCCTGTTATCAGGCTATCGAGAGAGATTGGCTTTATGACGCCTGAAGGATCAGCGGTGTTCGTTGCGGTGAAAGAGCTTTGCATTGCCTATGCCGACTATGAAGAGAGTCTGCCCTTTATTGAAGTCGCTCACCTTACGCAACAGTCGATAAGAAAAATTAACCATCTTCAAGCTTTAATCCAACTTTTGATCGAAAAGGGAGCAAAAGATGTTATAAGCAATACCCACCCCAGATCCGCCTTTGAATTTAGCCTTTCAAAGAGTGAATTTCGAGCAGCAAAACATCTAAAAGACCAGGGTATTAATTACGTAAATTATCCTTTTAATCTAAACGACACCTACCTTCATATGGCAATGAGACATAAACAAGATTGGATGCTTGAGGGCATAGACAACTTCGATGCTTTAGTTAATGCTCAAAACGACGAAGGATCAACCTCTCTACATCTAGCTATGCAGCAAAAATTCTTGCCGGGAATTTTATTCCTTCTCTCAAATGCAGCTGATTTATCATTAAAAGATAAGCAGGGTAAAACACCGATCGATTATTACCCTATATTTACAATCCGAAAAATTTCTTAAACGGGAGGATTTTGGTTGTGGCAATGGCGGTTGCAAGCGGCTGCAAGAAGCATCCATGCCGAGAGCAAGGATGATATTACAGCACCCACTCCATTAACCCAGTAGGGGATATCATAGCCGTTTACGACTACTGTCGCTTCTGCATAAAGACGGAAAATATGCAAAGCGGCAACTAATGCAAACACCAAAGCGGCAACATATAAAGCAGTATTTTTCATACTGCTTTTGATAGCTTCTTCAACTTTATAACTCAAGATTTTATAGCTTCTATAATGGAAAATTCAGTGGAGGTTTTATAAATATTTTCTACTTTGAAACCCGATTCTTTAAGAAGCGACTGGAATTCAGAAAAATAACGCTCTTTACCTCCTGCCATCGTCATCATCAAAATGTCCATGGAATTTGCGTATATAGAACCATCTTTCGGCAAAAGACACGCATCGATAATAAGAAGGCGGCTTTCTGGCTTCATCGCTTTATGGCAATTTTTTAAAATAACTAACGCTTTTTCATCATTCCAGTCATGGATGATCGATTTCATGAAATAAAGGTCTCCCCCTTCAGGAATCGCTTTAAAAAAGTCTCCCGAGACAAGATCGAAATTGTGGTTCTTTACATCCGCAATAACTTCGGGCAGCTCAAATAACACTCCCTTCATATCAGGATATTTGTTTTTTAAAGAACGCAAGAATGCTCCATTTCCTCCGCCAATATCATAAACCGTTTCATACTTGCCGAAAGGGTACACTTCAATTGCGCTATCTATTACCGCTTTAGATTTTTCCCTCATGGCTGTTTGAAATAGTTTGAGACGCTCTGGATTATCTTTGAAATATAGAAAGACCGGTTGGCTATATACTAAATTAAAAGCTGTTTTGCCTTTCTCTACAGAGGGAAGCAAAGCATCTAATGAACGATGCACCTCTTCACCATAAAATTGAGCGATCGACTTTAGGCTTGAAGGATGATAGCTGGCTAATAGCGCGCTTGACTCAGAATTGGCGTAAATATGAGGCTCGAGCTCTTCAAAAATACCGTTCGACGCGAGCATATGCATCAATCGATCAAGATAGCCTTCATCGCATCCCGCAAGCCTTGCAAGTTCATCTATCGTCTTAGGGCCTTCATTCAAATAGTCCGCAATATTCAGCTTATTAACGACATAAATCCCTCGCGCGACCCATTCTCCGCTTAGCTGTAATAGCAGCTTCTCGCGTGCGTCATCAATGCTAGCAAAAAGAGATGCCGCCAGCATACAAGCTAAAAAAAGCCCTTTCATAGATATCCTTAAATAGTTAAGCGTTATAACTATAAACATCCATCTCGATATATTTAAAGCAATTTTTATCACTCTTTGATTAAACAGGACAAAAGGAGTTATTATGTTCTTCTTCCTGTTTGGAATCGGTGTAGGAGCCGCCCTTGCCTATATGCTGTCTACAAAACAATGGGATCGCTGGCCCGAAGCTCTGCTTGGAGCGCTTCTCACCTTTACTGTAGGCTTGCTTGGTCTTCTTGGTGCTTTTGCTCACACTTTCCGTGCGACAGAAACCGCTCGCATGATTGGTTTTCCTCCCGGAAACCCGTTCCAGCATGAAGTTGCAATGGCTAATTTAGCCGTAGGGATTGTCGCCCTTCTTTCCTATTGGATTCGTGGAACATATTGGGTCGCAGCGACGCTCGTCTTTGCGATTTATTTTCTTGGTTGTTTTGTCTTTCATCTTATCGAATATTATTTTGCCTCAAACGATGCTCCCTACAATATCGGCGCCTACATTTGGTATGTTGATTTCTTTCTTCCTCTCTTTATGATCGCTCTTCTCTATCTCAACTATCGCAATAAGTCTCCTTATCAGTGGGGAACGGAAGGATGAAGGATGAAGGCGGAAGGATGAAGGCGGAAGGATGAAGGCGGAAGGATGAAGGCGGAAGGATGAATAGCGATAAAACACACTTATAATTAAGCTACGATATGTTTTTTATTTCAATGATATAAAGATACTAAGGATTTGAACGATATGTCGGTATTTATTTGCTAAACGTATTGTTAAAGCTCAATTTTTTTCAGAGCCTGTTTTTAATTTTTCTTTTTATCCTCGTCAAATGAACTATAACACGCTTCACCAGCTAGTCCAACACCATAAATTACCATATCTTTACCCCAAGCTTTAATAGGCGTAGGTATCACAGGAACAATCATAATAAATAGTCCCACTAATGCTACTGTTACTCCGACAGTTAGTCTAACTGGAACTGCAGCAATAGAGTCGTCACTATCGCCATGTTTCTGGATGTAATTATAATTCTCTAGATTAGAGTCAAAAGATGAATCAATAAGGTAGTTTTCTAAAGAAAATAGTTTGTTTAAGCGCTTTTTCTCTTTTTTCTTCAAAATATGTTTTAATTCTTTTACTTGGCTCTTTGGAATTTTATTTCCATTTTTATTTACCTCATATTCTACCACATCAATTTGTCTTTCTAAGTCGATTTTGGTGCCGCTGTAGGTTTCGACTTCTAATTTAACATCAAGCATTAAATCTATTAGCTTATTTCCATCATTTTTATTCGCTGCTTTTTTTACTCGGTCAAGTAATTGTTCTATTCGATAAGCAAAAGCAACGTCGTTAGCATTTGAATATATATTAGCACTTAAAGAAATTGGCAAAGAAGCACTTATAAAAGCAACAAGTGTACAACATACAAGTAGCCTGTAAGGCTTAGAAGGCTTAAAAAAATGAACCATAATACTGAGGTCTTTTGTTCTTTTTTAAAACTATAATGAAACTTTTCAAATATTATAAATAAACGATCAGTGAACGCGGATGCGGCCAAGAGAGCACATATTACAACAATAAAAATCTTTACTACTGCAATCATTTGGCCTCAAGTTTCGCTACATAATGTAGTAAGAGAAAATAAAATTCAAATGATATAAAAATAATGTACAATCTAGCTCAGAAATGGGTTAAAACGATACGTCCTTGCAAGTTGGCAGTTATATATTAATCACACACGCTTTTTTATCCAGCTCGCTCGAAATCGGTTATTTTCCTAAATTAGTCGCGCAGAGCTTGAGAGAGTTCAATATCGTCTTTAACACGTTCATTGAAGACTTACGCTCGTTTTTAGAGGTGTCGATTGTGGTAGGAACTTCAGCTGTCTTGGGGTTGAAGTGGCGAAGCTTGAGGACAAGTTCAGGAACCCCCTCAAATCCGGGCGACTGAATTAATGCGGATCCGTATTTACTATAAGCCTTTTTAAGAAGCGATGCGCGCATCGCGCGGGACAAATTAGTGTAATTATTGAGGCCGGGAATGGGGAAAAGAGTGGAGTAAATCACATTCGCCCCCCGGGAAAGGACGCGTCGATAAGCAGGCACTCCCTTAAACCCCTCCGCATGAAGAGGCGTTGCTACAGCAAGGTCCGCTCCCTTTTCTACGGCATGAATGAGTTCTAGCAATTTCTCAGGCTTTTGCGCGCCATCCGACTCCGTGGTGACAATAATATCGTCATCTTTTGCAAGAGGTATAA
This sequence comes from uncultured bacterium, assembly GCA_964483465.1. GTDB lineage: Bacteria > Chlamydiota > Chlamydiia > Chlamydiales > Parachlamydiaceae > CAZABG01. The sequence goes on from CAZABG010000018.1 coordinate 11,882, forward strand.
TGGTCTCAATGCCCGTAAAGAGCGCGCGGCCGAGGCCGCGATTTTGAGGATGAGCTACAACGGTTAAGGGCAGATCTAACTTATTTAGAATAGAAAGCGTTTGGTCCCGGCTGCCGTCGTCTACGACGACAATGCTATACTCTTTATCTTTAAGCACTTGAGCTGCATTGCGAATAACTTGTTCTATTAGCTTCTCTTCATTATAGGCCGGAAAAAATAGGTAAACTTTCATAAGTTCGTCTTATCTAATTTGAATTCTAAAAGCAAGTGTGTATAAAAAAACTTATCAAAAGGAGCAAAACCATGTCAGTCGTAAAAGTCCTAGAATTAATAGGCGAAGGTAAAACTATAGAGGAAGCTATTTCCAATACGGTTAAGCACGCTGCTAAAACAGTTAAAAATATTCGCCAAGTAAATGTGGATCATATTGAAGCGCTTGTGGAGAAAAACAAGGTCACAAAATACCGTCTGAACGTAAAATTAAGCTTTGTAGTCGACAACTAACATTCGATGAAAATCGGCATACTCGGCGGCGGTATGATGGGATTTACCCTGGGATACCGCCTATCTAAATTAGGCCATGAAACTACCATTTTGGAAGCGTCTCCTCAAATAGGGGGCCTTTCAACATGGGCCGATTTTGGCGATTTTACCTGGGATAAATATTATCACGTCATTTTGAAATCGGATGCTAGCCTGCTTAATTTGATCGAGGAATTAAATTTATCGGATAAAATGCACTGGGCGCCTACAAAAACCGGATTTTTATGGAAAGGAAAGCATGTTTCCATGAGCAACGGGATGGAATTTCTCACTTTCCCTCCCCTAAATCTATTTGATAAGGCTAGGCTTGGATTCGGAATCCTTTATAATTATTCGATTAAAGATCCAAAAAAGCTGAATGGAAAGACGGCATCCGCATGGCTTCGATCCGTATTCGGCGATAAAGTGTATGAAACGATTTGGGAGCCTCTTTTAGAATCGAAATTCGGCTCTTTAAAAGATAAGATTCCCGCCCACTTAATATGGTCTACTTTAAAAAGATATTCTTCCACCCGCTCACCCGATGGCCGGGAGTGGATGGGACATTTAAAAGGGGGCGGCTTAAAAGTCCTATTCGATGCCTTGACTCCTTACATTAAAGATATTAAATGCTCGGCAAGAGTGACAGACATTCGGCATGGGGAAAAAGTCACCGTTACAACGGAATCGGGTGAATTTACATTCGATCGGCTTGTCAGCACAATCCCTACAGCGCTTCTACAAAAAATTGCCCCGCAAATAGAAAATTTGTATCCGCCTACGCCGCCGCCTCATTTTCTCGGAGTTATCAGGCTAGCGTTGGTATTAAAAAAATCTCTAAGCCCCTTTTATGTGACGAATTTAATTGATAGAGGTCTGCCCTTTACCGGCATCATTGAAGTAAGCCAGCTTGGAGAAAAATGGGAATTTGCGGGACACGATTTTGTAATGATACCAAGGTATGACGTACCCTCTTCTGAATGGTTTCAAAAAACAGATGAAGAAATAAAAATAGCCTTTATCGATACTCTTAGAAAAACCTGGAATGATATCGATAATAATATTATCGCTTCCTTTGTAAATCGTGAAAAAATTGTTCAGCCTCTCTGGATAGACTCACCGCGCCCAGAAGGAAAAGTCACCCGCACTCCGGATCTTAAAATTTGGAATGTAAACAATCAATTAGCCTCGCATAGCACATTAAATAACAACTCAATTGTTGAAGTCGTCGACGAGGTTATGGCCGAATGGGTTTAAATCTACTTTTAAAACATAAGGGAAAGTTATTCTTAGGCATTCTTATCGGCGCGTTATTCTTGATTTATGCCATTAAGGATATAGATTGGGAATTAACCAAAACCGATTTTTCTAAACTAAGCGTTATCGATGCTCTTGAAATTGCTTTTGCTATCTTCTTATTTTTTATTATTAAAGCTATCCGTTGGAAAATCATTTTAAAACCTGTTCGAGATATTCCAACTTTAAAGTTATTTTCACCTATGATGGCGGGCGTCTTTTTAAATGTTGTTCTCTCGATTTTCGTTGGTGAAATCGCTCGATCTTTTCTTGTGGGCCATCAATTTAAGGTCAGTAAATCGGCCATTTTTGCAAGCGTTCTTGTGGAACGGATCATAGATGTATCCATTCTTCTTTTTCTATTAGCCATGATATTAGCTTTTAGTCCGTTTGAGATCCCGAGCGTAAATATTGGCCTATATTTTACTTTAACGGCTCTTATAGCAATCCTTTTTATTTCGCTTGTGATTTGGAAAGAACCTACCATCGAATGGCTCCATCACAAGCAGCATCAAATTAAAGATAGATGGATCATGCGTATTGAGAGCGGAATCGAAGGATTGCGCTCTATAACAAATCCAAAATTACTTATTTTTATTATTTTGATATCTATTGTGCAGTGGTTAATTATGGCGTGGGCTAATTATAAATCCATCGTTGCCATTGGCATTAATGTCCCTTTCTCGGCGGGAATTTTAATTATGGTAGTTATCGCCTTCGCTCTAATTATGCCGCAAAGTCCTGGCCATATTGGAGTCATCGAATTTGGATACGTATTTAGCTTATCTGCCTATGGCGTACACGCAAGCGACGCCTTTGCAGCAGCTATCATTTATCACATCATCTACCTCTTAACGATGGGAATCACAAGCATTCCAGCCCTTCGCCTTTTGTCGGAGAAAAACCATGCCTAAACAAGTCAGTTTTTCAATTGATTTGGATAATTTATGGGCCTATTTAAAGGTTAAAGAAGATCCTAAATGGGAAAGCTATCCCTCTTATTTTCCTCAATTCATTCCCCCATTTCTCGATCTTTTAGATGAACTTCAGCTTAAAATTACCTTCTTTATTGTCGGAAGAGACGCAAGTTTTGCTCAAAACTTGAAACTGATGCAGGAAATCGTAAAAAGAGGGCATGAAGTTGCAAATCATTCTTTTGATCATGAACCTTGGCTTCATATCTATACGCCGGAGCATTTAAAAGAGGAAATCGTTAAGGCAGAAGAGGCAATTGTTACTGCGACGGGTCAAAAACCGCTTGGCTTTAGGGGACCAGGATTTGTATATAGCTACGACATATTAAGCGTATTAAAAGAGAGGAACTATCTTTACGATTCAAGTGTTCTTCCCTCATTTATCGGGCCTCTTGCACGGCTATATTTTAATACGATCGCGAAAGGCATGAAAAACCGAGACAAACTCTTCGGCTCTTTTAAAGAGGGGTTTAGGAGCAATAAAGTTCATGAAATTAATGGTATTATCGAAATCCCTGTTACGACTATTCCATTTTTAAAAACGCCTTTTCACCTAAGCTATCTTATGTATCTTGCGTCTTATTCCCCTGTATTAATGAAAGGATATCTTAATTTAGCCATCGAGAGCTGCAAGCTGGATGGAGTATCTCCCAATTTTCTTATTCATCCGACCGATCTTCTCGATTTAACTCAAGCTCCGGATCTTTCATTTTTTCCGGGCATAAAAATACCTCGCGAAAAAAAAAGGGAGCTCTTCATTCAAACTATAAAGCAGTTTAAGGAGCATTTTACCCCTGTCCTCCTTTCCGATAGAGCCAGGAATAAAATATGAAAGTTTTATCTGTATTCGGCACCCGTCCTGAAGTGATAAAAATGGCTCCCGTCATTTTTGAATTAAAAAAAAGAAAAGGAATTGAATCTTTTGTTTTATCGCTAGGACAACATAGAGAGCTGCTTGATCAGATGACAGGCACATTCGACATTAAGCCGGATCTTGATTTGAACATTATGAAACCGAATCAATCCCTTCCTCGTTTAACAGCAGAGCTTATGGTCCCTTTAGACGAGGCGCTTAAACAATTTAAACCTGATTTTGTAATCGCTCAAGGGGACACAACATCCACTTTCATTACGGCGCTCGCGTCAGCATACGCTAAAATCCCTTTTGGTCATATTGAAGCCGGTTTACGCACATACAACCGGGAACATCCCTATCCTGAAGAAATGAATCGCGTCTTGGTAAGCCATATAAGCGAGCAGCATTATGCCCCGACAGAGAACGCTCGAGATAATCTCATTAAAGAAGGGATTGACCCGAAAAGTATTTTTGTCACAGGAAACACGGTTATTGATGCGCTTTTTATGATTCTCGCAAAAAACCCTCCCGCCTACAAAGGAATCGATCCAAGTAAACGGCTGGTTGTCGTCACTTTGCATAGACGTGAAAATTGGGAAAAGCTTGAGGGAATTTTAAAAGCGCTGATTGAACTAACGCATACTTTCAAAGATATTCAGATCCTTTTTCCGGTTCATCCCAATCCAAACGTGAACGCGCTTGCTCACAATACTCTTAAAGGAAACGCTCAAATCGTTCTAACTCCTCCCATGGATTATATAACCTTTGTCGCAACCTTGAAAAAAGCGACATTGATCATTTCCGACTCGGGTGGAATACAGGAAGAGGCGCCCAGCTTAAAAGTACCTGTTTTAGTCGTAAGAGAATTCACTGAAAGGCCTGAAGCGATTATCGCGGGCGTATCACGTCTTGTCGGCACTCTAAAAGAGTCTATAATCTCGCATGCAAAAACACTTTTATCCGATGAAAACGAACGAATAAAGATGATTAAAGAGATCTCGCCTTTCGGCGATGGGAAGGCAGCTTTAAAAATAGTTGACATAATTACTAAAAACAAAACAACTACTAATTAAATACTTACAAATTAATAATAAAGCAGTAATTGACAATTTAATTAATTTGTATCTAATAATTAATTAAGGGAGAAATCTATGGATTACATAAGTCTGATTGTAAGTCTAATTAGTGGTCTTATAGGTGGTAACATTGCCGGCGCATTATCCCGTGATAAAAACATGAGTACGCTCGTGAACTCAGTAGTGGGTGCCGTGGGCGGAGGTCTTGGTGTTTATATCCTTAAAGCTCTTGGCTTTATGGGCGCGGCAGCAATGGTGGGCACAACAACTGCGATGACGCCGGAAGCGGCTCCATCCGCATTCGATCTAAGTAATTTTTTAGTAAACGTTGGAGGATCAGGCGTTGGCGGTTTGATCTTAACTTTCCTCGTTAACTATGTAAAAGGCATGGCTGATAAAAAAGCCTGAAAATATCTTGTTCTAGGGAGAGAGGAAAGCAATTTCCTTTCTCCTTCTTGAACAATTCAAGTGTGGGGATAGGCATAAACAACCTGTCCCCCTTTTTTTTAGCAGCATTTTCTTTGCGGATGACTCAGGTTCATCCTACTTGCTAAAATTAAACTTGTTAAAATACTAATTTCTCAGTTTTGAATTCCTATATCCGAAAAAGATATAGATAAGCATTCCGATGACAAGCCAGATTGCCAATCTAAGCCAATTATCGGCTCCAAGAGAAAAGATCATAAGGCCGCAAGTGAAAATGCCGAGCAAAGGAATCAAAGGCATCAGCGGGGTTTTAAATGGCCTTGGCAGCTCAGGTTGTCGATAGCGTAGTATCATAACTCCCAGGCAAACAATCACAAAAGCAAAGAGAGTGCCGATACTTGTCATATGTCCGACAACCGAAATGGGAACGAAACCAGAAAATGCTGCCGCTAAGACAAATAGCATTAAATTACTTATCCAGGGAGTTTTGAAATCCGGATGGAGCGTTGAAAAGAAGGAAGGCAGTAGGCCATCTTTTGACATCGTATAAAAAATACGCGATTGTCCGATCATCAAAACCAAAATAACCGATGAAAAGCCTGCTAAAACAGCTAATTTTATAGCTTCTTTTAACCAGGGATAGGGTGTTTTATCAATTGCGACAGCAACAGGCGCCGCTACATTTAAGTCTTTATAATTGACAATCCCGGTTAATACGTAAGCAAAAAGAACATAAAGAACCGCGCAAATACCAAGCGAACCAAGCATTCCTATAGGGAGATTGCGAGAGGGATTTTTTGTTTCTTGCGCAACCGTCGATATGGCATCGAAGCCGATATACGCAAAAAATACAACTCCCGAAGCTTTAAGAATACCGCTTATGCCAAACGAGCCAAATTCTCCCGTATTAGGAGGAATAAACGGCGTGTAATTTCTATGATCGATATACGACCATCCAATCGTTATAAAAACAAAGATGACAAGCAGCTTTAAAATAACCATCGAAGCATTAAACAATGAAGAACGTCTAATCCCCGATATCATGATCGCGGTCAAAACTCCAAGGATTAAAAGGGCGGGTAAATTAATAATCCCTTTTCCATCCCCTTGCCAAGGCGATTCGGCAAGAGCTATCGGGAACGGAATATTGAAATCGTGCAATACGGATACGAAATAAGAGGACCAACTTATCGCAACAGTTGAGGCGCCTATTGCGTATTCCAAAATTAGATCCCAGCCGATAATCCAGGCAACTAACTCCCCAAAAGCTGCATAAGCATAGGTGTAGGCACTTCCGGAGACGGGTATCATGGTGGCAAGTTCGCTATAGCAAAGACCTGCAAAAAGAGATCCTAAGGCGGCAATCAAAAACGCATAAATAATGGCAGGCCCAGCATTTTGCGCGGCAGCAATTCCTGTGATGGAAAAAAGACCTGCGCCAATGATTACGCCTATTCCAAATAGGACTAATTGAAAGGCGGAAAGCGTTCTTTTAAACTCATTATTCGGAAGATCCCCCTCTCCCACCTGTTTTTTACGGAATAACTCCATTATCCTTTACTAATATACTGAGGTATTTTATTTCTAGATGCTTATGACGACGAGCCTTGCTGAGATTGAAAATGACAAAAATGATGTGAAATCAATGAAAAATGATCTGATATCATGTTTTTGGAATTTTTTAGGGTTTGATCAAGGAATTAAACTATCCCTTTCGCAAGCCGTTTCGAATGAATTCTATTGCTATCCCGTATACAATCAATTGCTCACAAGAAGAAATGGTTGATCAATTATGATGTGGTTATGGTTATTTGCGGCAATCATCTGTGAAGTCATAGGAACCACTTCATTAAAACTCTCCGATGGATTCAGCAAACTCATTCCCAGCCTATCTACCGCTTTTTTCTACGGACTCAGCTTCTTTTCATTATCGATTACCCTTAAATCTATGGATATCGGAATCGCCTATTCGATCTGGTCAGGTCTTGGGACCGCAATAGTCGCGATCATTGGAGTCTTTTTGTTCGGAGAAGCTTATTGCACATTAAAAATTATATCTATATTGCTTATAATTGTAGGTGTAGTTGGATTGAACCTATCCTTACATTGTTAGAACTCTAATTTCCAAATTAACTCATTAAAAGCTATATATACTAAAATGATTGCCTACAGCCTAACGAACATAAAAGATTTTCATTTAATCGAACATGAATGCGATATCATAGAGCTGCGTCTTGACCTAATTAATGACTTTCAAGCCGTCTCAAACCTAAAAAGGTCTAAGCCCATCATTTCTACCTTAAGGCGCAAATCGGATGGCGGATCCTATACGGGAATAGAAAAAGAGCGTTTAAGCCTAATTGAAAGCTACTTTAAACTTAAGCCTGATTATTTTGATCTGGAAGATGACTTAGATCCGGCTTTTATAGAAAAAATGGCAAAAAGCTATCCTGAAGTTAAAATAATTGGCTCCCGCCACCATATGGACGACACTCCGAATAATCTCTCTTTTCCTGAAAACCCTCATTTTTTTGTCTCAAAACTAGCCTGTTTTGCCAATTCGTCGATTGACGCTCTACGCCTTATGAGCGCCCTAAAAAATCAACAAAATCGATGTATTGCCATTTCAATGGGAGATAAAGGAGCTTTTACTAGAGTCATCAATGTTATTTTAGGAAGCTACTTAACCTTTGCAGGAGATTTATCCGCAATAGGTCAGCTTTCAATAAAAGAGATGAGAGAAAAATATAGGGTTCAAAAATTAAACACTTCCAGCTCAATTTACGCCTTGATTGGATACCCTTTAAGCGGAAGCTTCGGCACCTTGGTTCATAATGAGATCATGAATTCCATCTCATACAATGGCGTCTATGTAAATATTAAAATTCTTCCCGAAGAAGTCGGTTCCTTTTTTCAGCTAGCTGAACATCTTCCATTTGAAGGTTTAAGCGTCACTATGCCTTTAAAAGAACATTGCTTTCCCTTTCTCTCTAAATTTTCTGAAGACGCGATTAACACGATAAAAATGGAGTCGAAGGAAGGGTTTAATACCGACGGAAAAGGAGCTCTAAACGCTATTGAAGATCACTTTTTAGTTAAGGGCAAAACGATTGTTATAATAGGCGCAGGAGGAACCGCGAAAGCCATTTACAAAGAAGCCATCAAACGAGGCGCAATAGTTTATATATTGAATCGAACGGAAGATAAGGCAAAAGAGCTTGCAGGACAGAACGGTTTCGGTTTAAACAAAATAGTGGATCTTAATCAGAAAGGGTATGATTTGCTTATAGATGCAACATCCGCTGCTTTTCCAATCGAAAAAGAGCTTCTTTTGCCTGACAGCTGGTTCATGGACATTAAAAGCGTTCCTCCGAGCGAGTCTCTTCAAAAATACGCTAAAAAAGTCATCTTTGGTAAAGAACTTTTTATTCATCAAGCCGCTCTTCAAGATGAAATATGGTTTAATGTTTATCCTTTAGAGCAAATTAAAAGCCTCGTTTGGAAGAGGCCTCCATGATAGATGGTTTATTTCCTTCTTGCGATAACCTTAAGCTTGAGGAAACTAAACTTGCGCTAACACGATATGCGGCAATTATTCCCTATTTTTCTTTCTGCCCCAAAATTCAACATGGAATTAGAGCGCTTTGCGATAGATCGGCTAAGTGGTATGTGACGAAGTATGACGATATGTCAGCTTTCACAAAATTTTGGTATGACGATAAACAAGACGTAATAAAATTAAACACCAAAATCCAGACCGTAAAAGCCAGGACCCTCGAGTGGTCTTATGAGCCTCAAATTTTTTTAAACGAATATCAAGCTTTAAAACAATTTCCTCCGAAAGCGAACTTGTTAGAAGCCCTTTATAATTTAGTTAATGATTTTAGGCTTGAGGAATGGACTCGGTTCTTAACATCAACCCTCTCGACTCAAAAAGTTTATGAATCGGTTGCCGCGCTTTATTATGAATGCACCCTTAACAATCGACAAATCGGAGGATTTGATGTTTTGGGAAACCTTAAACTTGCCTTTAAAATTGACAACGCGTTTATTCGAAAGCTCGCTATAAGGATAAGTTTCATATTTAAAGAAAATAGCGAATACAGTTTTTCCGAAAGCCAATTTCAACTAGAGAAGCTTAATGCCTATGTATTAGCTGACGGAAAAGAGCCGATATCGGTTTTAGAGCAGTTAATTGAAGAAAAAAACGAGCCCATTCTGCGAGGAATTTTGAAAGAACTTGAAATACCCTACGTAGATGGACTAATCCAAATATGCCTTGATAAAAGACAGGCGCGCAATGTTGAATTTTTGATGCGTTTTCCCCACGAATTGAAAGATGAAAAATTAAGAGCGCGTGTGTCGCAATTTCCTTCGCCTCCACGAAAAAATACCACCGTCAACAACACGGATGAATCTGAGCCGGATGGTTTTTATTTTATAGAGAGAAGACTCCCATGACAAAATATACGTGCCCTATGCATCCGGAAATTGTTCAAGATAAACCTGGCAGCTGTCCATTATGCGGCATGTCTTTAATTCCGATGGGAGAAAAAGGAGATGATGCAGAACTAAAGGATATGTCTAGAAGATTTTGGGTGTGCCTCATTCTTACGATTGGCGTAATCTACTGTGTGTTTACCCATAAACCGTATGGCGAAGCTTTTTTTGCAACGCCCCTATTACTTTGGGGCGCCTACCCTTTTTATCATAGAGCGCTGCATTCTTCTACGCCCAACATGTTTACCTTAATTTCGATAGGAATTGCGGCAGCGGCTTCCTTAAGTTATTACGCATTATTCATGGGTCTTCCCCTCTATTTTGAAACTGCGGCGGTGATTACAACGCTTGTTTTACTGGGTCAGGTGCTTGAATTAAAGGCGCGCACAAAAACAGGTCATGCCATCGAAAAACTGATGTTGAGAGTTCCTTCAAAGGCGTTTCTGATAAAAGATGGCAAAGAAGAGGAAATCGAGCTCGCTCATATAAAGACAGGTGATATTTTGCGCGTTAAACCGGGCGGGAAAATCCCTGTAGACGGAATAGTCACTGAAGGCTCTTCATGGCTTGATGAATCGATGATGACGGGCGAAGCTTTGCCTGTTGAAAAAACAAAAGACAGCCAGGTACTCGCAGGAACGATCAATCAACAGGGCAGTTTTTTAATGCGCGCGACAAAAGTGGGCGATGAAACGCTTCTTGCGCAAATCGTAAAACGAGTTCAGGAAGCAAGCCGCACAAAGGCACCCATCCAACGCCTTGCCGACTTGATTTCGTCCTATTTTGTACCGACCGTAATTGCCATTTCATTATTCACGTTTTTTGCTTGGCTTATACTCGGCCCTGAACCCAAGTGGACGCACGCTCTCATCAATTCTATTTCAGTTTTAATCATCGCATGCCCCTGCGCGCTCGGCCTTGCAACCCCTATGTCAATCGTTGTAGGAATGGGAAAAGGGGCTAACGAAGGCATTCTGTTTAAAAACAGCGAATCCCTTGAAAACCTTCACCGGATCGACACGCTTATTTTAGATAAAACCGGAACATTGACCGAAGGAAAACCCTCTCTAACTGAAACCAAACTGCTTAGCACCTGGGATAAAGAAACAGTCGATTCTTACGCAAGGTCTCTTGAAGCACAAAGCGAGCACCCGATTGCTTCTGCATTTAAAACAGGACGGGATCTTCCCGTAAATGGATTTGAATCGTTTCCGGGAGGCGGATTAAAAGGAATAATCGAGGGACATTCCGTCCTTATCGGACACGCCAAATACATTAGAGGAAACGGTATCGAAATTCCTGATGAATCGGGAATATTTTTGACTATAGATCATAGACTTGCAGCTAAATTTCAATTAAATGACAAATTGAAGGAAACCTCAAAAGAAGCAATCGATTCTCTAAAACACAAACAAATTGATTTGATTATTCTATCAGGCGATCAAAAAGAGAATGTTGAAAAAGTGGCCCGTGAATTGAATATCGCTAAGTACTTTTATGGCGTTAATCCCGAAGAAAAAATGGAGATCGTTCAAAAGTATCCGAAAGGGGCCATGGCTGGCGATGGCGTAAACGATGCCCCTGCTCTCGCTCTTGCGTATGTTGGAATCGCTATGGGAAATGGGATTGACATAGCGATCGAAAGCGCCGATGTTACCCTTGTTAAAGGCAATCTAAATAGCATTGTTAAGGCAATCGATTTAAGCCAAAAAGTGATGGCAAACGTCAAACAAAATTTATTTTTCGCCTTTTTTTATAACGTAATAGGCATACCCATTGCGGCAGGGATTTTATACCCATTTACCGGCACCCTTTTAAGCCCAATGTTTGCCGCACTTGCTATGAGCTTAAGTTCCGTTTCCGTAATAGGCAATGCGCTTCGATTAAGGAATCAAAAATGAATCTTAAACAGCACCTGCTCTGCTTTTGGAATTTATGGCCCCCTCTCCTTTTTTCAGGTATCAAGATACAGCATATCAGTCCCGATTTTCGTCACATTAAAGTAAAACTGAAACTTAGATTTTGGAATGCCAATTACGTAGGAACGGCATACGGCGGCTCTATATTTTCGATGACAGACGCCTTTTTTATGGTGATGCTCTTAAAAAATCTTGGCAATGAATATATCGTGTGGGATAAGGCCGCGAGCATTAAATATCTAAAGCCCGGCAAAACCGATTTACATGTTGAATACAAGGTTTCTCAAGAAGATATCGATGCGATTAAAGCGTATTTGGAAGCAGAAGAAAAAATGGATTGGCTAAGACAAGTGATCGTCCATGACGCTAACGGAGAACACATCGCAGATGTTACACGTATCCTATATATCCGTAAAAGGACGAAGAATTAAATTTCTCCTAAGTAACATATCGTATATGCACGGATTTGTTATATGATTTTTTATTTAACATGATCTCCTTAAGCTTTGCTTTAGGAGATATAGGAAGGCTTAGTCTTCCACCTGCTCATTTAGCTAAAATAAGTTACGGGAGAGGGATGAATCCTCTCCCGAGAGTGAATTAGAACGAGGACGCGAGTTCTAAATTAATGCTCCAGGCATGATATTTCGTGCGGATAGTGTCCACTTCACTAGCTGAAATTTCTGTACATCCCGTGCAGCACAGAGGAGAAGCTCTTCCATTTCCGCTACGATAGTTTTCATAACGGTAGATCAGTCCAATTTCCCAGCATCCGCAAAACTGATAACGTCCATCTACATAGAAAACGTTTCCGTGACCGTGGCCGCCGTTTCTTTTATCACTAAACGCGTCATCATTATCAAATCCCGGCAATTGGAATTTTCCTGACCAAACAGGCATATGATATTCATATCCAGCATAGAGCTTCCAGTTGCAAGCATAATAAGCGAGATCTACCCCAACATATCCCCCTTTAAATCGAGAAACATATCTTAAATGATCAAGACCTGTTACATCTGCGCCGTCTTGATCTTTAAATTTGCCAGCTTTTGTCTTAATTTTATCATAGTTATAGCCCACGACAGGACCAATGCCAAAATTATCGCACCATGGATAAAGCCATCCGAGAGCGATATCATAATCTCGGCTATATCCTTTCTTGATGCTGGCACTGTTAGTATTTGTATTTTCATTTGGAACTATTGAAAGGCTTTTTACTCTGCCGCCGTCTACTTTGCCGATCAAGATAGAGCCACGTAAATAAAACTGTTTTAGCCAAGCGGAATCACATCCGCAACCTGCAAAAAAATCTGGAAAAGCATAACGTCCGGATATTCCAATTTGCCAGATTTTTACCTTATTTAAACGTACTGGAAAGTTACCAATAAAACCATTGGAATCACTGGCGCTTAATGGCGTATTAATATTCGCTCTTTTGTAACCGCCAATCAACGCAAAATTCGAATCAGGCACATCGGCCTTAAGGGTAAAGGCGCTTAACAAAAAGAGCCCTCCCGCAACAGCTAAAACTGCTTTTTTAAGCATATTTTCCTCTTCTTATTTTTTAACCACTAACAAGAAAGCTAATCTACTGCCTCAAAATCATTATTTTCAATTTTAATTTGAAAATTCGTATAGTTCATGGATGGCTTTACATTTTGATCTTCCTTACGAAATTCCCTATTTGCTTTCAGATAGACGAATTGATCCTCACCATTGGATGAAGGATAACAAAGTTGAATTTAGTATAAGTTCATCTAAAACAAGCGAAAATACTAGAAATTTTCTTAATCCGCTAAATAACGTTATCGATTCTCTTGTTAACGAAATGGAATCAAAAGTAGATCTGGAATTTTCTTCACCAAAAAAACATATTGGAGATTATGTTTATTATTCTGAATACGAAAATAACGACAACTATCCTACTTACTATAGAAAAAAAATTGGATTAGAAAGTAGAGAAAAATTGTGCAAATGGGATTCACTTACGGTTTTAAACTATATACCAAGCCCGAATGGCCGATATATCCTATTTGTGCTAGATGACAAAGGAACACAGTTCGGTGATATTGTTTTATTTGACTGCCAAAATCATTCCATTACTTATCATAGAGTTAATTCGGCCAATAATGGAAACGTAGTTTGGAATGATAAAAGCAATGCTTATTGGTATGTAAAAGCCAATTCTTTAAAAAGAACCGACAAGATATTTTATCATAAAATAAATGAATCTGATTCGGATATCATAGTTTATCAGGAAAAAGATATTCGCTATGAAGTTGAAATCATAAAAGATCCAACATCAGTTTATATTTCATCATTCAGCATCGATAATTCAGAGTTAATAAGAATCAATGGTCAAAATGGTCAACTGGAAATTTTTATACCAAGACATAAAAATTTATTAGCAAAACTAATTCCAAGTTCAGACAATACATTTTTATTAATTCATAAAGGAACAGATAATGGCGCCTTATACCAACTTCAAAAAAACCTAAATTATACCCTTATTTTTCGGTCTGAAAATGATTACTTAATGAATATTATTCCATTAAAGGATTTTTTCATTCTTGAAACAAGAGAAAAAGGACTTCCAGCGATCAGCCTTCTTACTAAAAATGATCTTTCCTTAAAAAAAGTTGAAATTCCTTTAGGTAAGATCGACATAATGGAATACGACTACGATAAATGCACATTTTCTCTTCTTCACAGTTCCCCTGTTCAATCCCCCCATTTGTATCATTTTGATTGCAAATCTAATCAATTCGATATGCCTTTTAAAGAGGTAGATCAAGGATTTGAAATCTCTCAACAATTTGCCATATCGGATGGGGTTGAAATACCCATCACCTTAGTTCACAAAAAAGGGGTTAATAGAGACGGTCAAAATCCTTTACTCATTTACGCATATGGAGCCTATGGATCCGTTATTGATCCTTCATTCTGCAAACCTTATAGCTCTTTGCTTCAGCGAGGCGTCATATTAGCTTATGCCCATGTTCGTGGAGGCGGTGAATTTGGCCGCATTTGGCATGTAGGGTCCAAAAAACAAAAAAAGATAACAAGTTTTAAAGACCTTATCGCGTGCGCCGAATATCTTATCGATAACGGTTACTCTACTCCAAAAAAAATGGGTTTACAGGGAGCATCGGCGGGAGGGACGCTTGCCGCCGGCATTATAAATATGCGGCCTGATTTATTTAAGGTCGTTTTGCTTGAAATGCCATTTGTGGACGCGATTTCAGATCTTAACGACCCAAGCGTTCCCTATACCCCTCAAGAATGGGAAGAATGGGGCAACCCCCAAAATTCTGAGGAATTACGTTCGATTAAAGAATGGTCCCCGATCGATAATATAACATCGGGGTTCAAGCCCGCGGTATATATAACGGCTGGAGAAAATGACGTTCAGGTTTTAAGCGACGAACCTTATAAATTCTGGGCAAAATTAAAAAAGAATCAAATGGGAACAAATCCGATTTTATTTGAGATGATGAAAGGGGGTCATAAAGGCGATACGGGCAGATACTCTTCTATTCGCCAAATCGCCCCTATGTATGCCTTCTTACTTGATCAGCTTGGCATTCAACGCTAAAGGGGCAAGTTCTTCGTCAGACATTTTTGAAAGATCTTTCCAACCATCCGCCATTCCATTATAGCCTTCAATTCCATAAATCAATGCGATTTGATGTAAAATAAAATTTGGCTGCCTAAATGTTGCGGTCCAGGCGTACAATAATTTCGATGATTCAAAAGAGGCATGAAGATTTTCCTCTATTACTCGTTTTATCGTCTCTTCAGGTGTCTCCTCTGCATCTATCTTAAGTCCCGGAAGATCCCATTTGCCTTCATAGGGGCCATTTCTATGCAGCTCAAGCAAGACCTGATTCTCTCTTCTTATAAGAACATAAGCCCCTGTTCTGATTACTTTCATTGTTGCGACAATATCGTCCATTCCGTTACCACAAAATTATGTTTGAAAAATTAACTCAAAAAGTTGCACCTAAGCCCAAATTTTATAAAAGAGTTTTAAAAAGTCTTTTATATGCCCTAACTATTATAGCTTTTTCGTTATTTATAGGCATGCTAGGTTACCACTATTTGGAAAACTTTAATTGGATTGACTCTTTTTTAAACGCGTCCATGATCTTATCAGGGATGGGTCCTGCGAATCCTCTTACAACCAACGAGGGCAAAATCTTTGCAGGTATTTACGCCCTCTTTAGTGGAATCATATTTTTAATTTCCATCGCGATCATACTTGCCCCGCTTTTTCACAGGTTTTTGCATAAGCTGCACGTCGACGAAGAAAAAGAGAAATAAACTTCTTATTTATAAATTATGAAGCAGAAACACATAGTCCCTCATTTCAAACCATCGCCGAATCAAGCTACTATATTCCATTGAAGCTTCATTAGTTAAGCGGTGATTGACCTTAACTTCACCTTGTCCCATAAAGTCATATTGGGTTGAAAAACTTAGCATGCTATTGATATCGACCACATTAAATTCTGAATAAAACCTGAAAGCCAAGTTTTTAATTTTTTCAGGATCGTTTAAACCCGCAAGCTTTGAGATATTAAAGAATCCAAGTTCCGTTAAGACAGCTTCCGGCAGATTTCTGCTATCTTTTATAAATACGGCGTGACCTTTTGAGATCTTTTCAGGATGAGGAATAGAGGGACCTTCTGTATAAATTCTTGCAGGCAGATGTTCCGTATGAACCACTCCTTCTTCTTTACACATCTTTAAAAATCGATGCGCTATGTTAAGAATTTTTGCATAAAAACGAATATCTTTTTGTAGCGATTCGCTTAAAGCGCTAAATTCTTTAAGTTTTGCACGAGTAACGGCTGAGTTTGCCAGGAATGGACCGAATTTTCCTGTTTCAATTTCCTCATTTTCCCAACTCTGAATGGCTTCTCGACACGCCATTAGCTTATAAAAATCTCGATGACTATTAAATTCTTCTAAAAGATGCGGTGCAGAGAGTTCTACTCCTTTAGTGGAAATAAAGACCTTCTTATTGAAATTATATGCGCATGCGAACCCGGATGGACCCACTCTTACGCCATCAAAATAAAGTCCATAAGGGGCTTCAATTGTCGGCATGTTGATTTTACCGCCAATCATGAGCCTGTTTTGCACGATTTCATTTATCACCTCTTTTGGAACCGTATAAGGTGTTTGTTTTATTGAATGGCTTCGTCGTGCTGCGTGAGCTGCAGTGTGTCGCATAACAGGAGCTCGATAACAACAGCTTTGAGCTACAGGCGCATGACCCGTGATAGGACGTGGCATAGTGAATCCTCATTTAATTTGGAAAAGAATAGAAAATATCTCAAGAAAATTGCAAATTGTTTAACTTAAATCGTATGACATACACAGTTAATAAATATTATTTTTCACGTTTATGGTTCTTTTATAAAGAACCTTCCATCATTGAGTATGGAGTCACAAAAGGCCCTGGGATTAAAGTCGGCATCTCAATTTATTCGCAAGAGCCAAAGCCGCACTGAAGCAAAGTAGAGAGAACGTTTGCAACCGTGACAAAAAAGATCAGGCCGATTGCAAATAGGCTCCACTTTTCAACAGGAACTTCTTTTTGCTCCTTTCGATATAGAAGCAATAGAAGAGCTATTGCAAAAATTGAACATACAAAGACAAAGAATGACCAAGTGTAAAGACTCATACCAAGTACAGGAAGCCCAAATTTAGGAAATTGAGGGCAGACGTGAAGCGATATCTGGCGTAAAGCGACCGCGCCTCCAAATAAAGTAAAAAGTAATGCAAGGCCATAATGCTGAGGACGGATTCCATTTTTTAAGTTTAGAGCAAGAGCGAACGCAACTCCTATCATCGCCGCCCTTTGAAGATAGCAAAGGGGGCACGGTTCTTCTCCTTCAAAGATCTGAACTCCGAACGCAGCAAGGATTACACCTGATATAATTAAGATTACGAGAGCATTTAAAAATCTTTGCAGCGCTACCATACTTATTTACCACATAATTTGAAGGATATCGGTCGCAAGAAACTTAAATAGAACGATTGCGGCGATTAATCCAAGTATTGCAATTCCTATAGACCATTCCCTTCTACCTATCCATAAAGCCAAAAAGGCAAACGAAAGGATCAAAAATATAAAAACCATATTCTTTTATCTTTTAAGGGCTCATTTCTTTATTGGCAAGCTGTACTAAAACCCCACAGTATTAGTTAATTAAAAATAGGCTAGACAACAAATTAACAATAATTAATTTTGATCTT
Source organism: uncultured bacterium (assembly GCA_964483465.1). Classification (GTDB taxonomy): domain Bacteria; phylum Chlamydiota; class Chlamydiia; order Chlamydiales; family Parachlamydiaceae; genus CAZABG01. The sequence continues at coordinate 29,718 of CAZABG010000018.1, forward strand.
TATCACCCTTTAACGTAATTAGCAGGAGGTTTGTATGAATAAAGATCAATTTCAAGGAGCTTGGAAACAGCTTTCAGGCAAAGTGAAAGAAAAGTGGGGCAAACTCACAGATGACGAAATCACACGAATCAATGGCAAGAGAGAAACTTTAGTCGGTCTCTTACAACAAAAATATGGCTACGCAAAAGAAAGAGCAGAAGAAGAGCTCACACGCTTCGAAGATCAGCTCGTAGGCACTGGCGCCGGCCGTTCTGAAAAAGAAAATCCTAATTTCCGTTCGAACAATCCAAACCAGCCAACACATAAACGTCCAGAAGATAGACGATAATCTTAAAATGATTTACGGTCTTACTACAAAATAGTAAGACCGTTTTTATTTTAAGGAGATTTTCAATGTCTGAAGAGACGCTTACAGAAGTGATAACTGAAAGAAAAAGTGGAAAGAACTTCGATCCCACCAAAAGAATTACCGACCAACACCTTAAAGAACTAATCCAAGCGGCGCACGTAGCTCCTAGCTGTTATAACGAACAGCCCTGGAGATTCCTTATTTGCAATAAAGCGACTCACAACGACGCCTTTCAAAAGGTTTTTTCAACGCTTGCAGAACCCAATCAAAAATGGGCTGGCAATGCCTCCGCCTTGATTGTCGTATGTGCAAGCAACAATTTTAAACGCAACGGCAAGGAAAACCGCTGGGGGCCTTATGATTCAGGAGCCGCAGCTATTTTAATGGTTCTAAAGGCGACTGAACTTGGACTTCTTACCCATCAAATGGGTGGATTTGATGAAAAGAAGCTTGCAGCTGATTTTCAAATCCCAGAGGGCTACACCCCTTATGCTGTTATGGCTGTAGGCTATTCAGGCGGACATGAAGACTTGCCTCGTAACCGCAATCCCATTTCCGAGCAATTTTTTGACGGCCAATGGGGAAAGGGGTTCTAAGAGAAGGCAGAAGGAGGAAGGCAGACGCAAAGGCAGAAGGAAGAAGGAAGAAGGCAGAAGGCAGAATAGCGAAATAATGTGCCGCTTTCAGCGGATAAATAGGCTGCCTACGGCAGACGGGGCGCCTTTGGCGCATATTACAAGCGCGCTTTTAGCGCGCCCATTCTGTCGCTATTCTGCCTTCTGCCTTCCTCCTTCTGCCTTTGAGTTCCCTGTTCTGCCTTAAATAAAAAGTCTTATGATAAGCACCGTGTAGAGCACAGCGCCGACAAGAAAGCTCGTCATATCATTCGGCTTATTTGCAGGAAGCTCATGCCGAGTGACATTTAAGATAACGCCGCCGGCAATATAGGCGGCCATTAAGGCCACAGCCGTCTTCGGCAATTCTATCCAAAAATTAGTCGCCCAGCCAGTAAATAGAGCAAGAACACATAGCCATCTAATCAGCTGATGGTATTCGATAGGATTTTTTTCCCTCATCGCGTAGTCGGTTGTGAAATAGTGAAGTCCTATCGCAAATGTAAAAAGGGCAAGCGGCCTTACATCCTGATCGTTGATATCCCCAATCGAGTAGCCGATTAAGTAATTAAAAAAGAGATAACTCATTACAGAAAAGACTTCGTATTTTTTCTTTTCAATAAAATAGAAAAAGAGAAATCCTGTTAAAGCTAATATGTAGACATGTTTTTCAAAGAAAGGCAAAAAACCGCTTTCACGAATCAGCTGATCGCTTGTGCACAAGTTAGGAAGTAAATCGACAAAAACATAGGCAATAGCCACTCCGCTTCCGAATGAAAGCAGCTTTGGCGGACTGAATGTTTTAAAAATCCCAAGCCCGATATGAACAAGAGAAAGTATTATGATTGAGATCAAACTTCCGGTCATTTGAGATACTTATCGTAGGTTTTATAATCGGCTTCAGTAAAAAGAATAAGACGAACATCTAATGGCGTCTCGCATGCTTTTAAAAAGATCTTGATCGCCTCGATGGCTGCAGGAGCGGCAAAATCTATCGGGTAAGAATAAGAGCCCGTGCTAATCGATGGGAAAGCGATCGATTTTACATTCTCTTGCACCGCTAATTTCAAGGCGTTTTCATAAGCTGACATTAAGGTCTTTCTTTCGTTAGATCCGCCGCCTTGCCAAACGGGACCTACCGCATGGATGACGTACTTGATTTTAAGATTGCCAGGGCTAGTTATAACTGCAGAACCAGGCTCTATCAATCCCTTTTCTTGCCTTACTCTTTTGCATTCATATAGCAGCCTAGGACCCGCTGCCCTATGCACCGCCCCATCTACACCCCCGCCCCCCATTAAACGAGAATTTGCAGCGGTGACAATAATATCGGCCATTTCACGGGTAATATCCCCTTGTTTAATTGTAAGGGTTGATGGAGGCACATCTATTGTTCGCACGACACTTTCTTAACAAAACCAGAACTTTAAAGTCGAAATGTTTGCTCGATTGAAAGGTAAGCAACCCTTTAAACGAATCGTTTATATGATGATGAATTACAAATAGTGTCAAAATGCGCATTATGTATATTAATTGTCATGAATGAAGTACGTTTAAATCCTTGGTCTCCTGAAAGCACAGCCCCTCTTCCTCCAGGAGACGGCGGCGCAATCGGCGCTCTTATAAATAGCGTTGCTAATGTTCCTGTTCAAACGAATTCCTCTCAGGACATTCAACTTTTTAGATACCTTAGCGGAAATGTGATCGTTTTAAATTCTAAAAGGTATCAAATCCCCTTTCGGCATTTACATAAAACAAAAGCTCACGATCCGGAAGTTCTTCAAAATTTAAGTGAAGCCATAAAGAATAATCAGCACGTTTTCTTGCGCACTAAATGCGCTTGTATCACGGAAATGCCTTACTGGTTTACCTATAACGATCTAGAAAAAGACATTAATAAAATCGTCTCATGCCTTTATCTAAAAGGATTCATCGGATCGAAATTAAGGCCGGAAATCGAACCCTTTGAAAGTGCGGCAAGATCTCTTGCTATCGATTTTAAAAATGGCCTTGTCATAGTTGGCGATCACGCTTTAAAAAATAAAGCCTTTCTTCTAATCCTTCCTTTTTATTTAAAACTCGTTAGCATCGCAAAACGAACCTTTGAGCTTTTAGGAGAAAACCCTCATTTACAAGAAAATATTCAAGCCAAATTAAAACAACTTAACATTAATGCATTTGAACAATTGAAAGACGCAGATGTTTATAGCCTACCCGATTTGGACACCCTCTTTAATCAGGCCTTAAAAGAGAATAGAGAACTCTATTTTAGCCGCGACATGGCGGATGATTATGAACTCATCGACAATGAAAAAAGATATAAAATTCCAAAAGGCGCAAAAGTTATTTTCCCCTGCGCGATTGATGAAAATCCTATATGCCCCGGTTTTCTGTCAGGCATGCTTACTTTACGGGTACTGTTTGCTTTTCTTCTAATAAAAGGAACGATTGTTAAAGAGACAAAAAAAGTGTGGGGATCGATGTATGTCCCCACAACCATAACAAGTTTTAGTTTTAAAGCTAGGTAACTTCAATGTGTTTCTTATAAAAGTTTGGATCGGTTGCTATATTTCGCTTAACATTCGCATGCAAAATGTATAGCTCATTTTCTTTTTCCGTTTTAAAAGTATCCGACTGATTTGCGATGATAATCCACCATATAATCGATGCGGCAATGGCTACAATCCCAAGTCCGGTTGTTGCAAGTGCGCCAAGAACAAGCATCGCGCCTCCTATTCCCACGACATGCAGCGCGACCGCCGCAGCCGTAATGCCCACACCCGAGGCAGCTAATGAAGAAATTCCCGCAAAGGCTCCTTTAAGATGACACATCATGGCATGATTATTATAAATTTGCATAATCCGAGATTGTTCATTTCTATAAAAAGTATATCCATCCGTATTATTTAAAATACTTGGATCTATCGGGTTAGGTGCGTACATAGTTTTAACCTTGTTTAAAGGATAAATTATAACAATTAATTGTAAGAATTGAATTAAGATTTAGTTAGGATTTGTTTAATAGAATCCACTACCTCATCAATTTGAGGTCTTTTATTGACCGCAATCGAGGTCATTTTAAGAATTAAAGTTCTGTATTTACTTTTTGGAAGTTGTTTTCGCCAAAGAATCGTATCTTTACGATACGCAGATTGATTGCTTTGATCAATAATTTGTACATCTGCACCCAAAGAGTCGCCGGGAAATGCAATTTTTCCATTATGAACAAGTTGAGCGATGCATACGCCTAAAGCAAAAATCATGGCCGGCTGCCCCCCATCATCACCCTTATTTCTTTCAGGAGACATATAGCCCATTGTCATACAAAAAGAAGGAAGTTTAACATTTTTTAAATGAGCAGAACCAAAATCTGTGATCGTCGCTTTCTCTTTAAGAAAAAGAATATTATCTAATTTAAAATCAGGAATAACAATATTTTCTTTGATTATTTCTTGCATCCTCTGAGCAATTTGCAGAATGTAGGAATCCTTATAAGGACACTGAGCAAGTTTTAAATGCGTAAAATCGCCGTCATACTTTTCAGCGATCGTTAACCATTTTATGACCTGGGGATTTTTTCTACTTGGGAGCAGGAAAGAATCGATTATACTGACATATTTTCCCTCATATTTAGAGAGAATCAATTGAATTTCACGCTCTTGATAAAAGGACTCTAAGTTTACGGCGCCATACTTATTATCGAGATTAACTTTAGATTTTAAAAGGACAAATTCAATATTGTCTTGCTTTACGACAAAGCAAACTTTTTTTAACCCTCGAGCTAGCTCCCTACCTGTCTTTTCGTAATAAAGATCGGTCCAAAACCTTTTTTTGCCCTCTCTTTTAGGCTGTTCCCTGTAATAAAGTCCTTGGACGGCGTGCATGCAATCGCAACATTTTCTTTTGGTGTTTACCTCCACAACCTGTTGCATTTGGGGTCCTGTTAGAATATAATTGATCGCTCCGCGCATATCCATAAGGTAATTTTAAAATAAATGAAAGTTGCAGTAAATATATTTAATAATAATTCAATTAATTACTCAGATGATATTAAAAAAATTATTAATAAAGGAGCAACTCACGCACTTGAGGTTTATAAAGAATGGATACGAAAAGGCGCCATCCCCTTTAAACACCCCTCATTTAAAAATTGCCCTCAATTACTAAAGAATATCGTTCAAACGACCGATTTTTCCCTTCCTCCCATCGCTCGCACCTTAGAGCATGAAGGTCTAAAAAAATTCTGGCTAGAGGTGGAGGGAGGTCTCATTGAATCGGTTATCATCCCGATGAATTTTGGCTATTCCTTATGCGTCTCTTCTCAAGTAGGCTGCAAAATGGGCTGCACTTTTTGCCAAACCGGAAAAATGGGACTCATCCGAAATTTGTCGGCAGAAGAAATCGTCAAACAGCTTTTTATCGCAAAAACGGTCTTTGGGTATGCCATTCGCAATATTGTATTTATGGGTATGGGGGAGCCTTTTGATAATTTCGATGAGGTGAAGAAAGCTATATCCATCATGACAGACGAGAATGGGTTTGGCATCGGACCTCGTCATATCACGATTTCAACAAGCGGACGTATCGACGGAATAGAACGGATGAAAAACGAACTCGCTCCGCAAATTAATCTGGCGGTATCAATCAATGCGCCAAATGATCAAATCCGCACTAAAATCATGCCGATAAACCGTAAATTTTCAATGGAAGCTTTAAAAAATGCGCTGCAAGACTTCTGCCGCGATTCCGATCGCACCATTTTTGCCGAATATGTTCTGCTTGCAGGCATTAACGACAGTCTTTTGCAAGCAGACGAGCTTGCTCAATACCTTATAGGCTTACCTGTCCTTGTAAATCTTATCCCCTATAATCCCCAGCATCCTGATCGTTTTAAACGGCCTGAACCAGAAACAGTGAATGCTTTTAAAGAGAGGCTCAAAGAAAAAGGGTTAAACGCGCTCGTCAGAACCCCTAAAGGAACCGATGTCGCCGCCGCCTGTGGGCAGCTCGGCAAAATCCGAGTCGTACGTTAAAGGCAGAAGGCGGAAGGCGGAAGGCAGAGAAGAAAAGGCAGAAGGAGGAAGGCGGAAGTTGCTATGCTGGAATCGTAGTCAAAGATAATTTTTACTCTT
>CAZABG010000019.1:0-4429 GCA_964483465.1 uncultured bacterium
GATTAACTCTCCTCCATTAAAATTAGAAGATTTAAAAGGGAAAGTGGTTCTGATCGATTTTTGGACATATAGCTGCATTAACTGCATTAGGACATTCCCTTACATAACCAAATGGTGGGAGACTTATAAGGATAAAGATTTCGTATTGATAGGAGTGCATAGTCCCGAGTTTCAGTTCGAAAAAAATTATGATAACGTCAAACGTGCGGCAGAGAAATTTCATTTAACCTATCCGATTGCTTTAGATAACAATTTTGAAACATGGCGCTCATTTAATAATCTCTATTGGCCGGCACACTACCTAATCGATAAAGAGGGCAAAATTATCTACACCCATTTTGGGGAAGGTAAGTATGCGGAAACGGAAAATGAAATCAGAAAAGCGCTTGGATTAAACGTTATTCAAATCAAAGAGGAAGAGAAGTCGCAAGAAAGGATAACACCCGAAACCTATTTGGGCTTTGAAAGGGGCAGTAGTTACAACGTTAACATAGTTCCTGGCAGGCTGAAAACCTATAACGGAAGCGCACCTTCCTTAAACCAAGTAAGTTTAAAAGGGGAGTGGCTTGTAGATAAGGAAAAAATTGTTGCCGGCAAAAACGCATCTCTTCTGCTAAATTTTCAAGCCGCAAATGTCTATCTTGTTTTAGAAGGAGCAGGAGACATAGATGTCTATCTTGACGGCAAAAAAGTTAATACTGTAACACTTGATATGGCCCGTAAATATGACATCGTAAAAGTTCCTTATGGGACGTATCAACTAGAGTTAAAATTCCCTGAAAAAGCTCAAGCCTTTGCCTTCACTTTTGGGGGAGAAAGTGGATAAGACTTTCTTTGGACACCCTATCGGCTTAAGAACACTTTTCTTTACGGAGATGTGGGAACGTTTTAGCTATTATGGGATGAGGGCAATCCTCATCCTTTATGCCGTGGCGCCAAACGGCCTTCATCTCCCGGTATCGACTGCAGCCTTTATTTATGGCTTATATACCATGTCGGTTTACCTTTTCTCTCTGCCGGGCGGATATATCTCAGATAGATTCTTGGGGGCGAAAAGATCCGTTTTATGGGGAGGTGTGTTAATTGCATTAGGCCATTTTACAATCGCCCTTTCTACCCTTTTCTTTTTTTTTCTAGGACTTGGAATCATTGTCTTAGGGACAAGTTTGTTAAAGCCAAGCATCTCGGCTCTTGTAGGAAACTTATATGCGAATGATGATGTAAAACGAGATAGCGGATTTTCCTTATTTTATATGGGTATCAATCTCGGCGCCTTTTTAGCTCCGTTTGTATGCGGCTATTTAGGGCAGTTTGTCGCTTGGCATTACGGGTTTGGCGCAGCGGGCATAGGGATGGTTTTGGGGCTGATACAGTATATTCGAGGTCAAAAGTATTTAACTTCTATTTCAGATCATACTTCATCTTTTCATCCTGCTATTTCTAGAATGGCGCTTACTTCCCAAGACGTAGCTAGAATATTTATCATAGGGCTTCTTTTCAGCTTTTCGGCCATTTTTTGGATGGCCTTTGAACAAGCCGGATCGAGCCTTAACTTATTTGCGGATACCTTTGTTAGAAATGAAATTTTTGGTGTGTCTTTTCCGTCAAGCTGGCTGCAGGCGGTAAATCCCATCTTTATTATTATCCTTGCGCCGATTTTTTCGTGGATATGGATGACGCTAGGAACAAAGCAGCCAGGAGCTTCAACGAAGTTCAGTATAGGGCTTTTGTTTGCAGCGCTAGGCTTTTATTTGCTCGCCTTTGCTTCTCAGTATGTTGGTGAAGGCAAAGTCTCATTCTTGTGGCTGCTTGGCGTTTACTTCCTTCATACTTGCGGAGAGTTATGCGTAAGCCCTGTTGGACTTAGTATGGTTACGCGGCTTGCTCCATCGCAGCTTGTGGGATTCTTTCTAGGGGTTTGGTTTGTTTCAATTGCTCTTGGAAATTATTTAGGGGGATGGGTGGCCAGCCACTTCAATATCGATCCCGACAATTTAACGCATCTCTTCAATAGCGTAGGTTATGTTTGTATTACTGCCGCTTTAATTTTAGTAATCTTATATCCCGTTTTTAAAAGACTCGAGCGCAAAGGCGGCAGCGCCTAAAGCGGGTGAATTTTCAGAAAGGGTTGAAGGCGTAAGCTTTACATGATAGCTTTTAAGAGCTTCTTTTTTCACTCTTTCCTCAAGACGAGCTATAAAATCAGGATAGATAGCGATATAACCCTTAAGGAGCCCTCCCCCTAAAATTATCTTTTCGGGATTGTTCAAGTTAATTAGGCTTTTTATGAGTAAGGCAAGCGCTAAGAAGGCGTCTTCCGTAATAGAGGATGCGCCCTTTTCAAGCGCTTCCTTGGCATTTTTTACCCCTGCTCGTTTGGCAAGTCCCCAGCCGCTTGCAAGCGTTTCAATACATCCTATCGCACCGCACGTGCATCTATCCCCTTTATAATCGACAGTGATATGTCCAATCTCGCCCGCAAGATTTTGCGCTCCTTCTAAAATTTGCCCATTCGCGACTATCATTCCACCAATGCCTGTGCCAAGAAATAAGGTGATAAAATCTTTAACGCCTAAACCCTCCCCAAAACGCCATTCAGCAATACCTGCTGCGCGTACATCGTTAATTAAGTAAAGATGAGGAATTCCAAGCTCTTTTTTTATTTGTAAATCCTTAAAGCCGATATTTGGAGCAAAGTACAGAACCCCGCTTTTATTATCGATTTGTCCTGCAATTCCGATCCCTATGGGGAGATCATTTCCAAAATCCGAAATAAGTCCCTTTAGCTGTTTTATGAAAGCTTGAGGAGAAGATTTATCTGTAGGAACATGAACAGATTTAACAATCTTGCCCTCTTCAACGCGCACAACGTTGATTTTTGTTCCGCCTACATCAAAACCGATGCTCATAATTCTGTTATATGCCATTTTAGGTCATATGGCCAAGATATTCGTTACGGGAGCGACCGGTTTTATAGGTAAAAGGCTAACCTATGCTCTTCTTGAAAAGGGGCATGAGGTTTATGCATCCGTTCGGGTGCGAGGATCCTATTTTATTCAATATGAGAAGGATAATCTCCATTTAGTTTATGGAGATTTGCGCCATCCCTCAAGTTTTGAAGCTTTACCGGATGATATTGATGTCGCATTTTATCTGATGCATTCCATGAGCGATATCGTGAGAGGATTAGTCGAGCTTGAGTGTCAGATTGCAGAAACTTTTTCGCAGTCAATGAAGAAGCACGGAGTGAAGCAAATTATCTATTTGGGGGGAATCATAAATGAACGCCCTTCCTCATTGCACCTTGAATCAAGGCTGAAAGTTGAAAATATTCTGAAGGAGAGCGGTATTCCCTATACCATTCTTAGATCAAGCATTGTAGTTGGATCAGGCAGCGCCTCATTTGAGATGATTAGAGATTTGGTTGAAAAACTTCCTTTCATGGTAGCTCCGAAATGGATCAACACGTTATGTCAGCCTATCGCGATCCGAGACGTTCTTTTCTATCTTGAAAAAACTATACTTAATCAAGCTTGCCTCAATTGCACTTTCGATATAGGAGGCCCGGATGTTTTATCGTTTAAACAGATGCTTCTAGAGTATGCAAAGATTAGGAAGTTAAAAAGATATATCCTAACTGTGCCTGTTTTGACGCCGCATCTTTCTTCTTATTGGCTAGTTTTAGTGACTTCGGTGAAGTTTTCGCTCGCCTACTATTTAGTCGAAAGCATGAAAATGAATACGGTTTGTTTAAACCAAAAGATTTTAGAGGTCATTCCTCATCAATGTTTAACCTACTCTGAAGCTATAGAGAGAGCTCTTTTAAAGGTCGCTCAGAATGAAGTGATTTCGTCCTGGCGCGATGCGTGGGATATTGACGTAAGCGAACCTGATATCCAGAAATTTATCGAAGTGCCTCAAAATGGAGTTTTGACCGACGTTAGAAAAATGAAGCTAGTGGCTCCGCGTGAAAGAGTAATTGAAAATATATGGAGTATCGGCGGCGAAAAAGGCTGGTATGCGCTTGACTGGGCCTGGGGCTTAAGAGGAATAATCGATAAGATTTTTGGCGGCATCGGCCTTAGCCGCACCAATGCCAAAGAGCTAAAAGCCGGAGGAGTTATCGATTTTTGGCGCATTCTTAAGGCTGATAAAGATGAGGGAAATCTTATCCTTTACGCAGAAATGAAGCTTCCTGGCGAGGCGTGGCTTGAATTCAAGGTGAATCACGACTATTTATTGCAAACAGCAACATTTCGTCCTAAAGGATTGTTAGGAAGGCTATATTGGTATTCGCTAGTCCCTTTTCATTATTTCATTTTCAGAAAGATGGCTAAAAGAATCAGCAGCGAATAAATTTAATTTTACCGATAGGTAAGCCTTACTCAAAAATCATTCTCTTTTATTAAACTATTCCATTTCTACACAT
>CAZABG010000019.1:4439-32238 GCA_964483465.1 uncultured bacterium
CATCTCTTATAGACAATAGGAGTTGATGTTAATTAATAAAAAAATTGTCTTTAGACAGGCAAGGGCAAGGGCTATTCAAGATGAAGAGCAGCTTTTACTTTGGGAACGAATCGCTTGATGTAGTTTTCGTCGTCATGGGTATTACCTGTCTCGAGATAAAAACGCTTCTCATCCTCATTAAAGGGACGGTTTTCCATGATCTCTTTTTTCTTAATCTTTTGATCGCGCGCATATTTTGCTGTGCGGGCGTAATAATGGTTCAAGGTAATGTTCTCAAAAGAACGTGATTCAGGATGAACAACAGGAGAAAAATTGGTGTGAACGAGCTTGTAGCCCTTTTTGATTTTTGAATAATGGGGATTTGCGACTCGGTTAACCGCTTCCGGCTTTACAATGACCTTAGTAAAGTTATTGATGCGGTGTTCGAGATCCATACGTTTTGTCAGGACTTCGATCATTAGTTTATTGGCAGGAATCTCTTCTACATAACTTGTGCCAAAGCACTTCCAGTTAATAGCGATGCCGCCTATATCCGATCTATCATAAGGTTCAAGCGCTTTTAAAATAGAATCTTCATGGTGAGGGACAATAAACTCATCCGTATCGATAAAGGTGACCCACTTGGATTTTCCTTTAAGCCTTTTTAAGGCGTCGTTATAGGCAGGGCACTGTGTGAAATATACCCAGGTTTGATTGCCTTCGCGCATAGGCCGGTTCGGAAAATTAAAAAGCTCAACAAATCCAGCCTTAACATAAGGATCAAGCACCTTTTCATAGTTATCGGAGCTTTCGTTATTGTAGAGGAGCATATGGTCGGCGCCGATAGCCTTATTGTATTCAATCCACTCTTTAAGCCAATCGGCATCATTTTTAAAAATCGTGACAACGGTAAATTGATAAGAATAGCTTTTCTTTTCTTCAGGGATGATGAAATAGGCGATTATTCCTGCTATAAGAAGAAGGACGATGGCTGCGGGAATAAATAACTTCGAGTTCATTTCACCACTCCAAGGGTTCCATTGATATAATGGCGAATCGATTTCACCTCTTTTAAATTCTTCAAGTCACCGACTGAATCGTCATATTCATTAATCCAGGCCAAGTTAGGATGTTTATTAACGATTTGAGACTGCTCTGAATTATGGGCGGGGTATTTTGACCAGTGAAGATAATCGGCTTGTAAAACGAGTCCTAAATAGAGAATTCTCCAATCAATCGTTGATAAATAGGCATTATCATAAATAACAATTTGCCAATCGTCGCTAAAGCTGAAGAAAGGCCTTGATAAAGTTGCTACAACCTCTTTTGTTTTTGGATTTGATAAGGTAAAGAGAGTGCCCCAGTAATTCATTTGCGCTTCAATCCATTTTTCCCCTTGAGGAGAAATGATATCGAAGGTAGGCAGCACTCTAAAAATCCGTTCTTCTATTTTGCAAAGGGTGTCGCCGATATTGTCTTTAATCGTAAAAAGTATTCCGAAGGTGAACATCTCTTTTTGCGCAAAAGCGAGACACTCTGAATCAGGCGAAAAGAGTTCATAATCGGAAAACCAGGTGAAGAATTCTTTTTTAACCTGAGCCAGGTTATCCGATTGGGAATAAAGCAAATAATTGCGTGTCCAATATGTGTTTTTAGCAATAATATCGATCTCGCGCGGAAGTTCGGCGAGCAAAGGAATGATGATAAGAAGTAAGGCTAAAATCATACGGTTAAAAGCGCTAGTCTTTCAGAACATTCTATAATATTTTCTCGATGACCGAAAGCAGAAAATCTTAAGAATCCTTCACCGGCAGGTCCAAATCCGCTGCCAGGCGTTGAGACGATATGCGAGTTATAGAGCAGCTCTTCAAAAGCTTCCCAGGATGATTTTCCCGGAAAACGCACCCACAAATAAGGAGCGTTATTTCCGCCATAGACTTCATATTTGAGATCGGTAAAAACATTTTTTAATATTCGGGCGTTTTCTAAGTAGTATTGTATCTGCTTTTCTACCTCGATAAGACCGTCGTCCGATAAAGCATAGAGAGCTCCCGTCTGAGCGATGTTGGAGGCGCCGTTAAAGAAAGTGCTATTTATTCTTGACCAATCTTTATGAATATCGGTGCCATCATCATATTTTAAAGCTTTTGGAACAATGCTGAAGGCAAGTCTTACTCCCGTAAAACCTGCAAATTTAGAAAATGATCCAAGCTCGATCGCGACTTCTTCAGCTCCATGAATTTCGTAGATGCTTTTGGGTAGTGCGGGGTCTTGAATATAGGCCGCATAGGCATTGTCATAAATTAGTATCGTCTTATTGCTTTTGCAAAAGTCAACGAGCTGTTTTAGCTGTGATTTTGTAGCTACCGCTCCTGTCGGGTTATTTGGTGAACAAAAGTAAAATAATGAGGTTGGCTTGGCTTTATTTAAGTCGGGAAAGAAGCCGTTTTCAGGAAGGCAGCTTAAATATTGAATTCCACTTTGGCCAAGGATCAGCGATGTGTCGACATAAACGGGGTAGGAAGGATCTTGTACGCTAATGGTATGGTCTTGGCCGAATAGAATTTGCAGGCGGCCTATATCGCATTTCGAACCATCCGATATAAAAACCTCATCCGCGCTTCTTTGCCCCTTGTAAAATTGAGCGGCGATTTTTTCACGAATAGCTTTTTCTCCCTGTTCAGGACCATAGCCCGTGTAAGTCTCTTTAGCTTTTAAAGCCTCGACCCTTTCATGCAGGCCCTTTATAACGGATGGGCAAAGCGGCTCTGTTGTGTCTCCAATTCCCAGGCTAATTAATTTAGCACCGGGAGATGAGGCCAAAAAAGCTTGTTTCCTTTTATTGATTTCGGGAAAAAGGTAGCCCGATTTTAATTTTGCGAGATGAGGATTTCTGGTTGCCATAATGCATCTAACTTTTGTTCGGTTTCACGACTAACATCTACTAAAGGAAGTCTTACAGGGCCGCTAGGTAAGCCGCTTCGTTTCATCAAGTACTTAAGGGGGGATGGATTCGTTTCTATAAAGGCGCCTTTAAAAAGAGGAAGCAGTTTAAAATGCATTTGTCTGGCCTGCTCCATTTTACCCATAAGCGCAAGACGAGTTAAATCGGCAATATCGTCAGGAATCAAGTTGCTTAATACAGAGACAACCCCATGTCCGCCAAGCGCGATTGTTGGATAGGTTAAATTGTCATCGCCTGAAAGAACCGAAAATCCCGGCCTAGCCATTTCAATTACATCCATAATCTGGTTTAAATTGCCTGAGGCTTCTTTGACGCCTACGAGCTCATTCAAGTCCATAAGCCTTCTAAGCGTTTCGGTTGCAAGATTTTGACCTGTTCTGCCTTGGATATTGTACAAAATATAGGGGAACCTCGTTGATTCCGCTACCTTTTTAAAATGCTGGTAAAGGCCTTCTTGCGTGGGTTTGTTGTAATAGGGTGTTACAATCAATGCACCGTCCGCTCCAATGTCTTTTGCTTCGTTGGTCTTCTTTATTACAAGTTCTGTACTGTAGCTGCCTGTGCCTATCCAAATCTGTTTTTTTCCTTTTGAAAGCTCGATTGCCCTTTTGCAGATCCATTTTTGTTCTTCTTCAGATAGGGTAGGGGCTTCGCCAGTCGTTCCAAGAACAACGATACCGTCCACATCGCTTTTGAGTTGATAGTCAATTAACGTATCAAATCCTTCGCGATCAAGAGAGCTATCCTTTTTGAAGGGAGTGATGAGTGCTGTAAAAACGCCTTTTAACATTAGAATAAATCCTCCATCGTAAAGATCCCTTTTTTTCCTTGCAGCCATTCGGCTGCGATAACGGCTCCAAGCGCAAACCCTTCCCGCCCCTTAGCTTGATGCGTTAGCGTAATTCTATCGGCAGGGGAATCAAAAAAAACAGAATGCGTTCCCGGCTCATGGCCAACTCTTAATGAGGAAAAATGAACTTCGTCTTCATGGAGCACTCGATCCGCTTTGTCGTATACGACTCTTTTTTTGCGGCTAAGATTTTTTAATAGCTTCTGGGCGATGGCTTTCGCGGTTCCCGAGGGAGAGTCCTTTTTTTCGGTATGATGAACTTCCATAGCCCCAATATCATATTCAGGGCGTTCTTGAATATGTTTTGCGGCCTCTTCAACGATCCTTAAGAATAGATTCACACCCACAGAAAAATTAGGGGAATATAGAAATCCGATCTTTTCTTCTTTAACGATCGCTTCAACTTCAGGTAATTTTTCATACCATCCCGTCGTTCCCATTACGATATTCTTTTTCAGCGGCGCGTATTTTCGCATGTTTTCAATCACCGCTTGCGGCGCTGTAAAATCGATTAAGCAATCGGCAAGCTGCGGATCGACAATTTCATGATGGCGCGTTAAGGCGCTCGCTTCCACCGCTTTTCCCATTTTGCCGTAGCCAATGAGAGCGATCTTTAATTTGATTTTTCCGTGAGGGCCTTCCATATTTTCAGAACCTCTTTTTTTTGATTGGGATCAAGAGATGTGTGCACTATAAAATAATCGTCATTTTGGGTAAACGCTGCTCGTGTCCAATTCGCCGAACCGTGTACCCAGATCTCGTCATCTATGATCATAAATTTATGATGCATAAGGCCATCGCCGTTTCTTGTCTTAACCGCAATCCCATTTTCTCTTAATCGCTCTACTATTTTTTTCGAAGCTCCTTGGGCCATGCCGCGATCCAAAATTACCTGAACGTCGATGCCCCTTTCTTTTGCTCGGATTAAAGTGTCGGCAAAGTCTTTTCTTGTAAAGGTATACATGGCGACTTTGATCGTCTTTTTCGCACCGCGCATTAAGTCCTTAATTCTATTTGCGCCATCACTGTCTGGTAGGATCCACATTTCAAAATCGGTCGTCATGTAGGGCTTGATCCTTTTCTGGAAGCCTTCGGTGCCCATTGACTTAAACCTGTCCTCAATATATCCCGCAAGCTGACTCGAGTCGATTCTTTCCATGACATTGCTATGCAGCTTTAATGAATCGCCCGTCATGTTTGCAGAGCCGAGCCATACATAGCGATGATCGATCACGATTACCTTATAGTGCATTAGCCCTTGGCAGATCCTTTTCACTACCTTTACTTCAGGCTCTAGATACTTAGCCAAAGGCGATGCTTGGCAGTCGACGATTACTTCAACGTTTACGCCTTCTTTCTGCCTGTCTTTCAGCTCACGCATAACTGCCTTCGAGCTCATTGAATATGTGAATAGCGTGATGCTCTCTTTTGCGTTCCGCAAATCACTTACAATCGCTTGTTCTATAGAGTCGTTCAAGTCCGTCGAATAGATGGCTGTTTCCTTCGGCGTAAACCAGAAAAAGAAGAAGAGGAGAAATAGAAGCATTTACTTAATGTAGAGGATCGAATGTATATTTGTCAGTTTAGAGAACAACATTTTTTTTAGGATCACGCTTGAGCCGCCTTTAGCGGCTTGCTAAGGATCGCCCCTTTGGGGTGGCAGGATCGGCGCGAGACCGCGCCGGCAGGATAATTTAACTCTTCTTGAATGCGTTTTTGTATGCGAGTTAACTAAAATTGTTAGTTTAGAGAGCAACATTTTTACAGGATCACGCTTGAGCCGCCTTTAGCGGCTTGCTAAGGATCGCCCCTTTGGGGCGGCAGGATCGGCGCTAAAAGCGCCGGCAGGATAATTTAACTCTTCTTGAATGCGTTTTTGTTACCATCCCGTTTCTATTTTTTATTTCTACGAAATAAAAAATATGCAGCTTTTGCTAATTTTTATTTGCTTTGCAAATCAAAATTGGCAAAAGAAATTCGCGAGTCATAACTAGAGCGTCTTTTAATAAAATCGTTCAAGATCCTGCCGGCGCGGTCTCGCGCCGATCCTGCCGCCCCGATAGGGGCGATCCTTAGCGAAATGCAGCTGCAAGCTGCTTGAGCGTGATCCTGTAAAATAGACTTCTTTCGAAATTCGCTTGGGTTGATAAAATTAGCAATTTTTGTGCAGATTTATTGTAAAATTTTGAGAGCATATGCGGACATACGGTCGAAAAATTTTCCGATAAAACTGCCAAAAAGAGCAATTTTAGCGACCTAATGGAATTTCGAAAGAAGTCTAATGTTGTTTTTGCTACACAGTTGTTAGCAAGAAGTGCTTCAAACCAGTATGCCGTTTCTGGATCGCATTATTTCTTACGGCCATGGCTATTGCCTTCTCGCTGCCGACCAAAATAACGAGCGACTTCCCCCGTGTCACACCGGTGTACAAGAGGTTTCTCGTAAGAAGAATGAAGTGGGAAGTATCGACGGGAATGATGACGCAAGGGGTCTCCGAGCCTTGGAATTTATGGATGGAAACAGCGTAAGCATGGGTAATCTCTTCAAGCTCGGAATACTCATAAGTAATGACGCGCTCGTCAATACGAATATCGACCGTCTGCTCATCATCGTCGATTGATTCGATAATGCCGATATCGCCGTTAAAAACCTCTTTTTGATAGTTATTGCGAATCTGCATGACTTTATCGCCGATAGAAAGGCGCCGTCCGCTGCGGGCGATCGACGGTTTATTCGGGTTTAAGGCTTGCTGCAGAGCATGGTTTAGGTTGTCAAAACCGATAACCCCTTTTCGCATGGGAGCAAGCACTTGGATATCGCGCAAAGGCTGCAGCTGGTATTTGTGGGGCAAGCGCACGGTGACAAGCGCAACAATTTGGTTAAGGATATTTTCAGGCGACGATTCTGGAATGAAAAAAAAGTCGCTTACCGATTGATTGCGAAGCTCAGGCATCGATCCTTGATTGATGCGGTGGGCATTTTGAATGATAGCCGAGCCTTGCGCCTGACGGAAAATTTCTGTGAGCTCGACAGTCGGAATGAGTTTTGAGGCGATGAGGTCTTTAAGAACGTTGCCGGGGCCGACAGAAGGAAGCTGATTGATATCGCCAATAAATAAAACGCGGGCATGGGCGGGAATCGCGCGCAGAAGATAAAACATGAGCGATGTGTCGATCATGCTCGACTCGTCAATCACGATGAAATCGCATTCAAGAGGATTTTCCCGATCGCGTTTGAATCCGCCTTCTTTAAAATTAACTTCAAGCAAGCTGTGAATAGTTTTGGCAGGCTTCTTTGTTATTTCTGCCATCCGTTTCGCGGCGCGTCCTGTGGGGGCAGCAAGAAGTATGCGCGGTGTGAGTTCTTGGGTAATGAGAAGAATCGCATTTGTGATGGTGCTTTTACCGGTACCGGGACCGCCCGTAATGACGAGAATTTTTTCTTGCAACGCTTTGGTAACAGCGGTTTTTTGATTTTCGGCGAGTTTAATGTTAAGTTTGCTTTCCGCCCAGTTAACGGCTTTTTGCGTATCGACTTGTCTTAAAGGAGAAGTTGATTTAGAGATGCGGAAAATCTCTTGCGCGATGCCGCTTTCATGCACATAGAGCGAACGAAGCCATAAAAAGGGGATGAGCGCTCCATCGGATACCATCGACAGACGTTCAATGCGTCGCATTTCAATCAGGCTTTCGATTTCCCGTTCGACCCCTTCCACTTCTAATTCTTTATTGGCGAGCGCAATAAGTTCCGATTGAGGATAGCAGACATGGCCTTCCTGGCTTAAATTGGAAAGGAGAAACTCGATGCCGGCTTTGATTCGGAAAGGGGAGTTTTTCTCGATCCCCATTTTTTGGGCAATATTATCTGCCATTTTAAAGCCGATGCCAAAAATATCCCGCGCAAGGCGGTATGGGTCTTCGGTTACCCGTTCGATGCTTTTATCGCCGTAAACTTTAAATATTTTTTGAGCATAAGCGGGGGATACTCCATTCGATTGCAGGAATATCATCACTTCGCGAATGCTCTTTTGCTCTTTGAAGCATTCAATGATTTTATCTAGTTTCTTATCGCCAAGACCTCTAACGGTTAAGAGTTTAGAGGGGTCTTTATCGATGATTTCCAGGGTGTCGATTCCAAAAGCGGCAACAATTTTTTCGGCGTAAACGGGGCCGATTCCTTTAATAAGGCCTGAGCCTAAGTACTTTTTGATGCCGATAAGGTCGGCGGGACGCTCGCTTTTAAAAGAATTTACTTCAAATTGCCTGCCATGAACGAGATGGTTTTTCCACGTTCCCGAGCAGCGTACCGTCTCTCCCGGCTTAACGCCCGGCATTTTGCCGACGACGCAGGTAAGTTCACGCTTCTTAGGTTCACGGATTTGAGCTACCGAATAGCCGCTATCAGAGTCATGATAGGTGAAGCGTTCGATATATCCGACTATTTCTTCCATTCGTACAATAATTGTACAAAGTCGCGATTATCTGATATATTAAAATCCGTATATTAGGAGGGTCATATGAAGTGGTTATTAGCTAGTCTTTTTGTTTTCTCCACACCCGTTTTTGCCGATTATGATACAACGGAAGACACCTATTATGATGATTCAGATGATAGCTACGAATCAAAAAGACTTCGTTATGAAGATATGCCCGATTCGTCCATCTTAAGAGATGAAGCTAGTTGGCCGTCGCAAAATCAAGATCCTTTTTTGGAGTCGCTTAGCAGATAATTTATGGCCACAATTTCAAAGGAAAGCCTGGAAACCCTTAGGGATAAGGTTGACCTTGTCGATTTGATCGGCTCTTATGTCGAATTAAAGAAGGCAGGGGCAGCCTATAAAGCCCTTTGCCCTTTCCATGACGAAAAAACCCCTTCTTTCACACTGCAAAAAGGGGATAAGCATTATCACTGCTTCGGATGCGGCGCGCATGGCGATGCGATCCAGTTTTTGACCGATCATTTAAAAATGAATTTTGCTGACGCGGTCGAAACGCTTGCCGAGAAGTATCACGTCCCTCTTATCAAGAATGAAGAAGAAAAAGAACACGGCCCCTCGAAAAAAGAAATTAAGAGAGCTTTGGAACTTGCTCATAAATTTTTTCAATTTAATTTGCTTGAAACAGAAGAGGGGCATGAAGCGCTTGTCTATTTGCAAAGCCGCGGGATAGATTTTGCATTTTGCGAAGCCTTTCAGATCGGTTATGCTTTAAAAGAGCAGGGTCTCTTAAAGAAGTGGCTTAATAATAACAAAATTTCAAACGAAATTGCAAAAGAAGCTGGGCTTTTAAATTCAGCTCAGCGCGATTTTTTCCAGGAACGCATTTTATTCCCTATCAAAGACGCGAGCGGAACCGTAATTGGATTTTCCGGAAGAAAGTTTCGCGAAGAGACTTTTGGCGGAAAGTATGTCAACACGCCTGAGACGCCTGTTTTTAAAAAATCAAAAGTCCTATTCGGTCTTGATTTAAGCCGCAAACGTATCGTGAAAGATCGAAGGGCGATTATCGTTGAGGGGCAAATCGATTGCCTCCGCCTGATTTATGCCGGCCTTAATTTTACAGTAGCCGGGCAAGGGACTGCCTTTGGAGAAGGCCATGTGCGAGAACTTATTCAGTTAGGTGTAGAAGAAATCTATCTTGCGCTGGATTCAGATCACGCGGGAGAAGAAGCGACGAAAAAGGTCGGCAATCTTTTTCAGAAGGAAGGGATAGGGGTGAAGGTCATCACGCTGCCGAATGGAGAAGATCCCGACTCATTCGTGCGTCGCGAGGGAATTGAAGCATTTACAAAAAAACTGGAAGAGGGAATCGAATACCTTGAATTTCTCGTTAAATATGAAGCCAAAAGCCTCAACGTTAAAACGCCTTCCGGTAAAAATGAATGGGTTCAGCGTTTGACAACTATCGTAAAAAGCTGGGACAGCCCCTTAATGGTGCATGAAAGCCTTAAACGCCTTGCGGAGCTGACGGAAGTGCCCGCCGAAATGGTGGGAGTGGGTATTCCTGATATTCCTCAGACCTTTGTAAAGCGCGCAATGAGCATCAATGGATTTCAGATTGATCCGGATAGGATTTTAGAAGGGGATCTCCTCCGCTGGCTTATGCTTGAAAGAAACGAAGAGTTAAACCGTTTAGCTTTCTCTCATCTTGACGCCGATGACTTTAAGGTACGTCCTTGCCAGACCATTTTTGAAGCTTTAAAAACCGATCCAAATAAAGATCTTTTTTCAGTCAGCGCCGATCTTGATGATATTGAAGCCAAAATGATCTTGGCGGAACTCATCCAAAAGAAGGTGAATCGGGAAAAAGCCAAGCTGCATTTCCTAGAGACCCTTCAAAAACTTTTGGATAGGAACTGGATGAGAAAGCGGGAAGAGATCAAAATAAAGATACAGAGCAATCAATATTCGGAGGAGGAGGTCCTTTCTCTCATCGCGCAATTCGATGAGCTTAAGAAAAGCCCTCCTAAAGTTAATGAAGCACTTGGTATTTTATGATGGCGCTTGCGGCCTATGCGATTCGACCGTTCAATTTATCTTGAATCGCGATGCCCATGATCTTTTTGTGTTTGCTCCATTAGGCGGCGAAACGGCTAAAAAATACCTCCAGCTTGATCCTGCGCTTGACTCGGTTGTCCTTATTGAAAATTATAAAACCGATCCAAAAACCTATGTCCAGTCGCAGGCTATTTTCAGGATATTAAAAGCTCTTGGAGGTGTCTACACAGTCCCAGGCCTGCTTTCGTTTCTACCTCCGGTTCTTTTCAACTGGGGCTACCGCTTTGTAGCCAGGAACCGCCATAAATGGTTCGAGCCGGTGTGTTTAGTACGTAATAACCCGAAGTTCCTTCCTTGAAACGCCTTCTTTACCCGTATGGCGGAAAAAGCGCCTTTCTCTTCAATCCTCCGCCTTCATCCTTCTTAAATGTCTGACAGTTAGCTTCTTAGCGGCTAAATGCCCATATTTAGTAAAATGAACTTATAGCCAGGAGGTATATATGGCGAAAGGTATAGAACATAATCGTGACGATAAGAAAAAAGCTAAACTGACACTAAAAGAAAAACGGCAAAGAAAACACGAAAAAAAAGAAGCTAAGCTACATCGTTTTGATGTAAGCGAGCCATCTCAGTTCTAAACGGAATAAAGAGGGTGAATTCTGTGAATTCGCCCTCTTTGCTTTTACAGTCAATTTTTCCACCCAATTCTTCCACAATAAAAGCTCTCGATATAGAAAGGCCAAGGCCAGTACCCAAGCCTGTCGGTTTTGTCGTAAAAAAAGGCGTATAGAGCTTATCGCGAATTTCTTCAGGAATCCCTATTCCATTATCATGAATTTTAATCGTGATGCCGTCCGATTTGCGCTGTGTTTTTATCGTGATCGTTGGATTCTGACCTTTCTTTATTTCAAGCGCATAGAGGGAATTATTTATGAGATTAAGTATGACTCGGCTTAAATCTTCTTTGGATAAAGTAATAAGGGGCAAGTTGTCGGCCCATTCCTTTTTTATGTTAAGGGAGAAAATGGGATGTTTCATTTTAAAGCTATGAAGCGCAAGGTTCAAATCTTCATCAATAAGCGAGTTGATGTCTGCCGGCATTTCATCTGAGTGTTTAGCGCGCGAGTGCGCAAGCATTTTTGTGATAATACTATTTGCCCGATTGCCTTGAGCATAAATGGCTTTCATGTTCTTTTCTATTAAATCAAGGAGGGCTATATTTTTTGTCGTTTTAAATTCGTTTATTTGTTCGGCTGCCAAATCAGAGAAGTTATTAATAAAATTTAAAGGGTTTTTAATTTCATGCGCAATGCCTGCGGTAAGGGACCCAAGAGATGCCAGTCTATCCTGTTCTATAAGAATCTTATGCGCATCGTGAAGTTCTTGGGAGCGGAGCTTTAAGCTGTGAGAGGAAAAAATGGCAACTCCTACAAGTAAAGATAATACCGTTCCTACAAGAAGGGATAGGGCGGAAAGCTTATTTTTTCCGTGGGTAAAATCAGTAGAATAACTGCTAATAGACCAATTGATATCTTTGTATTTTATACGTGCTTGAACTGTGAAATCATTATTCTGAAAACCGTATGATTGATAAAGAACGTTATTTTCATTTCTAATAGAGATTAAAAAATGGCGCTGATCATCTTTAATGATTTCGCGGATCAAATCGATTGAGTGGAGCATCGCTACAAGAAATCGATCTTGATCTAAAGCAATTTTAACAACAATAAAAGTGGGAGTTTGGAATAGGGTTTGTTCGGTAGTTAAAATCTCGTGCAAAATGGGCAGAGCTGCATTTGGCTGGTTCGAATCATCAAATTCCCATTTAAGTTTTCCTGATTCTATGACGCCAATCATGGATAAATCGAGTTGTTGTTTGATGTAAAGTTCGGCATCCGATTTAAATTCATCATAGGGCACACCTCCGCGTACATTCCAGCCGTTAGCCATACGAGCAAGACCAAGGATACGGGATTCAATGCTTGTACGGAGTTGAGAGGCAATAAATTTTGACTCGGCACGCTCTATATCCGTACGTCTCTTATCTTGTTCGGAAATGATGGCCTGCCAGAGAAAAATAGTGATTAAAAAAATAGAAAGAGCATAGGGGATTGCGAACCATCGATGCATGGAGGCATCGCTGATTGAGCGATTGATTGTCCACGAGTAAATCGCGATTGAGATTCCATATACGCAGAAAGAAATGGAAGTGATTAAGCTCATCCTTATAATCAATGACCAACCGTAAGCCGCGTCGATTTCGCCAAAAAAACCTATAATGGGAAGGAAGGCAAAAGAGAAAATGGCAAAGCCTAAAGTGGCAATTATTATGGAAAGCCATCTGAAATTTTTAATATGAGGTAAAAAGAAGAGCGAAATTCCGCACAGGATAAAGGTAAGCGCCGTATTTGGAGACATGCGTCCTGTCGAGTTGTGAAGCTGGACAAAAAAAGGCGTGTTGAAAAACTCGTCAATGCCGTAGTTCTTTTTTAGAATAAACTGCAGCAAGATAATGATTGAATGAAGAATGATGAGCGAGCCCATTAAATAGACTAATATCTTCTTTTTAAAAACGCTCGCGATTGTTCCAATACCCAAGAATCCAATAAGCAAGCCAGTGTTAAACTGAATGGGATAAGAACGAGAATATAAAGAAATTAATTCATAGTTGTGAGTTTTCCAAGCGTAGATTGTAATCAACGAAATCGTAAGTAATAAAAAACCTATAATGTTAAGGAAAGCTCTTTCAAACATGTGAATTATGGCTTATATTCTTATGTTTTTTATTTTATCCAATGATTAAGCCATTAGTACCTAATTTCAGCCATTTAAAGGAAATTATTTCTAACTTTCAGGGATCGCCTGATGGTATTGA
Organism: uncultured bacterium; assembly: GCA_964483465.1. Taxonomy (GTDB): domain Bacteria; phylum Chlamydiota; class Chlamydiia; order Chlamydiales; family Parachlamydiaceae; genus CAZABG01. Next base: position 17,605 of record CAZABG010000019.1, read on the forward strand.
TCCTCTCATTGATGCCTTAAAGTTTAGAGTGGAAAAAGTAGGAAGACACCGTTTTTTCGCTAAAGATAAAGACCTTAGGGGGAAATGGGTGACTCCGGGATTTTCTGGATTTTTGATCACTGAAAAGTATCGTGTGCAATGTATCCTCCTTGGAGATAAAGGCCCTCTTAGTAAAACTAAAAATATTAAACACTCTATTCATGTGATTTTTACAGAAGAGCGTATCCATGTGTATAGAACCCTTTTTAAAAGCATTGTTTTTGATTGCCTGGAAGATGCGCATGGGTTTTTAAAAACCGTAAATCTTCATATTCAAATTTCTATCAAAATGGCGTCTTTTGGAAGTTTTAATCATCGTCCTGATTTGTTAAGAATTTCTGAAAAAAAGAATGGAAAAATCAAAGTTGAATTACATGAACCGAAATGCGATTTTGATCTTGTCAAATGGAGTGAAGATTTACCGACCTTTTTAAATGGCATGATCCGAATTGCTAAATACTTAATAGAAATTAGAGATAGAGGATTTGTTCATGCGGATGTAAAGCGCGGCAACATTTTAGTTCATGAAAACACCTTTTATTTAAATGATTTCAAATTGCGCACACCAATCGGATATAAGAGAGATCCTGAAAAATATTATACCTGGTGTTCGACGGCTGAAAAACTAGGGTTATTTACTCCATTTACAGATGTATATGGATGGGCGATATCCTTTGGCTGCTCTCTATGGGATTACCCTTTTTTTAATCTCGTTTTGGATAAGGAAAAGCTCTATACCGACGCTCTTGAAAAGGAAGTTTGGAAATCTCTTTGCGATCAGGAGCTTATTCCTGATGAGCTTATGTCGCCAAAATATTCCCATAACATGGAAACCTATGTAGTCGATCCAAGGGATAATATTAAAATACACTTTTTATTCTATCGGTTTTTGAAGAAGATCTTAGCCTGTGATCAAGCTAATCTAAAACATTACAAAGAAAATCCTGGTCAGCCCAATCCTCTTCCTCAGGTTACTCTGGAAGAATGCATTATTTTTGTGGAGAAAGTAAGATGAGCCTTTGGAGTAAGCTGGAGCCTATATGTAAAAATATAGCTTATGGAGAGTCTTTTCCTTCATTGATTGATAGCAAGAAATATGGTTATTTTTCGCAAAAAGTCCATGGTATATCGGGATATTACGATCCAAGGTTTGTTGTAATTGTTTTATTTTTATTAAAAAGAAAAGACCAATGCTGTAAAAAAATATTTCAAGCCATTTTAATTCGTATCGATTCTACACCTTTTCAGGTTGTGCCATCTGTCTTTAAAAGAGATACTAATTCAGAAAATTTAGCCGTCTTTCACTTGGCTAGCAATTTTTATCATGCTGAGCTCGAAAAGCAGTTTCCCGAGGCTGTTGCAAAGCATCCAACTATATTGAGCAGGAAACAAAAGTTAATAGGGTTCGTTAATTATATTCGAATAGATACGATAGAGGAAAAATATCCGACTACATTAAGTCGTAATCATGTTTTAAAAGGAAAAATTTCATTAGATAAGGCGATTGAAGGTCACTATAAAATTGCGATTGCTTTAGATGCATTTCATAAAAAGAGTCTTGTTCACGCGGACATTAAAAATTGGAATGTTTTTGTTTTAGATTCAAATCTTCTGCTTTTTGATTTTGATTTTGCTCGTTCCTTTCCGTGCTTTAGGCCTGTAAACAATACAAGGTATGTTTTTTGGGATTCAATGATGAATGATTTTGATTTTTTAACTCCTATGTGCGATGTATTCGGATGGTCCATTATGCTTGCTACGGTTATCTGGGGTAAACAGTTCCATTCTATTTTGCAAGCATATAGCAACAGAGAAGCGTTTGACAAAAATTTTGAGGCTATTTACTTAAAGAATCTTGAAGAATTCCCGAAAAAAGAATTTTATTCTGCTGCTTATAAGTTCATTTGCTCAATTTTTGTGAAAGACAGGGTAGCGTGTGCGCATGTAAAGCCTTTTCTAAATAAGCCCAGGATCCCAATGCCTCAATATATGCTTGCACAACAGTTGTATCAACATATAAATCCCATCCTGCCTAATATAGGGGATTGTCTTACGTTTATTCGTCCATGGGTAATCTCTAAGGCTACAAGCCCATAATATAATGGGAAATTTGCTCTAAGAGTTATATGCTTTCTGAATTGTTAAATATTATCGTACTTGAAGACAAAATTTATGACTCTTTGGACTAAGTTAGAGCCTTTATGTAGAGGAACAGGTTATAACGGCTCGTTTACAGAGCTAATAAATAGTAAAAAATACGGCTACTTCTCAGCCGAGAATTATAGAGTATGCGGTTATTTCCAAGAGAAATTTCTTCTAATTGGATATGAACTTTTTAAAACAAAACATCTTAAAAATAAAAAAATATATTTTGCTCTGCACATAGATCTAGTAACATGCGAAACTTCTCAAAAAGTCTTTAAATGTTTTGTCATCGCAAAGAAAAATGATGTTATTATGCAAAATGCGATAGATCAACACATATCCCTTGAAAAGGATTTTCCTCAAGCAGTGGCAAAAGCTCCCTGTTTGTTAGGGCTTAGAGAAAGTGATGATGAAAAATTTTTAAGCGTTGATACCATGGAAGAAAGGTATCAGACAACCTTAAGTAGAGACTATGTTCTAAAAGGAAAGCTTGCGCTTGCTGATGCCTTGCAAGGGCTATTCAATATTGCATCGGCGCTAAATGATCTCCATAAAAAAAGTTTTGTTCATCGCGACGTTAAAAATTGGAACCTATTTGTTGCTAATAAGCGATTACTTATTTTTGATTTTGATTTGGCAAGCAAATTTCCTGGTAAAACGAATGGTTCTAACGAGTATGAGTTTTGGGACCTTTTGTCAAATCGATTTGGTCTTGTGCATCCCTTTTGTGATGTTTATGGATGGACAATCACGCTTGCGATCATTGTTTGGGGATCCAGATTTCATTGCCAGTATAGAAATGATAGACACGATTCAAATCTATTTTTTTATGTTGAAGCTTTTCCAAGAAAAGTTAGTCCAGAGTTTTATGATAAAGCTTTAGCTTTTATTAAAAATGTAATTGAACGCGATCGCAAGGCATTGAAAGAAGTAGACGGCGTATTAAATACTAACCCATACAAAGATATGACGGCAGATGAGTTATTTTCAAAAACACATGCAACCTTGCCTACGATGCAAGATTGCATTGAGTTTATTCGTCCATGGGTATTACACCCGACTCAAGCCAAGTAAACTGGTTATTGAGGGCTTTTTCGGCAACGGCATCTCCATCTTTATCGAAGTTATGAGAGATGGAATAATACTTTTTATCAATTCGTTGCTTGGCCAGTTTGCAGAAGTAGTTGGCAAGATCGTAGGGCGATTTATCGCTTGGATTCTTTTTGACAAGGTGCTGAGCATAAGCACAAGCGGCGGTCATTGCAAATAAGTCTGTTCCTATGTCGATCAATCTTCCTAAAAGCTGCTGCTTCTTCTCAAGGTTCTGCTTATATTTAACCATGCTGCCGAATAGTGTTCTTGCCAAAATATGGGATTGATCATGGATATACTTGTAATGATCTGCCATAGGTCCCATATCGCTATAAGAAGGCGAAGAGATGTTTTTTAACCACTGGGATGGATACCAGATCGAATAGAAATTGACGCATGAGAATAAAGCTTTCATTTTGCTCATGAACGAGCTTTTTGGGTTAAGGAGGGGAGCGGCGCGCTTTAAGTGCGGGTCCATAGCTTCTCTCGCTAAGAAGAGGCGCATGATCTCAGATGATCCTTCCAAAATCATGTTGATTCGGTTATCCCGCATGATTCGTTCGACAGGCCACGCAGGCTCGCCGCGAGCTTTTAATGAACGTGCCTTTTCATAGCCGCGTCCGCCTCTAAGCTGCATCGTGATATCTGAGATCTTCCAAAGGCTTTCGGTGCAAAAGTATTTTGCCATAGCGGCTTCGATTCTGATGTCGATATCGCCCTTATCTTGCCAGCTGGAAGTAAGCCAGGTAATTGCATCCATTGCAAACGTAGTCGCCGCAATATAGGCGACCTTTTCAGCTCCAGCTTCGTGCTGACCAATAGGCATGCCCCATTGGACTCTCCTTTTACCCCACTTTCTAGCGATAGTAAGGCATTGTTTTGCAGCGGCGGTACAAGCGGCAGGAAGGGTTAGTCTACCGACGTTAATGGTTGCGAGGGCCATTGCAAGGCCTCGGCCTTCTTCCCATAAAAGATTTTCTCGTGGGATTTTGACGTTCGTGAATTTGAGCATGCCATTGTAAATTGCTCCAAGGCCCATGAATTCGCAGCGTTGAACCACTTCAACGCCCGGTGTATTCATCTCTAAAATGAATGCGGAGATTTGTTTCTTTTCGCGTCCCTTTACGATTTTGGGGGCTGTCTTTGCGATCACAATAATAATGTCGGCAACGGTGCCGTTTGTACACCACAGTTTGGTTCCATTTAGAATATAATGGGTTCCGTCTTCTGACAATTTAGCTTCACAGCTCATTTGTGCAGGATCAGATCCTACATCCGGTTCTGTCAGCGCGAAAGCGGAAATAGATCCGGTTCTAAATCTAGGGAAAAATTTCTTTTTCTGCTCTTCTGTACCGTACATTTTTAAAGGCTGGGGGACCCCGATAGATTGGTGAGCAGAAAGGAGCACGGCAGTCGATCCGCAATAGGATGCAACCGCTTGAATGACACGATTATAATTTGTTTGGGAAAATCCAAGGCCGCCATACTCTTTTGGGATTTTAAGAGCAAAAGCGCCCATTTTAACCAGGCCATCGATAACGGCTTTAGGGATTTCTCTTGTGCGATCAACCTCTTCCGGATCAAGGTTTTCTGTTAAAAAATGGATTAATGATCTGAGGTAGTCATCGCCGATTTTTTTGTCTTCGGCCGATTGTTCAGGAAAGGGGTAGGCAAGATCGGGTTTGAAGTTACCCATAAAGAGTTGGCCGCCGAAGCTGGGCATTTCATAACGCCCTCTTGCCTCTTCTGCTATTTCTAAGGCTTCCTTCGTTTCTTTATTACCGGTCGATGCCTGCGCTAAAATAGCATCTTCTTCATTATTCGTTCTTTTATCGGAGCTTGTCTGCGTCATATTATCCCCCTACTTACATTAGACGCTTAAATTAATTTTTTTACAATACGTGCTTGACTAAAAAGTTTGCCTAAACAGCACTAGATATTAAATTTAATTAATTTTCATCTTTAATTAATTTAATATCAAAATTAATTAGAGTTGAATTAAGGTTTTAATTCATCTTCGCGAATAATTATTTCTCCGCGTACCGTTTTCCTGACAAGGCGTAAAGTTAAGGGTTTGTTAAAAATAGGGATATCCGCGACATGCATTTGAAATTCTTGTTCTCTGCGATAACCGCGAATCTTACTTATGCTTCTGCGCATGTGTAGATTGGCGACTTGGTCTTTTGTTTGCAGATCAAAGAAGTAATAAAAGCTTTTTTGATGGTCCTTTGCTTTAACGCAGATTTTTAGTTCTCCAGCTTCTAATTTTACCATTAAGACATCAAAAGGAGCCGATATGATATCTTCATGCGCTTTCTTATCCTCAATAAAAGGTTGTTGACATAAGGGTTGAAGCGCGGATGAGGAAAGTCTTAACATAACTTCAATCTATTCAGTAGAATAAAAAATTGGTAGAAAATATGAAGTAAAATGTTTACCTTTTCCGATATGGCTATTCGATTCGCGAAAAAAACTGAGCATGATTTTCATACTACTGTCAAAGCCCGGGTAGCGGCTTATTTCAAAGAAAATAAGATTAGTCCAAATGCAAACGGACAAATGATTATAAAAGCTCTTTTGCATGTGGTTTTATATCTAATTGGATATGGGGCCATTATGAGCGGGGAGTTTTCAGCGCTTACTATGGTAGGGCTTTATGCTTATTTAGGATTTGTGACAGGATTAATGGGCTTTAATATCAGTCATGACGCGCTGCATGGCGCAATGAGTTCAAAACGATGGATCAATCGTTCGTTAGGCTACACATTTGATTTCAACGGGGAAAGCTCATTTGTATGGAAAGAAACGCATAATGCCCTGCATCACACTTTTACGAATATTACCGGAGTAGATGGGGATATCAACAAATCTCCACTTCTCAGATTTTCGCCTATGGATCCCTGGAAGCCGTTTAACCGTTTTCAGCCCTATTATGTACTTTTCTTATATAGTTTGGTAACGATGCCGTGGGTTTACTACACCGACTATAAGTTCTTTTTCCAGGCTATGAAAGAAAAGAAAGCAACTCCTTCAGATATTGCTGCCTTTTTTGGCTTTAAAGGTTTAAACCTGCTTTTAATGGTTGTATTACCCATTTGGCTATTGCCCTATGCCTGGTGGCAAATTGTGATAGGCAACATCTTGATGCACATGGCGGCGGGTGTTTCTATATCGATTGTTTTTCAACTTGCTCATCTTGTTGAAGGAGTTGATTTCCCTATTCCGGATAGAGAAGGAAGATTGAGTGATGAATGGGCGGTCCATGAAATGAAGACCACATCTAATTTTGCCACCGACAATCGATTTTTATGTTATTGGCTTGGGGGTTTGAATTTTCAGGTGGAGCATCACCTGTTTCCTCATGTGTGCCACGTTCATTATCCTGTAATATCAAAAATTGTAAAAGCATGCGCTGAGGAGCACAATGTTCCTTATAATGAACATAAAACCTTAACAGGCGCGATATATTCTCATTTTAGCCACCTAAACCAACTTGCAAAACATCCCGACTACTTGCGAGAAAACGCGAGTGGCTAGTGTAATTGACGACTACACTTCCGCTGAATTTCAAAGACAAGCTCTTGAGTGCCTTTATAAACATTTAAAAGATGAAGCCAAATATGATGACGCGACTTTAGATTTGGCTTTAGAAAAGTCTGAATACCCCTTTCAAATTCTTGTCCCTTTTGAAGATGTTAAATCAATTATAAGTCTTCTTGAAAAACGACCGGGCGAAGACGATAAGGTTCGTTTATGTCTTATTTCACGCGTGTTGAAGCTGCCGCATGTAAAACAGTGTGTAAATAACTACAAAATACATTTTTGCTTAGGCACTCCCGTAACTGAAGTGGACAGGCTTTTTTTTCAATTTAGCTGCCGGTTTTTTCCCCATATTCCAGGTATTCGCGAGGAACTTATCCACCTTGATCTCGTTGCAAAAGCGACGCTTGCGGCAAGTAAAACGAGCGAAGAAGAGGTTCAAAATCTATCTAAACAAATGAAGGAGGTTTTGAAGCAAGATGTTCCGCAGGTTGTCGTTCCGAAAGCAGCTCCTCCTCCGGCTCCTCCTAAGCTTGTTCCGCCAAAAAAGGAAGATGTTCTAGATAGCGCTAAAAAAGCGATCGATAATTTATTTAGTTTTAGATCGCCTGAAGATGAAGGAAAATTTCTTGATAATGTGATCAAAGCTTTTGAAATCATGAGCGAACCGAAACCTGGAGATAAAGTTGTTGATGTAGATAAACTAACAAAAGAGCTTCAGGAAGATAAAATTGCGGACCTTCTTCATCGAATAGTAATAGGATATCTTCCCGAATTTTTTAAAGATGAACTATTTTTTAAAGTTCTAAAAGATTTCTTAAAAGAAGCAGGCAATAGCCTTTGTTTTCCTGTCCCCAGAAATGCAACTGGAGCCGATAAAGCAAAACTTGATCTAATTCTTGATAAAGTTCTTAGTTTTTTCAGCATGGTTGAAAAAAGAACAGAATACATGAATGAAAATGAGCTGACAAAGGATGTTATAGATGAAAAGCTCTTATCGCTTGTTATAAAAATTATTCGAAAAATTAAATCGCAAAAATTATTTAATCCAAAAGAATCGACAATAGAGAGTTTAGGGGTTTGGATTGTCTCATATTTCATCTTGAAGATAATTTTACAGATCTTTTCTCCCATAACATTTCTAAACATTATTCATCGTTTGCTTGATCAACCGATAGACCTAAATTCGCTTGAGCAAAGCGAGCCTTCCTTGCAATATTTCTCAATCAATGATGATCCTTATGCAAGGATGGTGGGTTCGAAAGTAAAAGATATCGCGACAAAAGTGGTAGGAATGGGATTGACCAAGCCCTCGCCTTTAATTAACTTCGTGTTTAGTTTTTTAACACCTGAGAAAATTGGCGTTGTCGTTACTCAATATTATAATAGAACACTAAACTCGCCTTGCTCAATGAAGCCTGTTTTGCTCGCGCATCACATCCTTTTAAAAGATGGAAAACCGGTTTTACCTGCAACTCAGATGCCAGTCAATACAATATCCACCCGTATGGTGCGTGATATTTACCCGTTAATAAAAAAAGCATTGGATGAAAAAGCGGGATTTTTCTCCGATTGGGGAGCCCGTTTATCTGAAATTGAGCCTATGTTACAAACACTCGGAGGCAATCTGGATAAAATCTTTAATGATACGCTTACATTAAAGCTTCTTGCTCATCTCCTGTTGAAAGAAGTCGATAAACAGTTAACTGTGTAAATAGGCTTATTGACCTGTAATGCTTTTCCAATAAGCTTCCATTTCTGGATTTAAATATTTATTGAATTCGCTCCAGCGAGTGTCTGCGCCCGGATATTCGGTATCGATAAAACAGCAACGTCCCTTTTTATCGAAAGGAATATTATCAGGCCTTATGGAATTGCCGCCGCATTTTTTCAAAACATAGCAAATCTGATTGAGATGTTCTTTTGTAATTTGTGTTTTGAATGCTTCTAAGTTCGGAACTTTCGAAAGAAGCGGGATGTATTCCGCTACAAGGATAATATTTTTTCGGCTGTAGCCTTCGCCCGAGGGAGCTTCAGGATAGACAGGCAAAGGGTATAACCATTTTTTCGGGCATTTCACTAAATCCAGTTTTTTCTTAGTGATCACTTTTCCGATTGCTTTCGCGCCTATAACTCTTTGCGAGAACCAGTACCAGCCCGGTTTCCCTCTCTTCAATCTTAGTTCGGAGTCAAGATGGAGCTTAAACAAATACCCTGGAATATCAGGATGAGTCGCGACGATGATGTAACTGCGGCTCTTTTGTTTTAAAACGATAAATCCTGCTTCTACCAAACTATTGATGTCTTTAGTTGCGCGTGTTCTATGAAAGATCAAGTCGAGTTTTTCTCTGATAGGATGTTCGAATGGAAGCAGGTGCGGAAGTACCGCGTGCTGTTCTTCGATAGATACGAAAGGGTTTCTATCAAAATCATTATAAACATGGGCAGCGTCTAGACCAAAGAGGAATAAGAAGCACAAGAAAAAATTAAACATGACTGTCTATTTAAACTTTTTGCTCAAATTATTCCAACTAAAAAATTCTTTAAGGGGGTTGCGTTTTGTGCAAACTCCCATAGACTTTCGATCGATATGTCATCAAACCCTAAATTAAATACAATTTGATCATGAACGACCTGAGGTTTTAAATTATGAGCTCCCTTATTTCCCTCTAAATTTAGGGGTCTGAAGTAGGGGGCAAGACGCGCTTTTAATGCTGGATTTAATTTAGTCCAGGTTTTCCCTAACATCATCATGCTCGCTTTCATGGCATTCTGATAAACCCCTTCCATTTTTAGGTCGTGGAGGGTTTTTATAGGTTCCATGAATTGAATCAAGAGATCGAGCTCTTTTTTTATAAATTCGACTCTAATTCTATCCTTTTCGGCAGCATCCGCATGTTCGAATCTTCGATTCTTAATGCTGTCTCTTAAAGAATAAGGGCTCACAGCTAAGTTTGTAATTACGCCGCCTTTAATCCAGTCTTCCATTTGTGAGACGATATTCACTTGCTTAAGATAATTTAAAAGACTTTCGCAACCTTCGAGGGAGCAAACTATAAATTCATGACGAGCATCATCCCGTATTTTATAAAGCTTATCTTTAAGCGGAGGGTTTGCAAGTCGCGATAGGATACCAAATCCTCTCACATAGCTGTAGATATGATTTCGAAAAACAAGATCGTCTTTAAATTTTGGATCGATTTCTCTTTTATCTAATTGCATTAAATCATTGAAGCGCTCGATGGCGTATTCGACCTGAGATTTTTGATTGTGATCGAGATGAGTCGTAAAGAGAGGCGCAGGAGCTGCTTTCGGCTGAGGTTTGATTTCTGCCGCTATAGGGATAGGAGCAATGGGTTCATCCTCTTTGGGTTTATAATCTAAGGGGTTAAAACGCTTTTTACGTTCGATAGGATCAACACTATTTTTGACTGATTTTGAGCCGATATGAGAGACGGAAAATTCTCCTTTTTTTCTAAGGGCATCTCTTTTCTCAAGGTGCGATTGTTTGGCGTCAGAAATGTCTTTTTTTTCCAATTTAAAGGGATCTTGAACCTGCGTTTTTTTTCTTGGCGCTTCTTTTCTTAAAGACTTTTCTTTAGGTGTTGGCGGGGTTGAAGCCGTTTTTTGCTCTAATTCAGCTTTAATATTAGTTATCTCTTCATTCATCCATCCTTTCTCTTCAATCATTTCGATCATGTAGAGAGTTCCAGGTATGTTGCCAAGCCTATAAAAACTTAAGACTCGAAAATAATGAGCAAGGGTATCGTCAGGGAACGCTTTTATGAGCGCAAGCGAAGGTTCTAATACTTTTGCGTATTCGCTATTGTAAAAATAAGCCATCATCGCTAGTCGATCAAAAAATGAGTTACTCATAGATAGATGGGGAAGGATAAAACAGATATAGGCCGAATCTGTTTTTAACATCGAGAAAAGGCTTTCACTAGATTTAATCTCATATTTGGATGTAAATTTTTTGATGGTATTAACAGATTCTTCTTTCAACCCTTTTTTGTAGTAAAGCAAGGAGAGATAGAATGAAGCAGGCGCATCCTTTTTACGATCTATTCTTAAATTTAAAATCTCGATTGCCTTGTCGATAGGGAGCTCTGCAATGTCTTTTGCTTCCAGGTCTTTATGGTCTTCAAGCAACTTATCTTCCAAGGCTTTAAATTTTGATGCAAAATCGGGGTGCTCTTCTCGATGAGTTTTATAAAATTCTTTTAAAACCTCATCCGTTGAGTGCTGGATCAATAGTTTTTCTGCCATTAAAAGCAGTTCTGGAAATCTAAAATTTTTTGTTTTTTCGACTAAAAAATCACATGCGGCTTTAGTTTCGCCTAAACCCAAATATATTTCTGTTATATTGATTAGATCTATGTCTAGACAATAATATTGCATGCTCGCAATGTAGAGATCCCTCGCACGTTCAAGATCGCCTTTATGTCTTGCGATTCTAGCAAGAGCCCAAAGAATATTCTCTTTATCATAACCTCTTGCAAGATACTCTTCGCAAAGCTTTTCTAGTTCCACTATGTGTTGAGGATTCTTGGGTTCTGAAAATACGAGGCTATAAATCGAAATAATCATATTTTCGAGAAGGAGGGGATGGGGATGGATTTTGTCTCGCTCTCTGCAATAATGCAGCGCTTCTTGCCAACTTGATTTCGAAAGATAAAGGAAGGTCAAATAATCAATATTTTGAACAGGTTCATTTTTAACTAATCCAAGAAAAATACTAGCTGTTACGCGTTGAGTCTTTTTAGCTGATGTAATAAGGCAAAAAAATCTGATGAAAGGATTTGGATATTCTTTGGCTAATACATTTATATAGGATCTATTGGCCGCATTAGCGGCGCCCTCTTCGGTTGCAAAGTAAAAAAGCTCAAGACTTGGAAGATTTAATCCCTTATGTAAACGATCGATTTGATTCGGCGCGATTCTTCATTTGGTCATAGAACCGTCTTATCTTCTTCCCGGTCTCCAGATTAGACTTAGCCTCTATAGAACGATTCTCTTTACCGCTTTGCTCCTCATAGCGTTCGTTAGCGCTAGTAATCGCTCTCCTGGCGGCATCGCCTTTTTTCTTATCACTCTCTTTTGCCGGCTGCCAAATTCTTGCCGACCCCGTCTTTACCGCAACCTTCTCTTCGCCTTCTTTCATCCGAGCAAAGTACTGCGCCGCAAACTGCTTAATCTCAATTACATCCGCTTCATTCATCACCCTTACCCGACCGGTAAGATCTATTCTTTTGCCGTTGTCAATTAATACAATTTTTCTATTCTCAAGCAGATTTTCTTTGGTCATTATAAAGACATCGCCCTTCCTGATCGCAATATTGGGCAACGCTTGATCATTTGTCATTTTTGCTAGTGTCTCAGTCAGTTTTTTTCCTGTAATTTGTTTAAGAAGTTGTGTATCTTTATAAGTTTCAACAGTGTAAAAGGAAATTGAATGTTGATTGTTAGGGGAATTCATATTAATGTTCATATCGTTTATTCTCCTAATTAGAAGTTAACAAAAACATTAATTTTAAAAACATTATTGATATTAAATTGTTTAAAAATTTATAATTTTCGTATTATTGGAGTTTTAGTCATGACATTTTTATTAGTGGACAATTTGAGATCTAACGATAAGGATCGTGATCCAAGTTTGTTTCCTTCTATTTCTTACAAACCAGGACAAATTACATTTTTGGCTTACGTACCCTTAGAATATGATTTAAATTCATTATCTTCATATTCGACTATAAAAGTTCATCCAATCCACTCAAAAGATTCATCGATTTTTGAAAATATGTTTGAGTTAGGAAAAAGAAATAACTTTGTAGTTGTATCTGTTAATAATGATTTTTCTAGTGTTTTGTTGTATGTTTCATCTGTTTCGAATCTTGTATTTAATGGAAATATTGAAGTCATTTTAAAAAACACTGTCATTGATGATAATGCCGGTGAATATCGATTAACATTTCCTGGGAAGAATTGGGTTGATGTAAGACCTTTAACAGATAAAATGAACACTGCTTTTGCATATATTATTAAAGATTATATTGAATTTTTAAAAACTGATGAAAAATCCGGAAAATGTAATTTTAAAATAATAAAAGAAAGAGTTTCAATCCCTAATTTTCCCAAGAATTTAGTGAAGGTTGAATCGATCGCAAGACCGATTGTAACGCCAGCAGCTGCGGGTTCTTCTCGTCCTGTCGTTTCAAGTCCTGAAAAAAAGAGTTTTTTCAGCAAACTTTTTTCGTAAGCTTTAATACAGGCCCTAAGGGCCTGTATTTCTCTATTAGCCCCTTTTGGGGCGGCGGTTTATTACACTCTTTCGGGTGGTTTTGTTCCGTAGACTTTAGAATAGGCTTCAGCATAAGGTTCTCTGCCACTTTCAATCACTTTGCCGTGTTGATTGGCTTGTTTAAAGATAACTTCGCTTTTTTCGCTTCTAACTTCGCCAAGGCTGTTTCCTTCTGTATCCACATACACAATCACCAAGTCGCCGTTCTTTTCTGATACTGGGCCTACAACCTTATTCTTTGCAGGCGATTTGTTTACAAATTTGATGTAATCTTCGGTTAGATCGATCATCAATTTTCTTGCTTGCACTTCATCATATGGTTTTTTTGCTTCATACTTAACATATAAATGATTTAGCTCGCATCCATTGCGACAATCTTTTCCATAGACAAAACTGTAAACACTTGCCTTGTATTTCAGATTGTATTTTGGCTGCGCCTCTTTCATAAAAGCCAAAACAATTTTATCTTCATCGCTGTAATTGCATCCTGTTAAACAAAATGCGAGCAGCAAAATGCCTGCTATAAATCTCATAATTCTCCTTATGTTGTGTAATTAGTTTCTTTCGGGCGGTTGCGTTCCGTAAACCTAAAAATAATGACTTAAAATTCTTTTAGCTTTTATTATCTAATTTTAATGTATTTACGTATTTCCGAATACCAGGTGATTTTTGACAAATCTTCGCTAGTTAAACCATATGCTAGATAAGTTCTTTCTGGTGAGTACATATTTTCTAGCATTTTTTCTGTAGGTTTAGAAAAATAATTTCTAATCTTGCCTTCGAATAAATATTCACATTTTTCTATTACCCTTTTACTTGAGTAATTAGCTTTATTACAGCCAATCTCAATTCGATCGCATCTCATGAATTCGAAAGACACAAATGTTAAAATTTTAGTTACAAGCGTTGCAATTCCTTTGTTGCAATAGTTGGTGTGAGTCCAATATCCAATTTCAAAACATTTTTTATTTCTTGTTTTTGAAGGATGAAAACTTGCTGAAGCTATAAAGTTTCCAGAAGAATCAAATACAGCAAAATCATATTCAATCCCATTTAGATAATTTTGATTGGAAGCTATAATTCTAGTATATTGTTTATTTTGACTTAATTCTTCATGTGCCCAATCCATAAAGGGCAAAAGATTATTTAAACTTTCTTTCACCGCAGTATTTAATATAGAAGCATCACTAATATGCAATGGTCTTATTTTTAAAGAAATTTTGCCGTCATTATATAGAATTTCAGTGGGTGATAGAGGGGTAGTTGCTAACATTATTTATTTTTTCCCACAAAATAGGCGTATTAGTTTGAAAGCTTGATTCGCTATATATTTTGCCAAATTCTTCTTTCATTGGTAAGCAAAATGCAAGAAAATAAGAAGCATAACATGTATTTCTGATCTAAGTAAAAAATCCTATTACAATAAAGATATAGCAAGGCTTATTCTTCTACCGCTCTTAAGTAATATAATGGACCCCAAAATTTAGACAGGTCAGTTTGCGCAATTCTGCTATACT